>JAFRCV010000006.1 GCA_017404205.1 Erysipelotrichaceae bacterium
GAAGGGATAAAGTCTTTTCTTTACTCAAAATCTTATACATAAATATAAAAACCTCCTGTAATTACTATACAAGAGACAAAAAAATGGGTGGTGACATTTTCAAAAAATCAAAAGGTGACAAAATCAAAAAATCTTAACATAAGCGTTCATCATTATTCTAAAATATTCTATATGTGTTAAAATCAACATATGAAGAAGTTTTTATTGTTAATTTGCATGTTATTGGCTTTATGCTCATGTCAAAACAAGCCTAATAAAGAAATTACAATTGAGCCCCATAAAGACAAGCAAGAAGAAATAACAGAAGTTGATGAAGCAAGATTAGAAGAATATAAAGTTCTTAATGCGGCATTTGATGAAAACTATCATATTACACATGATTTTCGTGGGTTTATTAAAGTTGGTAATTTAGTAGATTTGCCATTTGTTCAAGGAAAGAGCAATGATACTTATTTAAGAAAAGACTGGTATACCATGAATTATGATGAAGAAGGTAGCATCTTTCTTGATTCAAATAACTATTTAGATGATCAAAATCTAATTATTTATGGGCATTATGTTTATCATTCGTATGAACCAAGTGGTACTCATAAATTTACACCATTAGAAAAATTAATTGATGAAAAGAATTATGAAGATAACAAATATATTACACTCCAATTAGAAAGCGAAATTCGAACTTACGAAATAGGCATTGTCTTTTATATTGATACATATGTAGAAGATGGTGTTCGTTACACATATCCTGGCTATGTTTATTATTATCCTAATTATCCTGATGATTATTTTGATGAATATATTAAGAACGCATATGATGCAGCATTCTATGACACAGGTGTTGAAATCACCAAGGAAGATAAATTGTTGACTCTTCAAACATGTGTAGAAGGAAAAGAAAATTTAAGGGAAATAATTGTCGCAAAACAAATTGGCATAGAAAGAACAAGGTAAGTTTATGTATATTGAAAGAGTATTAGAAGAAACAAGTAGAAGAAATCCTCATGAAGATTATTTTTTACAATCTGTAAAGAAATTTCTAGATTCTGTTAGACCGGTTATTGATGCTCATCCAGAATATGAAGCAAACGCTTTACTTGAAAGACTAGTTGAACCAGAAAGAGTATTTCAATTTAGAGTGCCATGGCTTGGTGATGATGGAAAAGTGCATGTCAATAAAGGCTATCGTGTACAATTCAATAGTGCTATTGGCCCATATAAAGGTGGCCTACGTTTTTCTAGCTCAGTCAACCTCGATGTACTAAAATTTTTAGGCTTTGAACAAACTTTTAAAAACGCACTTACTACTTTACCAATTGGCGGTGCTAAAGGCGGTTGTGACTTTGATCCTCATGGCAAAAGTGATAATGAAATCATGCGTTTTTGTCAATCATATATGACTGAACTATATCGTTATATTGGACCATCTTTGGATATTCCAGCTGGTGATATAGGGGTGTCAGAAAAAGAAATAGCTTATTTATTTGGCCAATATAAGCGTATTAAAGGTGTCTATGAAAATGGCGTAATTACAGGCAAAGGAATTAATTATGGTGGCTCATTAATTAGACCTGAAGCAGCGGGTTATGGTGTTTTATATTATGCAAGAGAAGTATTAAATCATCAAAAAGATGTAATTCAAGGCAAAACATTTGTTTTATCTGGATATGGAAATGTGACTTGGGGATGTATTAAGAAAATTAATGAATTAGGTGGCAAAGTCATTTCCATTTCAGGACACAATGGTTATGTTTATGATCCAGATGGCATATGTGGCGATAAAGTTAATTATTTATTAGAACTTAGAGCTAATAAAAATAGAGATGTTAAGATGTACGCTGATAAATATGGATGCAAGTTTTTTGAAGGAAGAAAACCTTGGGAGCTTAAAGGCGACATTTATATTCCATGTGCTACCCAAAATGAAATAGATGTATCTGAAGCTAAGATGATAGTTGAAGGTGGTTGCAAATACTATTTTGAAGGTGCAAATATGCCAGCAACCAACGAAGCCATTGAATATTTACAACAAAATGGTGTAATTGTTGGACCTGCCAAAGCCGCTAATGCAGGAGGCGTTGCGGTATCGGCACTTGAAATGTCACAAAATAGCATCCGCTATTCATGGACTAAGGAAGAAGTTGACAACAAGCTTCAAGAAATAATGAAAAAGATTCATGATGAATCTGTTGAAGCTGCTGAAAGATATAATCTTGGATATGATTTAGTTAAAGGTGCAAATATTGCAGCGTTTGAAAAAGTTGCGAAAACTATGATTTCTGAGGGAGTAATTTAAAAAGTGAACCTCCCACAAGTCTTTAGCTTATGGTAGATTCACATTTTTTAAATACCACCAGATATATTTTTAATTTTAGAATTAGCTGGAATTGATTTATCAATCCATGCGTTAGATCCGATTGTTGAATTATCACCAATATAAGTATCACCACCAAGTATTGAAGCGTTTGCGTAAATAATAACATTATTACCAACGCTTGGATGTCTTTTATAATTCCTTAATAATCGTCCAGCATCATCTTTTAGAAAACTTCTTGTGCCAAGCGTTACGCCTTGATATAGACGCACATTATCACCAACTTCAGCTGTCTCACCAATAACGACACCTGTTCCATGATCTATACAAAATGCTTCACCAATCTTAGCTCCAGGATGTATATCAATACCAGTTTTAAAATGAGCGTGTTCTGCAATTATTCTTGCGACAACAAAATATTTAAGTTTATAAAATTCATGGGCAATACGATGGGCGATAGTCGCATAAAAACCAGGATAAGTTGTTATTATTTCTTCGTAGGATGTTGCGGCTGGATCACCATCATATGTAGCTTTTAAGTCTTTATTCAATAATGAAAAAATAGTTGGTAGTTTATTTAAGAAAGAAGTGACATCTTCTTTTTTTATTTTTTCATCTAAGATGTTTTCGATTTCATTTATTTTATCTATATTCTTCTCATATTTTGTTTTATAAACTTCTGGATAAAATAAACTAAGTATTAATGTGAAAACAGATAGGACTTTATCTCTATCAATACTATTGCCTAAATTTAATCTTTCATTTTCTATTTTTTCAATTATTAAATTATGCATTTTCTTCACCAAATAATGCTGTTGATAGATAACGATCACCGGAATCAGGAAGAATCACAACAATATTCTTATCTTTATTTTCTGGTCTATTTGCGAGTTTAATTGCTGCTGATACTGCTGCACCAGCTGATATACCAACTAAAACACCTTCTTTTTTACCTACAAGAGCACCAGTAGTTAAAGCTTCTTCATTTTTGATACGAATTATTTCATCAATGATATTAATATCTAAAGTATTAGGTATGAAACCTGCACCAATGCCTTGAATTTTATGAGGACCAGCTTTATCACCAGATAAGACAGCTGATGAATCAGGCTCAACTGCCACAACTTTAATATTAGGATTTTTTTCTTTTAAATATTTTCCAACGCCTGTTATTGTACCCCCAGTGCCCACACCAGCTACTAAGATATCTACTTTTCCATCAGTGTCACTCCATATTTCCTTAGCAGTAGTTAAATAGTGAGCTCTAGGATTTGCGGGATTATCAAATTGACTAGGAATAAAACTATTTGGAATTTGGGCAGCTAATTCTTTTGCCTTAGCGATAGCACCCTTCATGCCTTCGCTGCCATTTGATAAAACAATTTCTGCACCATATGCCTTAATAAGTTTTCTTCTTTCAATTGAAAATGTTTCGGGCATGACAATTATTACACGATAACCTTTAGCAGTTCCTACCGATGCTAAACCAATTCCTGTATTACCACTTGTGGGTTCAATAATTGTTGAACCATCTTTTAAAATGCCTTTTTCTTCTGCATCTTCAATCATTGCCTTTGCTATGCGATCTTTAACAGAGCCTGTTAAATTTAAATATTCAAGTTTTCCTAGTAATTTAGCTTTTAAATTAAATTCTTTTTCTAAATGACTTAGTTCCAATAATGGAGTATTACCAATAAGTTCAAGACTACTTCTTTTAATGTTCATATTTTCCTCTTTCTAAAATGATGTAATAAAAAATCCGAGCACGCTCGGATTATTGCTACTAGTTTAATTTTACTTAAAAATCCTAGAAAACTAATCCGGGCTTATTATTAATCAAACTGCAACAACAACACATATTATTAAAATATTTCATAGCTCAGATTCCTCTCATCATTTTCAAATTTATTTTATATCTTTTATTTTAAGTTTCAACAAAAATAATCTAATTATGTTTTCTTAAAGTATCTTCGACAATATTCCAGAAAGCATCTAAATCAAGACTCAAACCAATAGTAGCGTTAGCTTTTTTATGATAGCGATTATTAAAATCACAAAGTGTTCTACCATAACTTGGCCCATAAATATTTGTATCTACTTCAACAAACATATCTTTTGTTTTATATATTTCAGGAGCAATTAAATATGTTACCGCAGTTACATCATGTACAGGTCCAGCTTCAAGACCATTTACAGCTTGTGATTTAAATGTAAAACGCATAATATCACCAAATAATTTACCAGCCTTATTACCAAGAGCTTCCATTCTTTCAATTATTTGCATATTAGCTAAAACGGTATTTGTTAAGTCTAAGCCCATCATGGTGATTTTTACACCGCTTGAGAAAACTATTTGTGCAGCCTCAGGATCAGCATAGATATTGAATTCAGCAGCAGGTGTAGCATTTCCTAAATTAATAGCGCCACCCATTAAAACGATTTCTTGAATTTTATCGACAATTCTTGGCTCAAGCCTTATAGCCATAGCAATATTTGTGAGTGGTCCAACAGGAACAAGTGTAATGTCACCATCACTATTCATTAATGTTTCAATTAAATATAAAACAGCATGTTTATCTTCTGCTTTCTTATTACATGGGCCAAAGACCGGGCCATCAAGTCCACTTTCGCCATGAACATCATCAGCTACATATTGTTTTCTAACAAGCGGTAAACTCATTCCTGCATATACAGGTACATCAAGTCCTAAATGATCACATACATTTAAAGTATTTTTCAATGTTTTAGGAAGTGTTTGATTTCCAGCTACAACAGTTACACCCAATAAATCAATATTTGGATGTTTTGAAGCAACCATTAACGCAATAGCGTCATCATGTCCAGTATCACAATCAAGAATCATTTTTCTTTTCATTTTTATGTCCCTCTTTCATTTAAATCATAGTATTATTTAATTAAGAAAAATAGGATATATATCCTATTTCATAAATATGCAGAAAATACACGATAAAAAACTAATTCAAAAATATTTAAAACATCCAGTATATAAAAAATATTTCTCTGATCATTTTGATGATGATGTTTATTTAGTTGAAACTAAAGCAAATGAAACATTGATATATCAAGGTGATGAATCTACAACATTATATTTTTTAGTTGAAGGAAGATGTCGTGTTACAGCGATTAATGGAAATGGAAAGTTATTTGTGATTAATGCAATTGAAGCACCTGATCTTGTGGGAGAAATTGAATTAATAAGTGAAGATGACTCTTTTAGTGTAGAGACAATTGAAAAGTCAAAATTGCTAGCTTTGCCATATGAAAAATGTAAAAAGAGATTATTAAATAATGCTAATTTCTTATTAAGTCTTTGTGAATTATTAATTGAAAAAGAAAGAAGACATGCAATTAAACTCACTCAGGTTAATTCTTTTCCCCTTGAAAATAGACTTGCTGAATTTCTATTAGACAATCAAATCAATAATGAAATTAATTTAAAGAAGACAATTATTGCTGAAAGCTTAGGCGTATCATATCGTCATTTAGAAAAAGTTATGAATGATTTTGTCATTAATAAAATATTAAAGAAAGATAAATTTGTTTATACAATCATCAATAAAAAGAAGCTTATTGATTTAGCTTCTGTTTTAGATATTTTTTAATTATTCATAAAGAATTGATTTGCCAAAAATTGATAAATGCTTAAATCAAATACTTCTTTTGAATAATACTTTAATGCGTTATCAGCTAAGTGACCATGTAGCCATACCGCATCAATACAAGCATCATAATAATTATCATACAAAGCACATAAACCAGTAATCATACCAGTCAATATATCACCAGAACCAGCTCTAGCCAATATAGAATTACCACTATCATTTTTATAAAGGTTTCCATTATTATCAATAACTAAAGTGTGCGGTCCTTTAAGAATTAAAATTACATTATTTCTTTTTGCATAATTGATGGCAATTTCTTCTTTATTATTTTCAATTTCTTCCTTTGATAGTTTAGTTAAGCGCATAAATTCGCCTAAATGCGGTGTAAGAATAATATTGTCATTTAGTTTTAATAAATTATTATGATTGCTTATGATATTTAAACCTTCAGCATCAATTATTAAAGGAACTCTAGCTTCTTTTAATAATAATTCTAAATATTTTTCTTTATCTATAAGATTGCTTAGACCAGAGCCAAAGGCAATAGCTTTAGCCTTTTTAAAAGCATCTAAATCAATAAATGAATTATCATCAAAAACATTTGGATGATAAATTGCACCAATTTGATTAGACGCAACTATTGGATAGATATCTTTTGGTAAATAGACATCAATATAACTGCTGCCAACAGAATTTGCCCCAATAATATTAAAGATACATGATCCAGCCATTCCATAAGATCCGCCAATTATTAATATCCTTCCATTATCAAACTTATTTGAATCATCTTTTCTTTTAGGATAATGTTTAAAAAATGTTTCCTTGTTCACATATTAATAATAACAATAAAATATGCGAAAATAAAAATGTGACCAAAACACTTAAATGGTTAGTAGATTATTGAAAGGAGGAGCCATGGAAGATTTAGAAATTGTTGAATTATACTGGCAAAGAAATGAAGAGGCAATTAAAGAAACTTCTAAAAAATATGGAAATTATTGTTATACAATTGCCAACAATATTCTATACAACAATGAAGATGCTCAAGAATGTGTCAATGATACATATTTAGGAGCGTGGAATGCAATACCACCACATCATCCAAATGTTTTATCAACATTTTTAGGTAAGATTACACGTCGTCTATCTTTAAATAAATGGCGTGAGAAGAATGCTATTAAAAGGGGCAATGGTGAGGCTGCATTATCTTTTGATGAACTTGAAGAATGCATTCCAAGCAATTCTTCTATAAAAGAAGAGTTAGCTTTAAAAGAACTTAGTGAAGCAATTAATACATTTTTAGAAACATTAAAAGTTGATGAAAGAAAAGTATTTGTTTGTCGCTATTTTTATTTTGAAAGTATTGATGAAATTGCTTTTAGATTTTCTTTTACTCCAAGTAAAGTAAAAATGATGTTAAAAAGAACAAGAGATAGATTAAAAGATTATTTAATTGGAAAGGGTGTTTTGGAATGAAGAGTGAAAAAATAATCGATGCTATTGGTGAAATAAAGGATGAATACATTGTCGAGGCTCATAATAAAAAAGAATTAAAGCCATTTAATATTATGATGCTAGGAAAATTCGTAGTTGGAGCATTGGCTCTATGTTTAATAATTACGATAGTTCCTAATATACTAAGAGGTGGCAATGCTGGTGGCGATTATTATAATAAGACGGCTAATTATGTTCAAGAAAGTTATTATGAAAATAGTAGCGATACATCTTATTATGATTTTGAAACCAAGGATTCATCAGCTAGAGAAAGTATTAATATAAATAAAAAATTAATTGTTACTGGTGATATGAATTTAGAAACGATGGATCTAGACAAAGCCTTAACTAATTTAAATGATGCAATTAATAATAATGATGCTTATATACAAGATTCTTCAATTAATACTAGAGGTGTAAATCGCATCTATAATGCAACAATAAGGATTCCTGCTGATAATTATCAAAACTTTATTGGTGGCATAGGGAATGATGGCAATATCACTTATTATCATGAAAATACAAAGGATATTACAGATACATATAGCGATTTAGATGCAAAATTGACTTCACTTAAAGCACAAGAAGAAAAAGTCTTAGAATTTTATAAAGAAGCAAAATCAATTGAAGATTTAATGTCTATTGAATCAAGATTAAGTGATATTCGTTATCAAATCGATTATATTGAAACACAACTAAAGAATTATGATTTATTAGTAGCTTATTCAACATTGAATATTACAATTACAGAAACAAAAGCATATACCGAAACTAGCGAGAATTTCTTCACAAGACTGGGAAACAGTTTTGTGAACGGTTGGAATAGTTTTATAAATGAAGTTGGTGATTTTGTAATTGATGTTGTCTATAATATTTGGGTGATTATCATTGTTGTGCTAATAATCTTTGGTGCATATAAGGCTTATAAACATTTCCGAAATAAAAAGAAATAATCAAGATTCGAATTTTGTGAACAAAAGATAAAAACGACAAGGCATAAAATATGCCCTGTCGTTTTATTAATAAAGTAAGATAAACGCTTTTATTACTATCATGCTAAAATTGAATTATGAATAACGATACTCATCAAGTTGTTGATATGAATGGCAAGGCTGTTGTAATTGCAGATACAGTTAATGAATTAGAATATAAGCCCGAAGACAAAGGATATGTTTTGATTGCTGATAGCTATAATGCAACAATAGCTACGGTAGGTGGTGATGGCTATGAAGAATATTGTTTATATCAAAAAGACGATATCTATGAAATACATCATTATAAAAAATATGAATACACTTCATATGTTCATGAAGCTTATTTAACTGATATCAATTGTAAGAATGAATTAATAGAATTTTTTAAAAAAGAAAAAATAGCTAACTATGAAGGCAAGATTTCTCAATGCATGGCTGGTGGAAGATTAGTCATGAAATTAAAAAAAGAAGAAAAGATGATAGGAGTGTCAAGTGATAATGTTCCATATGATAAGCATTATCTTTTTCATGATTTTAGAAATCTGATATTAAAATATATTGATACAAATAAAAGAATTTTTTAATTATATATAGAAAAGGTTTTCAAATATGAGAAAAATAATTATAGTTTTATTTTGTTTATTAATGGTAGCTTGTTCAACAAATAATAATGGCAATAATAAAAAGCCACCTATTAATAAACAAGAAGATGGAGGCATAGAAGTGGATAATATTACATATGGCCTTGAAGCAGGCTGGAATGATTCATTAAAGAAAGACATTGAACAATTTGGCATACCTTATCAAATTTATCTTCCAGAAAATTATTCGCAAGATAAAGAATATCCGGTTTTATTCTTTTTACATGGCAATGGTTCAAGAGGAACTGATAATTTCTCACAATTTCAAAATGCACAAATATGTAATACCTTTATTTCAAATGATGAACAAAAAGATATTATTATGATTGCCCCACAATGTGATAAAACTATGCAATGGGTGGAAGCTGATCATACAGCAGGAAATTATATTCTTCAAACAGAGATATCTTATTGTCTACAAGAGGCTTTAAATATCTTTGATTATTGGACAGATAAATTGTCATGTGATAATAATCGCTTTTATCTATTTGGAAACTCAATGGGTGGTTTTGCGTGCTATGACTTAATATGTCGCTATGAAGATAAATGGGCTTGTGCTGTTGTGGTAGCAGGCTGTGGTGATTTAAATAAAGTAGATATCATAAAAAATATTCCTCTTTGGATTCATCACGGCACAGCAGACACGCTTGTTCCATATGAAGGCAGTTTAAAGATGTATGAAGCTTTAAAAGCTGTTGGAGCAAACGATAACGTCACTTTAACAACATACGAAGGTGAAGGCCACACAATCTTTAAAGAAGTAGGAATGAGCAAAGAAGTTGCAGATTGGATTTGGAAGCAACAAAAGTAGTAATTATGTTAAAAAAACAGTATCATTATGAACAAGTATTAGCAGAATACTAATAATATTTATTTCAATTCTAATTATCGCTTTATCAGTGCTTGCCTACCACATGGAATCAAAGCGAATTATTAATGCCGTGATATGCCGGCTTATGCTAGATTATGCAAACAGGTCTTCACTTGTGATGATGGCCTGTAGCTCGTCACTATACGCATTATCCTCCACGCCATAAGTAGTGATTAACGTAGAGTGGATTGCATATTTCGTTTTTGTTTTTGTAATAAGATCTGATATTTTTCTCTTTTGATCTTTAACAAATCCTTGGTTAACGATGTAGTTATTTTCTGAATATTTCATTTCACATAAATTAATCACTTGATCTCTTCTAACAATTAGTAAATCAATCTGAGAGCCAAACAATCCACTGTCGAGGTCAGATTTACATTGCCAGGAATTAACCGTCGTTTGCACTCCAGATATCCCTAAAGCCTTTTTGATTTGAGGAATGTGCTCAAGGCACACTTTTTCAAAAGCTATACCACTCCATGCATTTATTTTGGGGGTGTTTATTTGATTTTTCCAAAAGTTTTCATCATATGTATTATTTTCTATAAACTGATAATAAAAGAGCGTAAAGTTATCCATAAGCTGATATAGGCTATTTTTTTCTTTGAAGCCAAAAGGAATATATTTTCTAATAAATCCACAGTCTTCCAACTCCTTTAGTTTCTGTGTGAGCCTTCCAGAGCTTGAAATCCCTGTCTTTTTAGATATTTCGTCCCTTGTTAACCCTTTGTTATCATTGCTTAACACCCTAACGATCTTTATATAATGATTTGGCTTGTTAAATAAAGCCTTATATAAATTATCGTATTCGTTTTTTAATGGGGCATTGTCTACAAAGAATAAATCATCAACATTCTGAGCCAAGCTTTTCCCTTTCTTTAACAGACTCCAATAATATGGAACTCCTCCTAGAATCATGTAACTTTGCAGAATTTGATGTCTTGTAAATTTGATTTTTCGTTCGTTTAAAAACTCTTCACATTCGTTTAATGTGAATGGCTTTAAGTGGATTTGCCCAGTCAACCTATTATGAAGCCCTCCTTTTGCATTAACAATATTATTCATCATCCAATATGTCGCTGAAGCACAAACTATGAGTATAATATCTTTTTCTTTACGTGCTGTTGCAAATCCATTCCAAAAACTCTCTAATGCTGATACTAGCCCGCTATTCCTTGTGTTCATCCACTCTTCATACATGATATTTTTAAGATACTCTTTTTCTTCTTTTCTTCCTATCATTGTCTTTTAATTGCCCTTCTTCAAACATTCATTTGTTCCAAAACTGAATTAAATAATAACTTTTGGAACTTTTAAAACAATTATTTTCACCAATCCTGTTAGACAGCCAGTTCAAAACCCGCTTTATGGGCACTGAGCATTAAGCCATTAACAATGGCTTTTTAGATAATTATGTATAATAATAAAAAAGGAAAATAATATGAATAACATAATTAAAGAACTTGTTGAAAGAAAATCTGTACGTGCCTTTTTAGAAAAAGAAATTAGTCTTGAGGATAAGGAACAAATATTAAATGCTGCCGTTAATGGACCATCAGCAGGTAACCAACAAATGTACCGCATAATCGATGTGACTGATAAGGAAATAAAAGATAAACTATCTATTTTGTGTGATAATCAGCCATTTATAAAAGAAGGTAAAATGTTGCTTGTTTTCTGTAGTGATTTTAAAAAGTGGTACGATGCTTTTAAGATTGCTGATTTAAACCCAAGAGAAGTTGGCGTAGGTGATTTAATATTGGGAATTGAAGATTCAATGATTGCAGCTCAAAACGCTATCACAGCTGCTTGGTCTTTAGGGATAGGTTCTTGTTATATTGGAGATATTCTAGAAAATAAAGAAAAGATAAAGGAATTATTGAAATTACCAGAATACGTGTTTCCATCGACATTAGTTGTTTTTGGTTATCCTACAAAACAACAACTTGAAAGGGCAAAGCCAAAAAGAGAAAGTCTTAAATATTTAGTATGTGAAAATGTTTATAACAACTATAGTGATGAAGATTTACTTAAAATGTTCATTGATAAACAAGGCTTTAATAATGAAGAAGATTGTAAGATGTGGTTAAAAAGATTTTATAACCGTAAATATAATTCAGATTTCGCAAAAGAAATGTCTAGATCTGTCAATGAATATTTAAAAGAATACAAATAGGAGGCCTTATGAGTACAAAGAAAACATATTATGAAACAAAAGCTAAAGCATTAATTAATGTATTAAAGAACCATAATTTTGATCCTTATTATTGCGATTGTATTGATGATGCAAAAAAGCTGATTATAAATTTATTAGGAAGCAACAAAGTTATCAGCCATGGTGGTTCAATGACTTTAATGGATAATGATTTTTATGAGTGTTTAGAAAAAAATGGAAATGAAATTATTAATCGTTTTGATTATAAGACGCCTGAAGAACAAAAAGAATTAAAGAAAAAAGAAGTAACTGCTGATGCATATTTTACAAGCTGTAATGCATTAACAATGGAAGGCGAGATAATCAATATTGATGGTTTGAGTAATCGCGTATCAGCAATCATGTATGGACCAGATGAAGTTTACATTGTTGTAGGCATGAATAAAGTTGTGCCTAATAGAGAAATTGGTTTAAGTAGAGCCAGCAATGTAGCGGCAGTACAAAACGCAATTAGATTAAATACTGGTACACCTTGTACGAAAGGTGGAAGGTGTTTTAATTGTTTAGATGAACATACTATATGTTGCAATATCGTTATTACAAGATATTCACGTATTAAAAATAGAATTAAAATAATTCTTGTTGGCGAAGAATTAGGATATTAGAATTTTTTTGATATAGTTTTATTGAATTCTGGTGGATCATACCAATAACAGCCAATACAATTTTGGCTGTTTTCGTTGCCTATTGTCCATCCCTTTTTGTATCCTAATTTTTTAGCATCATATCTTTTATTATTTGAAATACAAATTTTGCAATGATGCCGTTTTGCATCATTTGCAGTTTTACACAGTGGTTGAAAATCATTTAGTTGTTGCTTTTTAATGTTAGAAACATTTTTATCGTTATAGCGACCATTTTTATGATCTACCTCAATATTAGTGCCAATATCCAATATAACACAATTTTGATTTTTTATTTTGCTCACTATATCTTTTCTAATGCCTCTAAATCTCTGTGGTCTATCATTTAGACCATTCAGTTTTATTGAATAAACTTTGCCTTTTGACCGTGTTCTGATAATGTTATACTTTCTTCCTAGATAATTTTGATCAGTTCTTGCCCATTGGCAACCATTTGTTGTTTTAAAATAGTCATTTATTGCTAACAATTCGGTCATAGAAATATCTGGAGAAATAAATTTTGATTCATCTTCCCACCCGACAACACCAACGTAAGCTTCAAAAAGATATCCCAGCGTGGTATTTCCTAATTGTGAAGTTTTAAACTTTTCTTTTACATATTCCAAAACATCTTCATTTTTGATGCTTTTGTTATTTAAAAGATTAATGATTTTTTCATCAATTCTATTCATCAAAGACACCTTCTTTAGATAGTCTGTCGATTGATTTGTTGTAATATTCTTTAGAAATCTCGCAGCCAATGAATCTTCTTCGTTTGTTAAATGCTGCCAATGCAGTTGTTCCTGCTCCAGAGAAACAATCCAAAACCAAATCATTTTCGTTTGAATGTTTTAAGATAAGTTCTTCAATCAAAGCTAATGGTTTTTGTGTTGGATGAAAACGGCCCTTATCATGGCATATGGGGTAGCTATAAATTCCGTTGTCATATTCACTATTGAAAATAGGCTTGCTCTTTTTTACTCCAGTAATTGCAATTTCTCGAGCATTTGTTAAATAATTAGTTTTACTATTTATTGGCACAGGGTTTGTTTTTAGCCATTCTATAAAACGAATTTGTTTAAAATTTGCTTTTTCATAATAGCATTTTAGATTCGAAATCTTCCATAAATCATAGAAACAAATAATTGTTCCACTAGGTTTTAGAATTCTATAACATTCTTTTATTACTTCATCTAAACCAGAGAAATTATTATCCCAATCACCAAAATCCATCGAGACCCTAAATCGATCAGTGTTTGTCCCCGTTGGTTGCCCAGAAGAAAAATTTGTTTCACGACTAACTTCATAAGGTGGATCAATACATACTAAATCAACTGAATTATTTTTCAGTAAAGGTAAAAATTCAAAACAGCTGATATTTTTAAGAGAGATCTTCTCTCTCTCTCTCTATGAGCCATAATTACATGATAAATAATAACACTTTTTATTATCAAAAACATGGAGTATTTATCTATAATAAAAAATCTAATTAAACTAACTTTTGTATTTATTCAGATCTTAAAGCGATGACTGGATCTTGTTTAGCTGCTTGTTTTGCAGGGATAAGTCCAGAAATTATTGTTAAGAATACCGAAATAATAACTAAGATGATAGCGTATTTACTTGGCAATATAGCATTAATAAAATCACTATTAGCCAATGAATGGATAATTGCATTTATTGGTATTATTAATAAATAAGATGCACCAACTCCAATCAATCCTGATAATAATCCGATGATAAATGTTTCGGCATTAAATATTGATGAAACATTAGCTTTTGATGCGCCTATAGCTCTTAAGATACCAATTTCTTTTCTTCTTTCAAGAACAGATATCAAGGTAATAACCGCAATCATGATGCTAGAAACAATCAACGAAATAGAGACAAACGCAATCAAAACATAAGTTACACTATCAACAATTGTCTTTACAGATGACATTAATATTCCAGTAATATCAGCATAATTTAATTTTTGTTCTTGATTGGCGTTTTCGTTGTAGTTGTTAAGCCAACTCATAAAGTTTTCTTTTGATTCAAAGCTATCAAAATAGAATGATATTGATGTTGGCTCATTTTTATCTTGGTATCCTAAAGCGATTAAATTACTTGAGGCAGTAGAAATAGATTCATTGTTCATAGATGCATTCATGATTCTCATAAACTCTTCCGCATCAATATTAAATTTGAATGCATTTTGAAGTTTATTGGCATCAATTGTAAACAAATTAGACATATCACCATTATTAAACATTGATTTACCAATTTCAGTTATCAATTGTGTCATCAAATTGTTCATATATGTTTGAACAGTATTAGTTACATATTTTTCAATTGTGTTAATAATATCTTCATCATTCATTATGTTAGAAATAATTTGATTTATATCGATATCTTCAATATCGAAAATATCAGCATCTGGAAATAATGATGATTCGTTTTCTCTGGCTTGATTGATAAATTCATTAAATAATTTGTTCGCAATAGTTCTAATTTCTTCTTCTTTTAATACGTCACTAGATAATAAATCTTCTTGATATTCATTGACAAATTCTTCTGATACATTTGTATATTGTTTGTAATTATCTTTGTATACATAAATCATCTTTGGAGATTCTTGATCAACAGTGAATCCTTTTACCTCATGATAATTGAAATATTCACTATCGTTGTTATCAGGCAAATTGCATCCAAGTAAACGGTTATCATTTACATATCCCAATGGACAAGCTTCACCTTCAACATTTTCAGGTACATAAAAGCTATATGAATTAATATAATTGTCAATGACATTTCTTAATGTAGAAGTAATTTCATTAATTGTTTCTTGGTAGCCATCTATTTGGATCTCTCTTAAATCATCGAGAGAATTGTTTATAAGCTCATTAACAATTTTTGTAATATTCGTATTTACAAAATTATTGTTGATATTAATTTTGAATGCTTCATTTAACATTTTTTCATCTATAGATATAGCATCTTGCATATTAAATGTCTTTTTTAGTTCTTCATTTTTTTGATCAAATGATTTGCTAGAAAAGACATCAATATCTTTATTGTTTAATTGTTTCTTAACGATTGAAGATGCATAAGCATTATCAATAATATATTCTGTTAATTCTTTTGAATAATTAACCCCAGGAGATAGTGCATTTGTATTAGAACCTTCTTTAGGAACTACAATACCAACAACATCTAGTTTTAATGCGTTGTCATATTGTTTTTTCATATATTCTCCATCATTAGACATATCTTCATAAATATTGTATTCACCATTGTATTTATAAAGATTACTGGCATTTATAAGTCTTAAATCAATATCTAATAATTCATCATATGAATAAACATTCATATTTTTTTCATTGTTGGTGCTTGTTTGTGTAATTAGGTTTTTTAATTCAGAATAATTCTTAAGTCCTAAAGAATATGCTAATAAATCAGATATGCTATCTTTTTGCGATAACACAATAATTAGTTCATTGTATTTTTCAGGCCATCTGCCCGCAAGTATTTCATAGTCGTTTTGGATATCTTTGCTGTCATTCATCTCGTTATATATGCCAAAGCCATATGACGAAGAAGTTGATGTCATATATGAAGAAAATGAATTAGATGTCATTGATGAAAACATTCCGTTAGGATTAAGCTTTACAAGGGAATTTGATGAATCTATTGTATAGATAATAGGTGATATAGAATAAGTGTAAGTTATATTAGTAATATCATCTTTGATTTCTTCATAATTATTTTCTAAATATTGTTTAAATGATTTTAAATCATTTGTGTTAACTGAAGAAAACATATTTGACATAAAGTTTTGTTCTTTTACATAGCCTTCATCTACTTCATATTCAGCATCGCTACGCATTGATAAAACTAATGACACAAAATCTGCTGATTCTTTATTAATAGTTAATGGATAAGATGACAGCGTATTTCTTTGAATAGAATCAATATAATTTTGAAATCCTTGGGAAACTGACAATATCAAGGCAATTCCAATAATACCAATTGATCCCGCAAAGGCCGTTAAAATAGTACGCCCTTTTTTCGTCAATAAATTGTTAAAAGACAATGTCAAAGCTGTAAAAAAACTCATTCGAGCTTTGCCAATACGCTTGCTACTAATTATTTGTTTTTCTTTGATTAAATATGGATTAGAGTCATCAACAATTTCACCATCTTTAAGTCTTACAATTCTATTGGCATAATTGTCAGCTAATTCGGGATTATGAGTAACCATAACAACAAGCCTATCTTTAGCCACTTCTTTTAATAACTCCATTACTTGAATTGAAGTCTTTGTATCTAAGGCACCTGTTGGCTCATCAGCCAAAACAATATCAGGATTATTTACTAAGGCTCTAGCTATGGCAACTCTTTGCATTTGACCGCCAGATAGTTGATTTGGTTTTTTATGAGCCTGTTCTTTTAGGCCAACTTTATCTAAGGCTTCTAAAGCTCTTTGTCTTCTATCATTTTTAGATACTCCACTTATTGTAAGAGCCAATTCAACATTGGCCAAAATGCTTTGATGGGGAATTAGATTATATGATTGAAAGACAAAACCAATACTATGATTACGGTAAGCATCATAGTCTCTATCTTTATAATTTTTAGTTGATATACCATTGATGATTAAATCACCACTGTCATAGTGATCTAGGCCACCAATAATGTTTAAAAGAGTAGTTTTGCCTGAACCAGATGGCCCAAGTATGGCTACAAATTCATTATCTCTAAGGTTCAATGATACGTTATTTAACGCTTTTTGAATCAAATCACCCGTTTTATATGTCTTTGAAATATTTTTAATTTCCAACATGCTTAAATTTTATCATTATTGGTCTTTATTAAGTTACTTTTAACTTCTAAAACCTTTTAACTAAAAATGAAAGAATTTACATTTAATGAAAAAATAAATCATTTTGTATTGAAAATAATTTTCATTGGTTATACAATGTGATTATTATTTTTTAAAAAGGAGGCTTTAAATGAAAAAGTTGTTGGTAGTTTTATTGGCCTTGCTTATGCTAGTGGGCTGTGGCCAAGGCGGTAAGAGTGATGATGGAGAAACAGTAGTTATCTATCAAAACGAAAATGTCAGAAAAGCAATTGCTTATGCAATCGATAGAGAAGCACTTGCTAAATCTTTGAATGATGGATCTGTTGGCGCAGAGGGAATTATTCCTTTTAAACTAGCATCTAATCCTGAAACAGGTAAAGACTTTAGAGAAGATCAAGGATCAGTTGTTGCCTATGATGTAGATGCAGCAAAAGGCTATTATGAAACTGCTCTAGAAGAGCTTAATAAAAAGTCTTTAAAAATTGATTTGCTTTATGGAACAAATGAAGGTGATTCAGTTATTAAAGCTGCAGAACAAATTGCTTATTATCTAGAAGAAGTAGGTTTTGAAGTAAATTTGGTAGCTAAACAAAAGAAAGAAAGACTTTCTTTATTAACTGATGGCGATTATGAAGTATGTTTAACTCGTTGGGGCCCTGACTATGCTGATCCTCAAACATATATGGACTTATTTGTAAGCACAAACGTTTCAAACAATTCAGGTAGATATAATAGTGCTGAATATGACAAATTGATTGCTGATGCACTAAAAACTACCGACATGAAAGAAAGATGGCAAAAATTCTTAGAAGCTGAAAAAGTATTAGTTGAAAAAGACAACGCCATTGTACCTGTATTCCAAGCAGGTGGAGCTATGATCATTAGACCAGGTGTAGGTGGTATTGAATTCCATTCAGCAGCCGTTGATAATTATCGTCATGTATTTGGCAAAGACACATTAACATTAATAACAAATACAGATATTTTAAATCTTGATAACCAAGTTGCTACAGATGGAACATCGTTTATCGCTCAAACAATGTTCATGGGTGGTTTAACAGAACTTGATGAAAGTGGCAATCCTGTTTTAGATTTAGCTGAAAGCTATGATGTAAATGAAGATGGAACTGTATATACATTCAAGATTAGAGATGATGCAAATTGGTACAACAATAAAGGTGAACTAGTTGCTCCAATAACTGCATATGATTTTGAATATTCTTGGAATAGATTAATCTCTGATGAATTAGCTTCTGAATATAATTGGTGGTTAGATACAATGTCTGTTGATTCTTGGAAAGCAATTGATGATAAGACATTTGAAGTTACATTAAGTACACCTTCGGGAATATTCCTAGGTTGTCTTGCTTTCCCAAGTGTATTCCCAATTAACCAAGAATTTGCTGAAGCACAAGGCAATCAATATGCTACTAGTGCTGAAACAGTATTAAACTGTGGACCATTTATCTTAGATTCATGGACTCCAGATTATTCTTATGAATTTGTTAAGAATCCTAATTATTATTTTGCTGATGATTATACAAAAGCTGGTGGTGCTAATAAAGTTGTATTTAGAGTATTAGCTGATACACAAACAGCATTAATGGAATATGAAGCTGATAAGATTGACACTGTAATATTAGCTGGTGAACAAGTAGATGCTAATAAAAATGTTGATGGCTATGTCGATCGTTTACAAGGATATCTATTCTATCTATCATTAAATATTAATCATTACGAATAATTTTAATTTAAAAACAAACACAAACTAGAGCGATTAGTTTCGCTCTAGTTTTCACACATTAGGAGGGAGTATGAAAAAATATATTTTAAAAAGAGTTCTAATATCGCTCGCAACTCTTTTTGTTATATTGCTGGTATTATTCATACTAATGGATCTCATGCCAGGAACACCATTTAATGATGAAAAATTAACTGAAGCTCAAAAGACTTTATTATTTGCTAAATATGGCTTAGATAAACCAGTATTAGTTAGATTTTTTCTTTATGCAAAGAATATGTTGAAGGGAGATCTTGGTGTATCATATGCTATAAATAAAAATTTTGCTGTTAGTGAAATGGTAAAAGATCGTTTAGGAATTTCAATAGCTGTTGGAGCTATGGCAATGATTATCGGCACAATATGTGGCTTGCTATTAGGCATCTTAGCTGCTTTGAATCATAACACTTGGATTGATAATTTATGTTCTGCCATTTCAGTAATAGGTGTAAGCATTCCTTCCTATGTTTTTGCACTATTATTATGCTACTATGTGGCGTATCGTTTAGGATTGCTACCAATCCTATATAATGTTGAACAGCCATTCATTTCTTTAATTTTGCCATCTATCGCATTATCTGTATCACCTACAGCTAATATCGCAAGATTCACAAGAAGTGAAATGATTGATGTCTTAAATTCTGACTATATATTATTAGCTGAGTCTAAAGGCATAAAAAACTGGAAATTAATAATAAGTCATGTCTTAAGAAATACACTAATACCTGTCATCACAGTTATGGGACCAATATTAGTAAATTTATTAACTGGTTCTAGTGTAATTGAAAAGATTTTTGGCATCCCAGGAATTGGAAAACTAATGATTACAGCTATTCAAGAGAATGATTACAATGTAACAATCGCATGTGCTTTTGTTTATTCAGTGTTATACATAATCGTTATGTTATTTGTCGATATATTATATGGCATAATTGATCCACGCATTCGTATCGCAAAGGAGGGCAATTAAATGACTAATTTTGATCATGAATTTCATAATGATGATTTCAAATTTGCTCATTCTGCAGATGAAAAACTTGTCGATAAGAATTATAGTGCTACTTCTTATGCAAAAGATGTATGGAATAATTTTAAGAAGAATAAAGGCGCATTAATCGGCGCAATCATCATCTTAATAATTGTTTTAATGGCTATTATTGGTCCAAACATGAATAGTTTTACCTATAAACAAATTCATAGTGGGCAAGAATGTCTAGTTCCTCGTATCCCTGGCTTAGAAAAACTTGGAATAGCAGATGGCTATCATAATGGCACAAATCAATATTTAGAAAAAGGTGCTGAAGATGTTTATTATTGGTTTGGCAGCGATACACAAGGAAGAGATATTTGGACAAGGGTTTGGTCTGGAACCAGAGTATCTTTAATCATCGCCTTAGCAGCAGTGTTGATTGATATTATCATTGGCATGGTATATGGACTTATATCGGGATTTTTTGGTGGCATGGTTGATAATGTTATGCAAAGATTTGCGGAAATATTAAATGGAATACCAACCCTAGTAATTGTCACTTTATTAGGAATGGTTTTACCGGCTGGAATAGTGTCTATTATTTTCGCTTTAATGTTGACTGGTTGGATTGGTATGGAGAGAATAGCTAGGGCACAAGTATTAAAAGTTAAGGAACAAGAATTTGTTTTAGCTTCAAGAACACTTGGCGCAAGTAAATTAAGAATAATATTTTCAGAAATATTACCTAATATTTTAGGACAAGTAATTGTTACAAGTATGTTTTCAATTCCAAATGCTATTTTCTTAGAAGCATATTTATCATTTTTAGGATTAGGTGTACCAGCACCTATGGCTTCGCTTGGCTCACTTGTTTCAGATGGTTATAAATCAATGACGACATTTCCACACATATTAATAATCCCTGTTATTGTTATGGCGATATTGATGTTGTGTTTTAATTTATTTGCTGATGGATTAAGAGATGCATTTGATCCAAAAATGTTAAATAAGTAAGGAGTTCACATGGAAACAATTAAAAGAAACAAAAATGAAAGAGTCTTATTTATTCGTGATTTGAATATATCTTTTAAAACTGCTTATGGTATAGTTAACGCAATAAGAGGTGTAAGGCTAGACTTATTTAAAGGCGAAACAATTGCGATTGTTGGTGAATCAGGATCGGGAAAATCAGTAACCGTAAAAACATTAATGGGCATTTTAGATTCAAATGGAGTTATTGATTCTGGACAAATAATATATACATACAAAGATGAAAATGGCGATGAACAAGAAATTGATTTAGTAAAGATGAATCAAAAAGAAATAAGATATAAATTATGTGGTAAACATATCGCCATGGTCTTTCAAGATCCAATGACTTCGCTAGATCCGACAATGTCTATTGGCAAACAAATTATGGAGCCAATGAGACAACATTATAAATATTCAAAACAAGAAGCTAAACAAAAAGCTCTTAAATTATTAGAAGAAGTTGGCATTGATAATCCAGAGAAAAGATTTAAACAATATCCTCATGAATTATCAGGTGGAATGAGACAAAGGGTTGTCATTGCGATTGCGCTTGCGTGTGATCCAGATATTCTTATTTGTGATGAGCCAACAACAGCGCTAGATGTTACAATACAGGCAAAAATACTTGAACTAATAAAAGAAATTCAAAATAAAAAAGGTATATCAGTAATCTATATTACACATGATTTAGGGGTGGTTGCGAAAGTTGCAGATTATGTTGCGGTAATGTATGCAGGAAGAATAGTTGAAAAAGGAAAGATTAATGAAGTCTTCTATGATCCAAGACACCCATACACATGGGGACTATTATCTTCAATGCCTGATACAGATACAAATTCAAGAAGACTATTTGCCATTGCTGGCTCACCACCAAATCTAATGGAAAGAGTAAATGGCGATGCCTTTGCGCCTAGAAATCCTTATGCATTAAATATTGATTTTAAAGAAGAACCACCAATGTATGATGTTGGTGGGCAACATCGTGTTGCATCTTGGCTTGCTGATCAAAGGGCACCAAAAGTTTCTTTACCAGTAGAACTTCAAGAAAAATTGGAAAAAATGAAAAAGGAGGCTAGTATTTATGACTAATATTAGACAACCCTTACTTCATGTAGAAAATTTAAAACAATATTTTAAAGTATCTAGAAACTATATGACAAAAGCCGTAGATGGTATCAGTTTTGATATATACGAAGGGGAAACATACGGATTAGTTGGTGAATCAGGATCGGGTAAATCAACTACAGGAAGATCGTTAATAAGATTGTATGAGCCAACTGATGGCAAGATTATTTTTGATGGTCATGATATATCAGGAAAACTTAATAAAGAAGATGAAAAATTCTTGAGAACAAATATGCAAATGATCTTCCAAGATCCAATGGCTTGTTTAAACCCACGACGTAAAGTATCGCAAATAATTGCTGAGGGGTTAAAAATTCATCATATTTGTAAAGATAACGATGAAATAAATGAAAAGGTAACAAACATTTTGGACAAAGTTGGATTGTCAAAAGAACAAGGGACACGTTTTCCACATCAGTTTTCTGGTGGTCAAAGACAAAGAGTTGGCATCGCAAGAGCGCTTGTGATGAATCCTAAACTTGTTATTGCTGATGAATGTATTTCAGCATTAGATGTTTCCATTCAAGCACAAGTTGTAAATATGATGAAAGATTTACAAGATGAACTAGGAACAACTTATCTATTTATTGCTCACGATTTATCAATGGTTAAATATATATCGGATCGTATTGGTGTAATGCATTTAGGGCACATTGTTGAAACAGGCACAACTGATGAAATATTTAAAAATCCAATTCATCCATATACTAAATCGCTATTAAGTGCCATTCCTCATCCAAACCCTGTTGTTGAAAAACAAAGAGTAGCACTAAACTATGATAAAGAAAAAGAAGGCATTGACTACAATCTTGGCCATCAACATCAATTAAGCGAAAACCATTTTGTATTAGCTACTGATGATGAATTTGAAAAATGGATGAATAAATAATCATGAAAATCGCAATTATTCAAAGATATAAGATAGATGAAGATGGTGATGGAATCTTCTATACAACCAAAGACAATGTCAAAATGTTTGAAAACAAAAACATCAAATTAGTATTTGTGAGCAATACAGAAAACATTGATGAAGTTGTAAAAGAATGTAATGGTTTATATGTTCCAGGAGGCGTAGATGTTTGTCCAAAACACTATCATGAAGAAGTAAGTGGAACATTAAAACATTATGATTTTTTGGATGAAATTGATTTCGCTTATATTAAAGCATTTTATAAAGCAAATAAACCGATACTTGGTGTTTGTAGAGGACAACAAGTTATCAATGTTTGTTTTGGTGGAACTTTATATCAAGATATCTCAAATCATGTTGATGTCTGGCATGATGTAAAAGTTGAAGATATATCATTCATTAAAGATATTTATAAAAAGGATGTTATTAATGTTAATTCATATCATCATCAAGCAGTTAAGAAAATTGCAGACGGCTTTAAAGTAGTCGCAAAAAGTTTAGATGGAACAATTGAAGCGATGCAATATAAAAACATTTATACAGTTCAATGGCATCCTGAAAAATATGATGCCGATGTATTTATCAATTATTTTATTAATAATATTTTTTGTAAAACTGAATAAAATCAGTAGCAATAAATACATAAAAGTAAAAGAGGCGTAGCCTCTTTATTTTGTTTTGTTGAATAATGTTTTGATTTCCCAAAGTATCTTTTTTGTGTTTTTAAATAAGCCATGAATCAAACGGTAAATAGTCAAAAAAGGTCTAGCCCATTTGTGTTTATAAAAGAATGGATATGATTTTTTTAAATACATTTCATCAAGAAATATTCTATTTAAGATATATTTAAAGATATTTATTTTGCCATCATTATTTCTGTTTTTTTCTAATGATTGGAATACGCCACCTTGGCTGCTACCGTTGGCTCCAGAAACAAACATCAATTCTAAAAGATGTAGTTCTTCTTTATTCAATTCATCATTGTTATCAAATAATTTATAAGCGGTATTTCTAAATAATTCTTCTTGTTTAACTAGATTCATTTTATTTAAAGAATCTTTAATAAAAACCCAATCAAGATCATTATTCTTTGTATATAAATAAAAATCTATAAGATGTCTTATGCCAACGCCATTAACAACAAAGTGACAATAGGCATGACAAAACAAGTATAAATAAAATTCTTCTTTACTTAGATGGTATTCGTATTTATTTTCTTTATCTTGAATTAAACGATTAGTAATTGAGGAAAAATATTCATTTACTTCTTTAATATCATATTCATCAAATAATGATTTATGAAATTCATAACTATATATTGGCTGTTTATGATAAACATCATGGTGATCACCACCAAATTCTTCACAAGTAAAGCCAAGAGAAAGCATTATTTCATTAATCTTAATTAAATCTTTTTCTTCCACAAGAATGTCGTTGTCAGACATCTCACGATATGCTCCGCTAGGATAGTAATCTTTCATCTTCAACCCTTTTAATAAACAATATTTAATGTTGTTTTTTTCAAAGAGCTTTAAGATTTCTTCTCGTTGTGTATTGAACAAGATATCTCTTCTTACAGCTTTAATAATAGCTTTAGTCCAATATGGTTTAGGATTGTTAAAAGCACTGCCAACTAGTGATGCTAAGCGTTGGCTCTTACACAAATTAAAAAGATCAACATCGTTTTCTATACTGTCAGTTTTTTGTTTATTCAAGGCAAGATTTATTAAATAAATCATTTCTGAATAAGTTTCATTATTTAATATATTTCTTTTCCTTAACATCATTTCATACCGTTATAGCTAATAATTGCAGACTTTGGATCTAGATTGCATTTAAGACGATAGAATTTAATTTTTCCATCTAGTTCACCTAAGATATTAACAATTTTAAATAAATAGTGAGTGTTATTATGGCGATGAGTTTGATTAACTAAAGTAGAAAAAGCATCGTCAAAACTAATCTCATTAATTAGGTTATCTGTTCCTCTTTCAAGTATACAGATAGCTTTTAGCTCTTTGATTTCATTAATGCCATATTTTTCTTTTCCACGCCATGGAGTTCCACAAGCATATACTTTATTATTCATTATTCTTAATAATGGTTTATCGCCATTTAGGACATAAGCATCTTTAAAATTATCTAAATAGAATCTTGTATGTGTTGTTTTTCCTGTTCCGGATTTAGCAGTAAAAATAAATGCTTCACCATTTACAACAACAACACTTCCATGAAAAATAATAGTTTTATAATCAATTATTTTTTTGCCAATTAAACGATATAAAGCAAGTGTCTCTAAATACTCATTTTGAAAATTGATTCTAGGTCTTCCTTCAGCATCATATTGGGCATATGATTTGATTCTTTCCTGTTCAATATCGTCTTGACTGATGTGCACACAAAAATCATCGCCATTATCACATAAATAATCCCGACAAAATTTCTTTGTAGTTTCATAATTGGCGAATACTTTGATATTGACATTAGCCAAAGAGATATTAAATTCTATCATTCAATAGCACCAATTTCTTTAAGTTTCTCTATTACTTTTAGGACACTTGTTTTAGCTTTATCATCATCGACATCATATACTTCTTTAATTTTGCCTATTAAACCATCAATATCTATCTCATCTTTTAAACAATCAATAATAAATGCTGTTGTGCCATTTACGCTTAGCACGCCTCTAAAATCTTCTGCTAATTTTCCTGTTGGAACAAGTATAGTTTGATCATTTATTTTTTGAGTTAAAAAATTATTTTTTAAACGCATATAAGCTCCTCGTGATTAACTTAATTATACAAAAATAATTATAAAAGGGCATTTGTTTATTGTTTTAATTATTATTAATAAAAGTTGAAGATAAAGTGATAATATATCAGTATGCGTAAAACAAGAATAGACATTTTAAATGGACCGATATATAAACAAATTCTAATATTCTTTTTTCCAATTATGCTTGGGACCTTTTTCCAACAGTTATATAACACAGTTGATGCGATAGTTGTAGGAAATTTTGTTGGAAAAGAAGCATTAGCGGCTGTTGGTGGATCAACGGGAACACTAATTAATCTTTTAATAGGCTTCATTGGTGGTTTAGCTAGTGGTGCTACAGTTGTCATTGCCCAAGAATATGGTGCCGGCAATTTTAAAGGCGTTAAAGATGGCGTAAAATCAGGTATGTTTTTAGGCATTTCCTTAGGGCTAGTTTTAACTGGTGTGGGTATTTTATTTACACCAGCACTATTGAGAATGATGAATGTGCCAACAGATATGTTTGATTATTCGGTATTATACATGCGTATTTATTTATCAGGGTTAGTTCCAACAATGATTTACAATGTTGGTTCTGGTATATTAAGGGCTGTCGGTGATTCAAAAAGGCCTTTATATTTCTTGATTGTATCTTGCGTTGTAAATATTACTCTAGATGTTATATTAGTTGTGGTATTTAATCTTGGTATAGTTGGCGTTGGTGTTGCAACAGTTATCTCACAAGTTGCATCGGCAATACTTGTAATGTTTGTGCTTTCTAATAAAGATGCAGTTTATCATTATGATTTAAGAAAAGATATTAATTTTGATACTGTTGTTTTAAAGAGGATTGTCTTGATTGGCTTGCCTATGGGCATTCAATCTATTCTATACTCAATTTCTAATTTATTTATTCAAGCTAAGGTTAATGTTTTTGGAACAAGTTCAATTGCTGCTTTTACGGCTTTCGGCAAAATTGATGCAATATTTTGGATGATTTCTAATGCCTATGGTGCAGCTGTAGTAACTATTGCTGGACAATGCTATGGTGCTCATAAATATAAACGTGTTAAAGAGGTTTCTTGGGTTGCATCTTTAATGCACGCCTTAACATCAATAATCATTTCATTAGTATGTTGTTTAAGTGGCAGAATCTTAATGCATCTATTCACAAATGATGAAGAAGTCATAAGAATTGGAATTGAAATCCTTTACAATATCGCACCATATTGGTTTACGTTTGTGTTTGTTGAAGTATTGTCTTCTTCAATTAGGGCGTGTGGAGAATCATTAAAACCAATGATTATTACTGCGATATCTATTTGTGGAGTTAGAATTCTTTGGATATTATTTTATCCAGCAAGAAGCGTCATTGAAACATTATTCTGTTATCCAATTACTTGGATTTTAACTAGTTTATTGTTCTTATTATATTTCTTATTTGGAAAATGGTTATATAAAACAAAAACAGAAACAAAGTAAAATTTTATATAATATAGATGTGAAAAACATCGGAGATTTTTTGACAATTGGTTTTACTATTATTGCGGTCTTTTTTGTTGCCTATTTGATTGGCACAAAACTTGATAAACTTAGTTTATTTTTAGTAATTGGCGCAGTATTTAATCTATTATATTTATTTAATATTGTTAGAAAAGAAATAAAATGAAAACATATAATATTGAAGATTTAGAAGAAATAAAAAATGATCTGTTAAATAGTAAGATTGTTGCGTTTGGAACGGATACGGTTTTTGGTTTAGCTTGTGTTTATGATGATGAAGAGGCAATTGAAAAAGTGTTCAATGCGAAAAATCGTGACTATTCAAAGGCTTTGCCAATGATGTGTTCTACATTTGAAATGATAAATTCGGTAGCCCATGTTAGCTTAAAAGCCAAGAGGATTATGGAAGCATTTATGCCCGGACCTATCACCATCATTTATCAAAAGAAAGATGTCGTAGATGATAAAGTGACAAGTGGCCTAAAGACCATTGGCATTAGAATGCCAAATGACAAGTGGATTTTAGATTTAATCAATTTAGTTGGCAAACCATTACTTGTGACAAGCGCAAACTTATCTAACGAACCTAATTTATATAAGTGGCAAGATGTAAAAGAGAAATTGGCAGGTCGCATTGATGGCGTGGTAAAAAAGGATGCATCTGGTGATTTAGCGAGTACGATTGTTGACTGTTCAAATGAAGAAATAAAGATTTTAAGGCAAGGACCTATCAGTATAGAAGATATTTTGAATGCGTAAGGAGTAAACACATGAAAAAAGTTACTTATGTCATCGGACATAAAAACCCCGATACGGATGCGATTGTATCAGCTATTGCTTATGCTGAATATAAGAATTTAAGTGGAAACTTAAATGTAGTAGCTGGCAGGATTGGACCTATTAGTGATGACACGGAATATCTTTTAGAAAGATTTAGATTTGAAGAACCAATTCATTTATATTCCGCTAAATCCAATGTAAATGAAATTGATTACGATAAAGCTGTTTTAATTAGCCCAAACATTACCATTAAAGAAGCTTTATCAAAAATAATTAATACTGATACAAGAACAGTTTTCATTACAGATAAAAAGAAGAAATTGCTTGGTCTGATATCTTTAAGTAACCTTAATAAATTATGGACAGCCAATGAAAAATATTTATCTAAATTATTAAAAACTGCATCTTTAGAAAATATTGTGCGTATTTTAAAAGCTAAAATTTTAGTCAAAGCATCTTCTTTTAAAACTAATGGTGTTGTTGAATTGGCTCCATCGGAAGATGATGCAATTAGCAAAGACAGTATCATTATTACTTCAAGCACTAAACGTTTTAGAGAAGCTATAAAGGCTAAAGCTTCATTGATTATTATTGTTGGGAAAGCTGATAATTTTATTGATTTGTTGCCATTAGCTGAAAAAGCAGACATTAATGTTATACAAACATCTTTTAATGCTTTAAAAGTATCTAAATTGATTTATCAAACGCCAACCATTGAACATATCATGATGAAAGAAGATGAAGTAATTAAGATATTAATTGACGAAACAGTTGATTCAAGCTTAAATAAAGTTTCTAAATCGCGTTATAGATCTTATCCGATAATCGATGAAAATAAAGCGGTTGTTGGTGCTTTATCTAGATATCACTTGATTAATTATAAAAAGAAGCGTTTTATCTTGGTTGACCACAATGAATCAAAACAATCTATTGATGATATTGATACAGGCGAAGTAATTGAGATTGTTGATCACCATCGCTTCGGTGGATTTGAATCAACTAATCCAATAAAAATTACAACCATGGTCGTTGGTGCTACAGCCACAATTATCACCAATATGTTTTTAGAAAATAAAATAAAAATTGAAAAGAATCTAGCAGGCTTATTGTTAGGAGCTGTATTGTCAGATACAATGAATTTTAAATCACCGACAACAACTATTCTTGATAAAAAAGTGGCTGCAGAATTAGAAAAGATAAGTGGCGTAAATGGTGATGAACTATATAAAGAGATTGTTAAACACGGTAAGCCTTTATCAAATAGAAGAAGTATTGATATTTTATATGATGATTACAAGAGTTATGATATCAATGGATTAAAAGTTGGAATATCGCAAGCCACATGTAAAGATGAAGAAGAATTACTAAGTGTTAAAGATTCTTTAAAGATAGCTATGGAAGAAGCTTGTAAGACTAGAGATTTAGATTTGATAATTTGTATGCTTACTGATCCTAATGGCAGTGGTTCATATTTATTATCGTGTGGTGATAAAGAAAACATTATCGAAGAAATGTATCCAAACAGGAAGGAAAACAACTTCGTTGTTAGACTTATGTCGCGTAAAAAACAACTATTACCAGAAGTTATCAAGGTTTTATCTTAATGGCAAGAATATTATTTTCTCACGCACATCTTACTGTTGATGGAAATAGAGAATATGAAGATGGTGCTTTACTTGTAAATGATGAAATTATTGAAGATGTTTTTTATCATAGTAGCCAACTAATCATTAATGGCGATTATGATGAAATAAACCTAGAAGGCAAAATTGTCATGCCAGGTTTTTTTGATAGTCATATTCATGGTTGTTTTTCTAAAAGTTTTAATGTGATAAGCAAGGATGAACTTAATGAAGTTTCATACAAATTATTAAAGAAAGGCACAACAAGTTTTCTTGTTACATTAACTAATAATCAAAATCTTATTAATGAATTAAAGGCATTGGCGACAGCAAATACTGATGGCTCAAGATTTTTAGGCATACATTTAGAGGGACCTTTTATTAATTCAAAATATAAAGGGTCAATTGATGAAGAATATATCAAAGATTATGATGAAGAATTGTTGAATAGCATTTTATCTTCATCGGCTAAAATTAAACAAATGACTTTAGCTCCTGAAAATAAAAACAGTTCACTTTTAATTGATAAGCTAAAAAATGAAAATATAAAAGTTATGCTTGGACACAGTGGCGCAAGACAAGAAGATGTCAATTATTATGATGGTTTTACACATTTATTTAATGCTTCAAAAGGACTTCATCATCGTGAGACAACTTTAGTAAATATGGCTTTCAATAATACCGATAAGTATGTTGAAGTAATAGCTGATGGTGTTCATTTAAATTTAAGCATTCTTAAATTAATATATAAGAATATACGAAGAGATCGAATAATGCTTGTTTCTGATGCCATAATGCTAGCAGGTGAAGATGACAACGAATTCATCTTTGAAAATAATAAATGTATTAAAAAAGGAAATAAATGTTATCGCTTAGTTGATAATAAACTATGTGGTAGTGTATCTTTTGTAATTGATGAAATTAAAAATATGCATAATGTTAATGTACCACTAACCGATATATTACTTATGACCAGTTTGAATGCCTATCGATTTTATAATTTAGATAAGCGCTTTGGAACATTAAGCAAAGGGAAATATAGTGATATTGTTGTTTTAAATAATGATTTAGATTTAGTATTCACTTATGCGAGAGGTAAGATAATCAATGCTTAAATTTTATTTAAAAGTAGTAATTTATTTATTTAGTTTTGCGTTAAGTTTGATTGGTTTAAATGCTTTTGATTTCAATCGCTTTATTAAAAAGGGGCAAGTTGTAAAAGCTTGGATTTTATATTTTGTAGTAGCTTTATCACTAGCTTATTTATTAGGTTCTTTCTTTATAAGCATCATTTATTATTTTCAAGTATGATATATAATTAAATTCTAGGGGGAATAAATATGGAAACTTTAAAAACGGCCTTACCTTATATATTGGTTTCCTTTATTATTTGTTTTGTAATTGTTCCTCTTGTTAAGAAGATTGGCTTAGCTATTGAAGCTTATGCAGTAGAAAATGAAAGAACAGTTCATCATGGTAAGATAGTTAGAATTGGTGGTATTGCTATTTATGCGGCATTCATTATTACAATGGCTATTTTTGTTCATCCTGATAGTACATTCAATGCCATTATTGTTGGCTCGATGATTGTTTTTTTGGGTGGCTTAATTGATGACATGTTTGATTTAAAACCAATTATTAAATTAGTATTTCAAATAGTTGCAGCTATCTATGTTGTATTTGTTGGTCATATTCAATTAAATGAAATAAATTTAGGCTTTATAACAATTAAATCAATGCCAATTATTTATTTCATTTCACTATTCTGGATTGTTGGTGTTACAAATGCTATCAATTTAATTGATGGTCTTGATGGACTTTCATGCGGCATTTCATTCATCACTTTATGTGTTATAGGCTTTATTGCTTATCAAATGCGTAGAATTGATGTTTCAATTATTTGTTTAATATTATCAGGAGCCATTGCGGGCATAATACCATATAATTTTCATCCAGCTTCAATATTCGTTGGTGATTGTGGTGCTTTATTTATGGGCTTTATGATTGCTTGTCTATCTTTATTGGGCTTTAAAGCGACAACTTTTATTTCTTTAGTCTTCCCATTGATCATCTTATTTATACCTTTAGCAGATACAAGCTTAGCAATAATTAGAAGAAAAGCTAATGGTCATAGAATATCTGAAGCTGATCGTTCACACTTGCATCACGTCTTAATGTACAAAATTGGTTTAAGTCATAGAAACACAGTGTTGTTACTTTATTTTGTGACATTGCTATTTGGAATTGATGCTATTTTGATGTTTTTTCATCAAAAAGCTGGTTTAATAATGCTTATAATATTATGCTTTATTATGTGGCTGTTTATTGAACTTACAGGTATGATTAAAAGTGATTTTCATCCAATTATTGGATTATGCAGGAAATTAACTGGACATCCTAAAAAGAGCGCCAATGCTTATTTTGATGCCAATAAAATAAAAGAAGAATAGAAGCAGATTATTATGAAAACCAAAGATATGATTTTAGTGGCTGTATTTACAGCCATATTATGTGTTATGGCGCCACTATCTCTTCCTTTAAGTGGAGGAGTACCTATATCGCTTGGAACTCTTTTAGTGATGCTAATAGCTTTTGAATTAAAGCAATATCGTGCAACACTAGTTATTTTGTTATATATCTTTTTAGCGATGATGGGTCTTCCTGTTTTATCTGGCTATGTTGGAGGAATAGATAGAGTTCTTGGCATGACTGGTGGATATATTATCGGCTATTTGCCACTTGCTTTCATTGTTGGCTTTGTATCAAAAATAACTATTAAATATGAAATTAAGAAACGTTTATTTTATATTTTTATTTCAATGTTAATTGGAACCCTTGTCCTATATACGATAGGCACAATTTGGTTTTTGATATTCACAAAGACAACATTGTCAGTAGCTTTAATGGCTTGTGTTATACCATTTATTCCTGGCGATATTCTAAAGATGATTATTGTTTTAGTTGTTGCTCCAAGAATTGAAAAAAGTATTTAAGTAGGAAGTGTAAAAAAGTAACCGTTTTCATTATGAAAATGACGGTTTTATTCATTGTTTATTAATCAAAATCATCATATAATATGTTCTAATCTGGGTATTTTTTATGCGGATATAGAAAGAGGCGAAAAATGAAGAATATTGATTTAAATGAATATGGTATTGTAGGCACAAAAGAGCTTGTTTATAACCCATCTTATGAAATGTTATTTAATGAAGAAACTAAGCCTGAACTAGAAGGATATGAAAAAGGGAAACTTACTGAATTAGGTGCCGTTAATGTTATGACTGGTATCTATACAGGAAGATCTCCTAAGGATAAATATATTGTTGTTGATGAAAATTCAAAAGATACTGTTTGGTGGACTAGTGAAGAATATCCTAATGATAATCACCCAATGTCTATCGATACTTGGAATACAGTAAAAGAATTAGCTAAAAAAGAATTATCTAATAAAAGATTATTCGTTGTTGATGCATATTGTGGCGCTAACAAAGACACAAGAATGGCAGTTAGATTTGTCATGGAAGTTGCTTGGCAAGCACACTTTGTAAGAAATATGTTTATCAAGCCAAACAAAGATGAAGAAGAAAACTTTAAACCAGACTTTGTCGTTTATTGTGCTTCAAAAGCTAAAGTTGAAAACTATAAAGAATTAGGTTTGAATTCAGAAACTTGTGTCGCTTTCAACATCACTTCAAAAGAACAAGTCATTATTAATACTTGGTATGGTGGAGAAATGAAGAAAGGTATGTTCTCAATGATGAACTACTATCTACCATTAAAAGGAATCGCTTCAATGCATTGTTCTGCTAATACAGATTTAGATGGAAATAATACTGCTATTTTCTTTGGACTTTCAGGAACTGGCAAGACAACATTGTCAACTGATCCTAAACGTTTATTGATTGGTGATGATGAGCATGGTTGGGATGACAATGGTGTATTTAATCTTGAAGGCGGTTGCTATGCTAAAGTTATCAATCTTGATGCTGAAAGTGAGCCAGATATTTATAATGCAATTAGAAGAGATGCATTATTAGAAAATGTAACTGTAGATGAAAATGGCAAGATAGATTTTGCAGATAAATCAGTAACAGAAAATACACGTGTTTCTTATCCAATTGATCATATTGAAAAGATAGTACGTCCTGTTTCTGCTGGTCCAGATGCAAAAAATATTATCTTCTTATCAGCTGATGCTTTTGGTGTATTACCTCCAGTATCAATTCTTACTCCTGAACAAACAAAATATTATTTCTTGTCTGGATTCACAGCTAAATTAGCTGGTACAGAAAGAGGAATTACGGAGCCAACTCCAACATTCTCTGCTTGTTTTGGCCAAGCATTCCTTGAACTTCATCCAACTAAATATGCTGAAGAATTAGTTAAGAAGATGGAAAAATCAGGTGCTAAGGCTTACCTTGTAAATACAGGTTGGAATGGAACTGGCAAGAGAATTTCTATTAAAGATACTCGTGGTATCATTGATGGCATTTTATCTGGTGCAATTAATTCATCTGATACAAAGAAGATTCCTTATTTTGATTTTGAAGTTCCTACATCTTTAGAAGGTGTTGATACAGGCATTTTAGACCCACGCGACACATATACAAATCCTCAAGATTGGGACAATAAAGCAAAAGATCTTGCTGAAAGATTTATTAAGAATTTCAAGAAATATGAAAATAATGAAGCAGGTAAAGCTTTAGTAAAGGCTGGACCTAAGCTTTAATATAAACTCCATTTTTGGAGTTTTTTAATAGAAGGTGAAATATGGTAAAAATAGTTGAAACATCAGTGCGTGACGGACATCAATCATTATTCGCTACAAGAATGACTACTGAAGAAGTAGTTAAACTTTGTAAGATCTATGATAATGTTGGTTATCATGCAATCGAAGTCTGGGGTGGGGCAACATTTGATGCTTGCTTAAGATTTTTAAATGAAGATCCATGGGAAAGATTAAGAGCAGTAAGAAAAGCTTGTCCAAATACCAAATTACAAATGTTATTTAGAGGACAAAACATTTTAGGCTATCGTCACTATTCAGATGATGTTGTTGATATGTTTTGTAAAAAATCAATTGAAAATGGAATTGATATCATTAGAGTTTTTGATGCCTTAAATGATTTAAGAAATTTAAAAACAGCTGTTGAATCTACAAAGAAATACGGTGGTGAATGTCAAATTGCTTTGTCATACACTACATCACCAATCCATACAATTGATTATTATGTTAACTTAGCCAAAGAAATAGAAGCTTTAGGTGCTGATTCAATTTGCATCAAAGATATGGCTGGAGTACTATTGCCAGATGATGCAACTGCTCTAGTTAGCGCATTAAAGAAGAATTCAAAGCTTCCAATTGAGCTTCATAGTCATTGCACAGCAGGTATTTGCGAAATGACATATATGGCAGCTATCAAAGCTGGCATTGATATTGTTGATACATCTTTATCTCCATTATCAAACGGCACTGCTCAACCATCAACTCAAGCTTTAAATTATGCCCTTAAAGGAAGTGAATATGATCCAAAACTTAATGTTGAAGAGATTCATAAAGCTGAACCGATTGTTACAGAAATCGTTAATAAGTATTTAAAGAATGGTTTGTTGAATCCTAAATCATTCCAAATTAATCCAAACATTCTTACTTATCAAGTACCAGGTGGCATGCTATCAAATATGATCAAACAATTAACTGATCAAGGTGCAATGGACAAATATGAGGAAGTATTAAAAGAAATTCCAAGAGTAAGAAAAGAAATGGGCTATCCACCACTTGTAACACCATTGTCACAAATGGTTGGCACTCAATCAGTATTAAACATTCTTGGTGGCGAGAGATATAAATTATGTGCCAAAGAAATTAAAGATTATCTTCATGGCAAATATGGTAAATCTCCTGCACCAGTTGATGAAGATATTAAAAAGAAGATTATTGGTGATGATAAAGTAATCACTTGTCGTCCTGCTGATTTGTTAGAACCTGAATATGAGACTTTAAAAGAAAAGTATAAAGATTTAGCAAGAAGTGATGAAGATGTTTTATCTTTAGCTCTATTTGAACAAGTCGCTGTTGATTTCTTAACCAACAAATATAATCCAAAATCAGATAGCGATGAATTTGAAATGTATATTTAGGAGGAATCATGACATTAAAATTAATTGAAGGAATTAATGGATTAGATCTTCACAATTATTCTCAAGGTGGATTAATTGCGATTATCGCTGTTGTCATGGTCTTCGTGATATTGGCATTAATCATTATATTAACTGAATTAGTAGGTTCAATCATTAATTTAAAGGAAACAAAAAATATAAACGATGATAATGCACCCCACGAAGAAATAAAAGAATCATTAGATTTAAATGATGAAGATAAAGTAGTGGCAGCACTAATCGCAAGTATAGATTATCGCAATGAAACAAAGAAGAACATTCAAGTATTAAGTGTAAGAGAGGTCAAATAAAATGAAAGTATATAAAGTAAAAGTTAATGGTAAGGTTTATGAAGTTGAACTTGAAGCTGTAGAAGAAAGAAAAGAAGAAATTAAAGCTGATGCTTTAAAATCTACAAACAATGTAGATGGCAAAAACATTGTAGCTCCAATTGCTGGCAAAGTTGTTGATGTTAAAGTAAAAGTTGGCGATGTTGTTAAAGAAGGCCAAACAGTTGCCGTTATTGAAGCGATGAAATTAGAAAACGAAATTCAATCACAATTTGCTGGCAAAGTTGTTGATGTAAGAGTTAATAAAGGTTCTGCTGTTAATAATAAGGACGTATTAATCGTCTTAGGATAATAATATGAATATATTAGATTTCTTAACTGAATTCTTTAAATCGACAGGCATCTATTCAATTTGTAATGGCAGTTGGCAAAATCTATTGATGGTACTTGTTGGCTTATTATTCTTATATCTTGCTATTAAAAAACAATTTGAACCATATTTATTAATTCCGATTTCTTTTGGAATGATATTAGTTAATTTATTCCCAGAGATTTATATTACATATGGCGCAAATGGTGAAGTGTTGCATCGTGGATTGTTAGGTGTTTTACACCTTGGTGTTGAATATGAACTATATCCTTGCTTAATATTTTTAGGCATTGGTGCAACAACTGACTTTGGACCTTTAATTGCTAATAAAAAAACCATGCTACTTGGTGCTGCAGCACAAGTTGGAATCTTTGTTGCCTTCTTTGGAGCATTATTCTTAGGATTTAATTTCTATGAGGCTGCTTCAATTGGCATTATTGGAGGTGCTGATGGGCCTACAGCGATACTAGTTTCAAATAAATTATTGGCATTATCTGGAACTGTAAGCAAATATGCTGCCCCAATTGCGTTGGCCGCTTATTCATACATGGCGTTAGTACCGGTTATCTTCCCACCAATTATTCGTCTTTTTACAAGCAAAAAAGAAAGACGTATCAAGATGGAACAATTAAGAGAAGTTTCTAAAACAGAAAAGATTTTATTTCCAATAATTGTCACGATTGTTGTTTCATTAATTGTACCTACAGCTACTCCACTAGTGGGTTGCTTAATGCTTGGCAATTTAATTAAAGAAGTTGGTGTTGTTCCTAATTTATTAAACACAATCGCTAATTCATTGTTATATATTTGTACAATTTTACTTGGCTTATCTGTTGGCGCAACTTCTATTGGAAGTTCATTCTTAACTATTCAAACATTATCAATATTTGCACTTGGTATTATAGCCTTTATTGTTGCGGCAATATTTGGAATACTTGGTGGCAAATTAATGTGTTTATTTACTAAAGGTAAAGTTAATCCAATGATTGGTGCTGCTGGTGTATCAGCTGTGCCAATGGCAGCTAGAGTTGTTCAAAAAGAAGGACAAAGAGAAGATCCATCAAACTTCTTGTTGATGCATGCAATGGGACCAAATGTTGCAGGCGTTATCGGATCAGCAATTGCTGCTGGTATATTACTTGCTATCTTTGCATAATATGAAGACAATTCATTTTGATAATATCGACTCAACAAATACCTATCTTAAAAACAATTATCGTTTTTTAGAAAACATGACTTTTGTAAGTAGTGATTATCAAAGTGCAGGTAAGGGCAGGAATGCTCGCATATGGAAATCTGAAAAAGGGAAAAATCTATTGTTTTCCCTTTTATTAACTGATGATTATTTAATTCAACAATATAAAATAATATCAATATTAACATCTTTTTGTGTAATAAAAACATTAGAAGAGTATGATATACATAATCTAAGCATTAAGTGGCCGAATGATGTTTATGTCAATGATAAAAAAATATGTGGTATCTTATTAGAAGCAACCAGTAGCAGTAAACTTGATTGTTTAATTGTTGGTGTTGGAATTAATGTTAATCAAAAAGAATTTGAAGGTGATTATCTAAGAAAACCAACATCAATGATTAATGAATTAAATAAAGAAATAAATATTGAAGAATTAAAAATTAGATTATTTAAAACAATTGAAAATAATCTTAATAATATTGATGACGATTACTATTCAATTATAAAAGAATACGATTATTTAAAAGATAAAGAAGTATACGCTAATATTGATAATGAAAATAAAAAAATAAAAGTTTTAGGAATCAATAATGATTATTCATTAAAAATTGAATATGACAATATAATTAGAGACATTGAAGCTGGTGAAATAAGTTTCCATAATGAAAAAGATTAGTTACTTGGCAACTAATCTTTTTAATATCTCACTCATTATCTTCATTTCCTCAATAACCGCAAATTCATAGCGGCCATGATAATTGCGACCACCTGTTCCAAGATTTGGACAAGGAAGTCCCATATAGGTTATAGTTGCACCATCGGTTCCTCCTCTAATTGGTGAAGAAGTAGGTTCAAGGCCAAGTTCACTAATAATCTTTTTTACATCATCAATAATTTCCATATGAGGTAGAATCAATTCTTTCATATTTGAATAAGAGTCTTTAATAGTTACTTTAACAGTATCAGGACCATATTTTTCATTCAGAATCCTTGAAGCTTCGTAGAAATCTTCCTTTTGTCTATTTAAGATATCTTTGTCATGATTCCTTAAGATATATTCCATCTTACAATTTTCAACATCACCATTAATGTTTGTAAGGTGGTTAAATCCTTCATAATCCTTTGTGTATTCAGGGCGTTCCTTTTTAGGCAAGCGAGTATTAAATTCCATCGCTACAATTGAAGCATTAATCATGCGGTCCTTAGCAGAACCTGGATGAACTGATAAACCATGAATCTCAACAACAGCACTAGCAGCATTGAAATTCTCATATTCAACATCATTAACTGCGCCGCCATCAACAGTATATGCATAATCAGCATCAAATTCTTTAATGTCGAAATTCATTGCGCCTTCACCAATTTCTTCATCAGGGGTAAAGGCAATAGAGATACCGCAGTGTTTGTATTCAGGGTGTTCATGTAGATATTGAAGCATATCCATTATTTCAGCGATGCCTGCTTTATCATCTGCGCCTAATAATGAATTGCCATCAGTTACAATTAAAGTTTTGCCAACGACAAGTTTTAAATTAGAAAAATGTTCTGGTGAAAGAATGATATTCTTTTCTTTATTTAAAATAATATCTTTTCCATCATAATTTTCAATTATTTGAGGATTACAATTTTTACCACTCATCTGTTCAGAAGTGTCCATGTGTGATATAAAACCAATTTTTTTATTTGTATCAGTGTTGGCTTTTAAATGACCATAAACAATGCACTTATCATTTACATAAGCATCTTCAACACCAATTTCTTTTAATTCTTTTACTAGCAAGTTAGCCAAATCATATTGTTTCATTGTACTAGGTGTTGTATGTGTATTTGAATCTGATTCTGTGTCAATTTTACAATAGTTGATAAATCTTTCTATTAGCTCCATATTAGTACCTACCTTGCCTATATTATAGATTATAATAATGGTGTGAAAAAAGAAGAGTTTTTAAATAAATTAGAAGAAAATGGATTATTCTTAAACAAAAAACAAATTGAGCAGTTAGACAATTATGCTTCATTTTTAAAAGAATACAATCAAAAAATTAATTTAACAGCAATTGATGAATATGAAGAGGTATTAGATAAACATTTTTATGATTCACTTATTGGTTTTTTTGAGATTGATAAGAAAGCTAGTTTAGCTGATGTTGGTACAGGAGCTGGTTTTCCAGGCGTTGTACTAAAGATTTGTTTCCCAGAATTAAAAGTTAGTTTGATAGAACCATTAAAGAAAAGATGTATTTTCTTAGAAGAATTAATCAATAAATTAGGATTAAAAGATATCGAAGTAATTAATCAAAGATCAGAAGATATTGTCAAAGAACACATCAAATATGATTATGTAACCGCAAGAGCTGTCAGTAATTTGCGCATACTAATTGAAATATGTGGTGGCCTAGTAAGAAAAGGCGGATATTTCATAGCTTTAAAGGGCGCTAATGGAATAAATGAGTTGTTAGAAGCTGATAAAGCAATTAAAACAATGGGCTTTAGCTTAAAAGAAACAAAAGAAGCAGCCATTTTTGATGGTTCTAAAAGAGTCATTATCTATTTGCATAAAGATAAGGATAGCCCTAAAGCATTTCCTAGAAAATATAGTATAATTAAGCAGAAGCCTCTATGAGTGAAGTTGTTAAGATCAAGTTAAACAATATTGTTCCAAATAAAAGCCAACCACGTTTGGATTTTTATGATGAAACAATCGAAAGCTTGGCAGAAAGCATCAAAGAAAATGGTCTTTTGCAACCAATTAGCGTAAGAAAACAAGGAAGCAAATATGAACTTATAGCAGGTGAAAGAAGATATAGAGCATGCTTGTTACTTAAAAGAAAAGAAATAGAAGCTATTGTTTACGATATAGATGATGAACAAAGTGCAACTTTATCACTAATTGAAAATTTGCAAAGAGAAGATTTAAATGCAATTGAAGAAGCTTTGGCTATGCAAAGAATAATGAGACAAGAGGACATAACTCAAGTTGAGCTTGCTGAAAGACTCGGCTATAAACAATCGACAGTCGCAAATAAATTAAGACTATTAAAATTGCCCGAATATGTACAAAACGCAATTGGGCATAGAACTATTTGCGAAAGGCAGGCTCGAGCATTATTAAAAGTACCAGAAGATAAAATTGAAGAAGTTTTCTTAACAATAGCGAATCGTGGCTATACGGTAGCCAAAAGCGAAGAATATATTAATTCAATACTTGAAAAGAACAAACATCAAAAAGGCTTATCAGGTAATGCTCAAATTGGCATCAATACTATTAAACAAGCATTTGAAATATGTAAGAAATCAGGACTAGATGCTGATTTACAATTAAGAGAAACAAGTGACAACATAAAAATTACAATAAAGATAAATAAATAGGTGACTTTATGGCAAAAATAATCGCAATGGCAAACCAAAAAGGTGGAGTTGGTAAAACTACCACAGCAATAAATTTAGCAGCTGGCTTAGCTTATCTAAGCAAGAAAGTTTTATTAATTGATTTTGATCCTCAAGGAAATTCGACTCAAGGCGTTGGTTTTGAATTAGGCAATAATGACCTTAGCGTCTATGATGCTTTATTGAATGATGTTGATATTAAAGAATGCATTAGAACTTTAAAAAGACCACCACTTGATTTACTTCCAGCAAATATTAATTTAGCTGGTGCTGATTTAGAAATAGCTAATATTAAAGAAAATCGTGAACAGCTTTTAAATAGAATATTAGATAAAGTAAAAGATGAATATGAATATATAATTATTGATTGTCCACCTTCTCTTGGTTTATTAAATACCAACGCATTAACTGCTGCTGATTCAGTGTTGATACCAGTACAATGTGAATACTATGCTCTTGAAGGTGTAACACAACTTTTACAAACAATTAGATTAGTTCAAAAATTATTTAATCCTAAATTGAAGATAGAAGGTGTTTTATTAACAATGTATGATGCAAGAACAAATCTATCTGCTGAAGTTGCTCAAGAAGTTCACAAGCACTTTAAAGAAAAAACATACAATGTTCATATTCCAAGAAATATTAAATTGTCAGAAGCGCCTTCTGTTGGCAAATCTATTTATGATTACGATATGAATTGCGAAGGTTCAAGAGCATATGTTGCTTTAACTAAGGAAGTAATTGATAACAACAAAGAAGGAGAATAAGATGGCCGAAAAAAGAAAATTAGGTAAAGGACTTAATTCAATCTTCGGGGATGTTGATTCAGTATTAGAAGAAATAAACAATGGCGAAAAGGAAATTAAGGGTGATAAAATTGGAATCAAAATATCTGACATTAGACCAAATCCATATCAACCAAGAAAAGTCTTTGCTGAAGAAGCATTAAAAGAATTGTCTGAATCAATTAAACAAAGAGGAGTATTTCAACCAATATTAGTTCGCAAATCATTAAAAGGTTATGAACTAATCGCTGGCGAAAGAAGATTAAAAGCTTCTAAGATGGCTGGCTTGAAAGAAATTCCAGCTGTTGTTGTTGAATTTGATGATAAAGATATGATGGAAGTATCTCTGCTTGAGAACATTCAAAGAGAAGACCTCAATCCAATAGAAGAAGCCGAAGCTTACAATCAATTAATTGAAAAACTAAATTATACACAAGAAGAATTAGCGAACAGAATTTCTAAATCAAGAACTTATGTCACTAATACACTTCGTTTATTAAAACTTCCAAAGAAAGTTCAAGATTTATTGGTTACAAATAAAATAACTTATGGTCATGCTCGTGCACTATTAGCATTAACTGATGAAGATAAAATGCTCGAATTGGCAAATCGTGTCGTCAAAGAATCATTGACAGTAAGAGATATAGAAAAGTTAGTTAATCAAAAGCCAAAGAAAGAGAAAACAAAAAAAGAAGATCCATATCTAGAAAGTCTTCGCCACAGCTTGGAAAACAAGTTATCAACAAAAGTTGAACTTGATAATAAAAAAGTCACAATACATTATACAGATACTGATGACTTGAATAGAATATTGGAAATCATAAATTGTCTTGAAGGAGAATAAAAAATGTCTGAAAAGAAAGAAGAAAAAATTGTCTTAACATTAGGGGACGAAACACAAGAAACAGTAGAAACACCGCTTGTAGAAGCAGAAAAAGAAACTATTAGTGAAGAAAAATTGAGAGAAGTTCGTGTTGATTCATCAAATCTAACTGAAGAAGAAAAACAAATGGTAAAAGATTTCTCTAAACAAATTGATATCACTAAAGCAAATGCTGTTCTTCAATACGGTAGTGCTGCACAAAACAAGGTAGCTGATTTCTCAGAAACTACATTAAAGAATGTAAGAACAAAGGACCTTGATAGTGTTGGCGATACTCTTGAAGATTTAGTCAAAGAACTTAAAGGTTTTAATGTGAATGAAAAAGATGGCTTCTTTGAGAAATTATTTAAAAGAGGTGCTAACGCTGTTCAAAACATGAAGATTAAATATGACAGCGCAGAGAAGAATGTTGAAAAAATCGTTAAGATTCTTGAAGATCATCAAGTTACATTATTAAAAGACATTTCTTTACTAGATCAACTTTATGAAAAGAATGTTGTCAATATTAAAGAATTAACAATGTACATCTTGGCTGGATATGAAAAGCTTGATGAAATCAAAGCTAATGAAATGCCTGCATTATTAAAGAAAGCACAAGAAACAGGCGATCCTGAAGATGCGCAAAAAGCTAATGACTTAAGTAATGCTATTAATCGTTTTGAAAAGAAATTGCATGATCTTGAACTAACAAGAATGGTTTCAATTCAAATGGGACCACAAATTAGATTAGTTCAAAATAACGACACATTAATGGTTGAAAAGATTCAATCAACATTGGTAAACACTATTCCATTATGGAAATCACAAATGTTGATTGCACTAGGTATTTCACATTCTAAAGAAGCTGCTAAAGCTCAAAATGAAGTTACTGAAATGACCAATAGAATGCTTAAAGAAAATGCTGAAAACTTAAAGCAAGCTACTATTGAAACAGCTAAAGAATCTGAAAGAGGCATTGTTGATATTGAAACTTTAACTGAAACTAATAAGAAACTTATTGAAACACTTGAAGAAGTTCAAAGAATTCAAAAAGAAGGCAGAGAAAAAAGAGCTGCTGCTCAAATTGAATTACGTAAGATTGAAAATGAGCTTCACGATAAATTAACTGATGTAAAAGATTCGTTAGTTAAATAACAATTAGATATGTTTCAACGCTATTCGTTAACGCGGATGGCGTTTTATTGTAGGAGAACAAATGAAGTGGCAATTTGATGATGAATTAAAACAAAGAAAAATAAGACTGATTAATGATGGTTATGATGCCTATTGTCTTTTTTCTTTGCCAGGATTAGAAACGCAAATTGCTGAAGAAATTAATAACAACTATGAATATTGTTTAGCCACACCTCTAACAAAAATGTCGCATCGTTCAAGAAATGGATTTAAATATGATGTTCAAGAAGTGATGATAGGCGGTTATGTTTTCTTATTCCTTGAAAAAGGAAGAGATGTCTTTAAAATACGTAGTGCAAAAAATTATTTTAAGATACTTAGCTATAAAAATGATAACGGAAAATTATATGGCAAAGATTTAGAATATGCCAATTGGGTTCTAGATATTGAAGGCTTCTTAAGCGTTAGTGATGCAATAAATATTAATGGTCGTATCAAGATAGTAAATGGTCCATTAAAAAATATGGAAGGATCAATCGTTGAATACTCAAGAAGAAATCGTAATTGTTGTATTGAAATTGATTTGTTAGGCCAAAAAATTAGAACATGGTTACCATTTGATTGGGTTGATGCAGAAGTCAAAGCCTTATAAATTATTGACTTTATCAATTAATGAACTGAATTTACTTTCATAAGCTACCTTATCTACAAGGTAGCTTTTACAATGGCTAGCATTATTCACCACTAAGATATCCTTTTCACCTTTGACGTTATCATATAAGTTATAGACATTTTTTGTAGGCACCATTAAATCTTTATCGCCATGTATTAATAAAACTATACCATTAAATTTTTGAATTTCTTCAATTGGCTTAATATCTTTTAAAGAGTATTTAGCAAATATTTTTAAATATGTATTATAAAAAACTATTAATGGAAAACTTGGCGCATTATAATATCTTCTGATTTGGTTAGACATCTCTTCATAAGCGTTTGAAAAAGAACTGTCTGAACAAATTCCTTTTACTTCAAAAGGAAGCTCCTTATTGCCAACAGCGTTAATAACTGTAGCTGCGCCCATTGATAGACCATATAAGATTATTTTTTCTTGCTTTAAATTATTTACTAAATATTTAGCCCATTCTACGACATCTTTACTATCTAGTATTGAAAACCCTGTATAAATTCCTTCAGATTTGCCATAACTACGATTATCAAGCACTAAAATATTGTAGCCAGATTCACATAAAAATTTTATAGTCATTCCAAAGTCATCAAGACCTGTTTTAGTTTTAAAACCATGTACACAAATTATAGTTCTATTTAGATATTTATTGCCCTCAATGAAAATACCTCTAAGTTTTAAATTATCGTTAGTTTCTATATAGATATCTTTAGTGTCCTTATTCTCGAATAACCACTTTGTTCCAAGCTCATTAGCTTCAACATAACTTTTATTTGCTTTTAAGATAAAAAGCTTATTTTTATTTGTGAAAAGGGCAGTAAATAATATATAGGCAATAATTGAATATATTACAAAAATGCTAAACAATATAATAACAATAACCATAGAAATATGATAACATTTTTTATTAATTATTAATGTTCTAAATTAGAACATTAATAATGAAATATTGAATTGCGATGTTATATTGAGTAACATTATATATAGAGGCAGTATTATGAGAAAGATTAAATTAGATTTATTAATAAAAGTTATTAAACAAAAAAGAAATGACAACAATATTACGCAAAAACAATTAAGCGATTTAACAAAGATAAACCGTTCAACAATATCAAAGATCGAAAACGGCACATATTGGCCAACTATTGAGCAATTAGAAATCATTGGTGATACTTTAGGGTTTGAAATAGAAGATATCTTGGAAAATGAAAAAATAAGTAAGAAAATAATTAAAGAGCCTAAGGCAAAAATTGCCGTTGCAGGAACAGGCTATGTAGGGCTTTCTTTGGCCGTCTTATTATCTAGAAACAATGAAGTAAAAGCCATTGATGTTGTAAAAGAAAAAGTAGACATGATTAATAGTCACATTTCGCCAATTCAGGATGATTTAATAGAAAAGTATTTAAAGGAAGAAAAATTAAACTTAAAAGCAACTCTTGATCCTAAAAAGGCTTATAGTGATGTTGAATATGTTATAGTTGCTGCACCAACAAATTATGATCCTAAATTAAACTTTTTTGACACAAGCGCTGTTGAACAAGTTATTGATTTGGTTAATAAATATAATCCAAAGGCAACAATTATTATTAAATCAACAATTCCTGTTGGTTATACAAATAAAATCCGTAAGATTAAAAAGAACAACAACATTATCTTTTCTCCTGAATTCTTGAGAGAGTCTAAGGCTCTATATGATAATCTTTATCCTTCTAGAATTATTGTCGGTTGTGACTCTAAAACTAAAAAGTCTGCTGTTAGGTTTGCGAACCTTTTGAAAGATGCTGCACTTAAAGATGATATTGAAACACTAATAATGGGTTACACAGAAGCTGAAGCAGTTAAACTATTTTCTAATACCTATTTAGCTTTAAGAGTTTCATATTTTAATGAACTTGACACATATGCTGAATCTAAAGGCTTAAACACAAAGGAAATAATAGACGGTGTTTGTCTAGATCCAAGAATTGGCAAACATTATAACAACCCTTCATTTGGCTATGGTGGCTATTGTTTGCCAAAAGATACTAAACAATTATTAGCGAATTTTGATGATGTTCCTCAAAATTTAATTGCCGCAATAGTTGATTCAAATAGAACAAGAAAAGATTATATTGCATCTCGTGTATTAGAAGTGGCTGGATTTGATGATAACGGAGTAGTCAAAAAGAAGACAAAACAAAAGGTTGTAGGTGTATATAGGCTGACAATGAAATCTAATAGCGATAATTTTAGACAATCTTCAATTCAAGGTGTAATGAAGCGAATAAAAGCTAAGGGTGTTGAAATAATTATTTATGAGCCTACACTTAAAAATGGTGACACATTCTTTGGAAGTAAAATTGTCAATAATTTAAATAAATTTAAAAAGATGTCTGATGCGATTATTGCGAATAGATATGATAGTTGTTTAGATGATGTAAAAGACAAAGTATATACGAGAGATTTATATCAAAGAGATTAATAAAATGCTTAGTGGAAGAATTCACTAAGCATTTCTTTTATTACCATTGGATTTAATGCTTTAAACATTAACACATTATTTCTTCTAATTGGTTTAATAATAAAGCCAAGAATAACATTAACAAATATTTGGACAAGAATAGCACCAACTGCCGCCCCACTTGCCCCAAACAATTTAATCAAAATATAATTACACATTAAACTAAACAAAGCACCAAGAATAGAAATTATCCAAATATATTTTTGTTGTTCTTTGGCAACTATATACACGCTTCTTGCGATACCAATAAAAGAGAACAAGCCATACCATGTAACAATTCTTAGTAAATTAATGGATGGCAAATAATCTAATCCGTACATAATCTTAATAATTATTGGCGCAAAAATATCTAAGAATATACACATTAATAGTGCTAGATATATAACAACAGAATAAAGCCTAGTCATACCTTTTTCAAATAATTCATTATTTTGATTATTTTTTTCAATTAGATCAGGTTGTGTTGAATCAATAATAGCAATAAAGATAAATGTAGCCATATTGACAATTGTTATGGCGGCCACATAATAACCGTTAACCTCATCGCCACACATATTTTTCAATAAAATGCGATCAATTTGTGTGTAAAAAGTAACAGCAAGTGACGATACTAAAAAATATTTAGAACGATTAAATAAGGTTTTTGCGATATCTTTATTGAATTCAAATTTTTGTCCACCTTGTTTTTTATAAAAATATAACAAAGAAATTGCAATTATTAAATAATACAGAGTTTGTGATAAAGCAAATAAATAAATAGACTTATTAATAAACAGAATAGCTAAACGATATATGGAGGCAATAACATAAGCTACAAAGAAAGTGATAGCTGTATATTTAGACATATAGTGAGCTAAAAACCAATATTGCAATAATTCAAATACCTGAAATAGCAATAACGAACTATATAAAACACAAACAATAATTGTTTCACTTGATCCAGCATTTACAATACTTGTAAATATAAGCACAAATAGTATTGCGATAGGGGCAGCAATCATTGCCATCATTAAGGAAGTTCCCATAATGCTTCCTTCATTATTCTTATTATTGACTAGTTCTTTAATCAATATTGAATTAAGGCCAAGTTGCATGATTGGTACAACTACGGTAACAATTGATTGAGCATAAGTTATTAGGCCAAAATTGGTTGGTCCAAATATGCGCGCTTGAAAAATCGTAACAGCCAACATAAATAATGTTTCAGCCACTTTACAAGCTATAATCCAAGATGCATTTTTTACTATTTTATTCACCATTTAATTATAACTTAAAGAAAACGGTATTAAAAAGCCCCATTGTTTATTTATAATATAATTGAAATGGAGGAAACAAGATGTTAAGTGTAATAGTTCCATGTTTTAATGAAGAAGAAGCAGTTAAATTGTTTTATCCTGAGCTTAGAAAACATTTAAGAAAATTTGTGAGTAGATATGAAATAATTTTTATTGATGATGGTTCAAAAGATAAGACTGTTGAAGAATGCTTAAAACTTAAAAAAGAAGATAAGAATATAAAAATAATTAGTTTTTCTCGCAATTTTGGAAAAGAAGCCGCAATCTTAGCTGGATTGAGAGAGTCAATAGGCGATTATGTAGTTATTATGGATGCCGATTTGCAAGATCCACCTGCGCTTCTAGAAGAAATGTACAATTATGTTGAAAGTGGTGAATATGATTGTGCTGGCACATATCGTGTCACAAGAAAAGGGGAGCCACCAATTAGAAGTTTCTTTGCGAGAATGTTTTATAAACTAATCAATAAAATGATCGATGTTGAAATTGTCGATGGTGCTAGAGATTATCGCTTAATGTCTAGAAATATGGTGAATGCGATATTGTCTTTACCAGAATATAATCGTTTTTCAAAAGGCATTTTTTCTTGGGTTGGCTTTAAGACAAAATACATTGAATATGAAAATGTTGAAAGAGTGGCTGGAGAAACTAAGTGGTCATTTTGGAAATTATTTGCATATGCCATTGATGGAATCGTTGACTTTACAATCGCTCCACTTAGAATCGCAACGGTAAGTGGCTTGATTGTTTCGTTATTTGGTTTTATTTATATGCTTTATATTGTTATAAAAGCATTAACAATAGGAGACCCTGTGGCTGGTTATCCTAGTATGATCGCAATTATATGTTTACTTGGTGGTATCCAATTAATTGTAATTGGAATTGTAGGTGAATATCTAGGCAAAACTTATATGGAGTCTAAAGCTAGACCAAAATATATAATTAAAGAAATCAAATAGAATAAAAACACTTCAATTAAATGAAGTGTTTTTATTTACTAATGATATTTATAGCCTTTTGTTTATCTTTGATTATAGTGCGATTATATGAACCACCATATTCGCCATCAATTGTCCAAGGGATACTTTCTTTTGATTCAATGATGATGTTGTGTGCTTTAAAAGTTAAAACGAGACTACTATTTTTAATTCCACCTAATAAGAAACTAGCTATTTCATTAAATTCGACGACATCTTTTGGCTCTTTAACAAGCATTACTTCTAATAAGCCATCATCTAAACTGACTTCTTTAGGATTTAATTTATAGACACCACCAACTTGTAAAGTATTAGTAATCATACCAAAAATAAAATTGCCTTCCACCACAGTATCATCTAACTTAACTTTAATTTTTTGTGCTTTAATTTCTGATAAACTTTTAACACCCTCAACTAAATAAGCTAAATGTCCAAAAACATTCTTTACATCTTGTGGTGTATCATATGATACTCTTGTAAAAGCGCCAAACGCTGCAACATAAATAAAATATTTTGAATTTAATTTACCAACATCATAGCTTTGAACTTTTCCATTAACAATAAGTTCAGCAGCCTTTTCCATGACTTTTGGTATTTTTATGCTACTTGCGTAATCGTTTGTGGAACCAGCAGGAATATACCCTAAAGGAGGTAATTTCTCGCTATTTAAACTAAGCAAACCATTAATTGTTTCATTTAATGTTCCATCGCCACCAGAACAGACAATCAAATCAAATTTCAATGCATTGTTTTTTAGATATTCGGCTATCTCTCCAGACTTTTTAGTAGGATATACAGTCAAATCATATTCAGCACTAGCGAAAATATTTAGAATATTATAAAGATGACTTTTAATCTGCATCATTCCAGCATGGGGGTTATAAATAAACAATGTTTTCATAAGTTCATTATATCTTAAATGTTATATAATTTAGGAGTTAAAGGAGAAGTAAAATGGCAAATAAAGTATTAGTAGAAACAAGTGCTAGACACGTACATGTAACTGATAGTGATCTAGAAGTATTATTTGGAAAAGGTCATACATTAACAAATAAAAAGAACTTAAGCCAACCTGGGCAATTCGCATGTGAAGAAAAAGTAACGGTTGTTGGTCCAAAAGGACAATTAAAGGCATCTATTCTTGGACCTACAAGAAGTCAAACACAAGTTGAATTATCATTAACTGATGCAAGAACTGTTGGATTGATAGCCCAAATAAGAGAATCTGGTGACTTAAAAGGCACTAATGGTTGTAAATTAGTTGGACCAGAAGGTGAGATTGAAATAAGTGAAGGTGTTATAGCTGCTAAAAGGCATGTTCATTTAGATCCAAAAACAGCTGAAGAATTTGGAATTGAAAACGGACAAATCGTTTCTGTAAAAGTTGAATCAGAATCAAGATCATTAGTATTTGGTGATGTTGTCGCAAGAGTATCTGATAAATATGCTCCTGCAGTTCATATCGATACTGATGAAGCTAATGCTGCTGGTTTGGCTGGCGCAGTTGAAGGCGAAATTATTAAATAGTTTTATTAAAAAATTACGAAAAGAGTGTTCAAGTTTAACTTGAACATTTTTTTATGCTTCTAAATCCATACTTATTAGATATCAATAAAAATTAATAATGTATTTAATCTGTAAGGAGAAAGAAAAAATGAATAAATTAGTAGAAGAAGTAAATGAAACTATAAAGGATTTCCATAACGCAAGAATCAATAATGAATTAAATGAAGATAATTATTTTGATTTCATGAAAAAAATAATTGGAAAAATGTCTGAAATCGCCAGAGATGACAGTATTGTATTTTATTGCCCTACTAAAAAAATATATTTACTAAATAATGGAGAATTATTTGTTCCCTTTTTTAGTGACCTATCTTTAATTTTAGAAGAAATTAATAAAGATCAAGAACTAGAACAATTAAGTTTAATGGAAATATTAGAAAATACAGCTATTTTAGAAGAAGAAGCATCTAAAAACACAAATAAAACAGAAAATAATAATGCAATTGAAAATATGACAAGCAATCCCAAAATAAGCGGTGTTGTTTATAATCCTCGTAGTGACTTGGAATATTATTTTGCCGATACTGATTTCAAAGTATTGTTCTTAAAAGCCGAAGAGATGGATAGCGTAAGAATAATATGTGGCGAAAAAGTAATTGAATTTTGAATGTTATTATAGAATTATAATAGATGAAAAAAGTGGTAGAAAAGAAAATAGCTGAGCTTGTAAAAGAAAAGGGTGGAAGGACTTTTTATGTTGGTGGCTATGTAAGAGATAAACTACTTGGAATTAACAATTTAGATGTCGATATTGAAATACATGGAATTAGTGAATCTGTTTTATTAGAAGTACTGAACAAAGTCGGAACACCTCTTAAATACGGAAAGAGTTTTGGCATTTATTATTTAGAAGGCCAACATATAGATATTGCTTTGCCTAGAAAAGAAAAGGCCATTGGTAAAGGTCATCGTGATTTTGAAATAACCATTGATCCTTTCATTGGCTATAAAAAAGCTGCTTTAAGAAGGGACTTCACCATAAATGCTTTGATGGAAGATGTTTTAACAGGTGAAATAGTTGATAACTTTGATGGATTAAATGATTTAAAGAAACAAATAATTCGTCATGTCGATGATAAGAGTTTTGTAGAAGATCCTTTAAGAGTTTTAAGAGCTTGTCAGTTCGCATGTAGATTCGATTTTAAAATTGCTAATGAAACAATTAATTTATGTAAAAATATTGATATCAAAAATTTAAGTAAAGAAAGAATAGAAGAAGAAATAAAAAAAGCACTAATTAAAGGTAAAAAGCCATCATTGTTTTTTGAATATTTAAAGAAAATGAATCAATTAAATTATTGGTTTAAAGAAATAGAAGAATGTATCAATATTAAACAAGATCCAATTTATCATAAAGAAGGCGATGTTTATACACATACAATGTTGGTGATTGATAATGCATCGAAATATAGAAATGAAGTAAGTAATGCATATTATTTCATGCTTAGTGCTTTGACACATGATTTAGGTAAAATAGCAACAACTGAAATAGTGGATGGAAGAATCCATTCATATAATCATGAAGAAAAAGGCGTTGAAATTGCTAAGACATTTTTGAATCGTTTCACAAACAATAAACATTTACAACGTTATGTATTAAATATGGTGAAGTTACATATGAAACCAAATATGATGATGGCTAATAAATCGCATATTAAAAATACAAATAAGATGTTCGATGAAGCAATTGCTAAAAAAGACTTGATATATTTAGCCATGGCAGATAATTGTCTAATTGAAAATAGAGATAATATAAAAAACGATTATGAATTCTTATTTAAAAGATTAGATATATATAAAGAATATATGAAAAGACCATATGTAAGTGGTGATGATTTAATTAAAGCTGGTCTAGAAGCTGATGAATCATTTTCTGATGTTTTAACTTTTGCACATAAATTAAGATTAGCAGGTCTTGATTTAAATGATGCACTTAAACAGTGTTTAGCTTACGCAAGAAAACTTAAAAAGTGAAACGTAGTTATATGGAAAAAGAAAGAACCTATATCGCTATTGATTTAAAATCATTTTATGCCTCAGAAGAATGTGTCAAGCGTGGTCTTGATCCTTTAAATACGTGCCTTGTAGTAGCTGATGAAACAAGAACCAATAAGACAATATGTCTTGCGGTTTCTCCTGCTTTAAAGGCACTTGGAGTTCCAGGTAGACCGCGTTTATTTGAAGTTGAAAAGATAGTTAATGATTTAAATAACAAAAGACAAAAAACCAATAAAAGACCAATTAAAAAGAAAACTATCTATTTAGATGAGATCAATAGTCAAAATGATATTTTGATTGACTATGTTGTAGCTATGCCGGCTATGCAAGATTATGTTGATGTTTCTAACAAAGTATATGAGACTTATTTAAAATATGTTTCTAAAGATGATATTCATATTTATTCAATTGATGAAGTATTTATTGATGTAACTGATTATTTGAATACTTATAAATTAAGTGCTCATATGTTAGCTTTAGCGATGATTAAAGATGTTTTAATGACAACAGGAATTACAGCTACAACTGGCATCGGGACCAATATGTTTTTAGCTAAGGTAGCGATGGATATTGTTGCTAAACATATGCCGGCAGACAAGGATGGTGTTCGAATAGCTGAGCTTGATGAATATAGCTATCGTAAACTTTTATGGGCTCATAGACCTATCACTGATTTTTGGCGTATTGGTAAAGGCATCGCAAAAAGATTAGAAAAATATGATCTTTATACAATGGGTGATATTGCTAGATTTTCATTAACTGATGATTATAGACTATACAAAGAATTTGGCATCAATGCTGAACTAATTATTGATCATGCTTGGGGCTATGAACCAACAAGAATTTCCGATATTAAGAATTATCATACTGATAATCATTCCCTTGGCGCAGGGCAAGTATTAATGCGTCCATATAAATATGATGAAGCATTGATAATAGCTAAAGAAATGACAAACAGTTTATCTTTAGATTTAAAAGAAAAAGGATTGGTGACTAATCAAATAGCCTTAGGGATAGGATATGATTCTAGTAATGATTTATCGCTATATAAAGGTAAAACAATTGTTGATTATATAGGAAAAACCGTAGCTAAACCTGCAGGTGGTTCTATTAAACTAAAAGAATATACTTCTTCAGCTTCTTTACTTAGACAAGCTATTGAATATATTTATTCAAGCACTGTTAATAAAAAGCTAACGATCAGAAGAGTTAACATCACCGCTTTACATGTCATCACATTAGAAGAATCAAAGAATATATCTTATCATGAACAATATGATCTTTTTTTAGATGTTGAAGAAAAGGAAAAACAAAATAAAGAATTAAAAAAACAAATGGAAAAAGATGACAAACTACAAGATGCCATGCTAAAGATTCAAAAAAGATTTGGCAAGAATTCAATAATGACCGGTACAAGTTATGAAGATGCAGCAACAGGAAAAGAAAGAAATGAACAAATAGGAGGACATCGTAAATGAAAAATAAAGAAAATAATGATCCAAATAGATACGATGATATAATTAATCTCCCACACTTTGTTTCAAAAAACAGAAATCATATGAGCTTAAGTGATAGGGCTGCACAATTTGCGCCATTTGATGCATTAACTGGTTATAGTGAAGCAATAAAAGAAACAGGCAGACAAACAGAAAAAGAAAAAGAACTCGGTGAATACGAACTTAATGAACTTGACATGCGTTTAAAAATAATTGAAAGTTTTATAAAGGATATGCCGCTTGTAAAGATTAAATATTTTATCTTAGATGAATTAAAAGGTGGTGGTACATATCAAACGGCATCTTTCAATGTTAAAAAAATAAATAGAAATAAAAGAACACTCATTTCAACAAACGATGAAGAATATGACTTAGATTATATTTTTAGTATTGAAAGTGATGTAATAGAAAAGGTTTTAAATGATGAATAAGCATATTAAGATAATACCTTTTGGTTCAGGATCAACAGGGAACTCAATGTATATTGAAATAGAAAATCATAGAATTCTTGTCGACATGGGCATAGGGATGAGAAAAATAAAACAGGCATTAGAAAAACATTCAAGAAGCTTAAATGATATTGAAGCTATTTTTATAACACATGATCACTATGACCATATTAAAAATGCCCCAGCAATAATCAATAACACTAAAGCGTTGGTATATTGTAATGAAGAAACTTCTGAATATATGAAAAATAAGAATATTGATTATTGTCTATTATCTTTAAATGATAAAAAAGAAGTATTAGAAGGGCTGTTTGTGGAAGCTTTTAAAGTACCACATGATAGATATGTTTATGGATATTTATTTGAAGTAGGGAACACTAGGCTTGCCTATGTTACAGATTGCGGAACGATGAATAATAAGATTTTTAATTATTTAAAGAAAGCTGATGTTGTAATTATTGAATCTAATCATGATTTAGATATGTTAGAGAATGGTCCTTATGATTATTATTTAAAACGCAGAATAAGATCTAAAAATGGTCATCTTTCTAATGCTGATTGTGCAACTACGATTAAGAAGTTAAATGATTTAGGAATAAATAATTTTTTGTTAGCCCATTTAAGCAGAGAAAACAATAGACCCGAAATTGCTTTAAACGAAACATTAAAAGCATTAGATAATAAGCAAGTGAACATTTATGTTTGTCCTGTTGAAAGCGATGAATTGTTGGAATATAGAATCAGTGATTCAATATAATATAACAGATTTAGGTTATTATGTTTTTAAATGGAATAAAATATGTGTTTGTTGATGTGCACTTTTTAATTAATTGTAGCCCTGCTGATAATGACTATACTTTATACAGTGAAGATGATATTAAAAGTCAATTCATAATAGTGGTCTAAATAAACTGAGCTAAAATGATCTAAAAAGAATTATCAATTTACAAATAATCACAAAGAATAAATTTTACGTATATTTATATAATTTTCTTTATAATATAATTTAAGTATGAATCTAAACTTTGATGTAATAAATCCTGTTTTTAATCTGTCAAGTAAAAATATTAAAACTATTAATGAAATAGAAACATTTTTGAAAGACGCAAAAAAACAAAAGTTAAAGAAATTCGTAAGAAAAAAATCCCAAGTTAGATCCGTTTATTCATCTTTAGCTATTGAAAACAATTCTTTATCTTTGGAAGATGTTAATAAAATCTCTAATAACATATCTGTATCAGGAAAAAGAAAAGAGATTCAAGAAGTCAAAAATGCAATAGAATTATATGAAAATATTGTTAGTTATAATTGGCGAAAAGAAAAAGATTTAAACAAAGCACATAAAGTATTAATGAAATACTTTGATGATGATAATGGAAATTATAGAAAACATGGCGAAGGTGTAAAAAGAGGAAAGAAGATTGTCTTTATTGCACCCGAATCAACTATTGTTCCCGATCTCATGAAAAGCCTATTTAAATATATAAAGAATAACGAGAAAAAAATACATCCGTTAGTTTTATCAAGTATATTTCATTATTATTTTGTATATATTCATCCATATACTGATGGCAATGGTAGAGTTGCGAGATTTTGGGTAAGCTTAATGCTTACTGACTATAATGAAGCGTTTACTTATCTTCCTTTTGAGGAGACAATTTATAAACATCGAAAGGAATATTATAAATCAATTGAATCATGTCATCTTAATGGCAACGCAAATGTTTTTATTACATTTATGCTGAAAATCATAAAAGAAACAATAATAAATACTACCCAGGAAACTACCCAGAAAAAAATAAATAATAGTCAAAAGAAAATCATTGAATTGATAAAAGAGAATCCTAGCGTTACAAGAAAAGAAATGGCTGAAAAAATAGGAATAAGTGATGATGGTATTAAATACAATCTTAACAAACTTAAACAAATGAATATACTTACAAGAGTAGGTTCTGACAGAAGCGGTACTTGGAAAATTAGTAAGTAGAAAAAAATCTTTTATTTTCTTATATAAATGAGTTGTACGCAAAATGCGCATAACTGAAATAATTATTACATGGAAGTTAAAACATCAATTAGATTTTATAATAATAAACCATTAGAGCATTATGAAGTGAACCCCTAAAGTTGGTCCAACTTACAGAAGATTCACTTCGCTCCTTTCTACAAAAGAAAACACTTTAAAAAATAAAAAGTACATCATCTCTGACGTACTTTGAATGCAAATGGAGCAGATGAAGGGATGTGCTCATTAAATAATTCTATACTTAGTTAGTAACGAAGAACCTTTATTTAAAGGCTTTTCGTTTGACTTCAATTGAGTTCAATTTAGTATAAATTAGCAAAATGTTCTCCAACTCAAAGCAAATCCTAACAATGTTCATTGGTAGGTTTTGCTATACATTTGTTTCTTTTTTATTAGTCCTATTAAGCAAGTAATCGATTGATACATTATGATAATTAGCAAGTTTAATCAATATTTCTGTTGGTATATCTAAAACACCTCGTTCATAATCGCTATAAACTCTTTGACTACACGAAAGGATAATGCCCATTTCTTTTTGAGTCATATCTTTATCCTCTCTGAGATTTCTTATACGTTCATACTTCATAATCTAAATTTTAATGTAGCGGATATTACACTATTGAAATATAGCGGAAAATCCGCTAAGATAAAGATAAGGAGGAGTTAATTATGTTAAATATTACTAATGTTGTATCTGCGTCTGCTGGTTCATGCCAAGGCTGTGGTAAGAACTGGGACAACGACTGTGGAAGAAACGCAAGACACGGTTAATCTAATGAAAAATTTAGAACCATTAAAAATTTTTAATGACCAAGCCATCGGGAAGTTGTTTATGCCCGATGGCTTGTGTTATGAAACGCATTTATCACTAATACCTACGATTATTCACGGACGTTCAATTGCTGTTAAAGTTGAAGAATATAAATGGATTTTAATTAAAGGTGGAGGATGGAATTTTGGTGGCCCTTTAGTATATATATCTAAAAAAGATGCAGAACTTGTTTTTGGATTATGTCCTACTGAAGCTGCAAAACGTGAAATAGTAATTAGCAATAAAATAGAAGAATTTACTGATGATTTTCCAAAAGCACTTTATTATAAAAGATTCCTAGATTATAAAATGCCTGAAAGATTTGATTTTTTTAGTGGCATCAAATATTCAGATGGAAAATTAGTCGATCCATGTTTGCTTTATACACAAGTAAAATTTCCATACAGAGTTGCTGATTTAGCATATCTGAATGATAAAGAAAAAGAAGAATGTATCAATTTGTGCTGCAAATATTGGAAAGTATCTCGCGAAGAATACATAGATTGTTTTGCTAAGAAATTGGCTGAACATGTAGCTATTTTACATAAAAATAGTTTTATTAACGATACTCTTGAATATAGCAATGTAACAATGCTTGCAGAGATTGTCGATTACGAACTTTTTACTTATCCAGGGATACTGTTTGAAGATGGGGATGATGGGCAAGAAAAGCCAAACGAAAGAAAAGAAAAAGAAATTCTTTATGCTTCAGAAATAGTTCTCCAATTATCAAATTTCATTCATAAACCATTAACGTTATTTGAAACGTATAGAAAAGTTGTCGATGAATATAAAAAAATTAACTTGGATTTTATTAATAGCAATGATGCAATTAATAAAATTTATAATGGAGAAAGTGTAATTTTATGATCATCAATCAAAAAGATATAATTATTCCACCTTGGATTTCTACACATACATATTTTTATAATACCGATAAAAGTAGAACATATATAAATAACGAAAAAAGACACACATATTTACAATTGGATGGATTATCTAGTGACTTTTGGTATTTGTTGGTGCAAAATGATTTGCAAATGTTTGATAGTTTTATTAATAAAAATGATTTAGCTAACCAAGTTAAAACTTTCATTGATATGCTGGAAAAACAAGGTTTAATTATTTATGATTTGTCAGAATTAGATAATATAGAAGTATTTGATGATTTAGAAATTATTAATAAAAAAAGTGATGAAGATTTAGAAAGCAAATTTATCCAAGAGCGTAATGATTGGCTATTAGAAAACAATTTTCTTGCATCACTTTTTTTTGAATTGACATACAGATGCAATTTAAAATGCGTACATTGTTATAATCCTAAAAATATTTCATATATAGAAATACCTTTTGAAAAAATAAAAGAAATAATTGATGATGCATATGACATAGGAGTATTTAAAATAATACTATCAGGTGGTGAATCTACAACTTATACACGTTTTATTGAATTAGTAAAATACATCAGATACAAAAAAATGTCAGTCGAAATATTCACTAATGGGCAATTGTTAGCGGTTGATGATGCCTTGTATAACGAACTTGTATCTATATATCCACACCAAATATGCTTAAGTTTATATAGCACCAAACAAGAAAAACATGAAAACGTAACTGGAATACCAGGGTCTTATAAAAAAACATACGAACTAATAAAAAAACTTAGAAGCGATAATGTAACGGTACAAATAAAAAATTTTTTATTAAATTTTACATGTGATGATTGTATAAATGTGAAAAACTTTGCTGATAGTATAGGAGCTAATGATATAGCTGATTTATCTCTTATTCCTACAATTGAAGGCGATAAAAAAACATTTGAATATGTTGTTGATGATAATAATCTCTTTGAATTATATGTTAATCCAGAATCTCCTTTGTATATAGGGGAAAATCCAAAATTTTTCGATATAGAGGAGAATAAAGATACTTCTCCTTGCTTGGGGGGTTATACCGGTTTATGCGTATCTCCGACTTTAGATGTAAATATATGTGTATCAATGCCTAAACCGCTAGCTAATCTAAACAATATTTCTTTAAAAGATTTATGGAATGGAGCAGTGACGCACAACGAAAATAATGAACTGTATAAATGGCAAAAAATAACCAACTCAGATTTGAAAGAGTGCTATAAACATGAGTATTGTAAATTTTGTCATTATTGTGCAGGAATGGCCTTTTTGGAAAATGGATATCTTAAAAAATCTGATATTTTATGCAAACAAGCAATTGCCAAATTTAAAGCATATGCATATTTAAAAAAGAAGTGAAAGTAGAATGTAATCATGGGGTATGGACCAGAAAAAGCTTTTAAGGTGTTTTATTGGCCTGATGTTAACAAATATCCTATTAAAAAATAAAAAAGTACATCATCTCTGACGTACTTTGAATTCAAATGGAGCAGATGAAGGGATTGTATAAGAAGGCAATAATAAAAAATCAAAATACAAAATAATAAGTAAAATAGGGCATTATTGTATTTATAAACAATAATAAAAATCTATCAATTTATATAAAAAATGAAAAAAAGCACCCAAAATGACACCCAACATTGCATTCATACTGTAGGCATGAGTATAACAAAATTGACCTAATAGGTTAACAATAATATATACTTATGGGATTATTCATAAAATAAATTGTTCCATTGCTTTTGTCTACAACTCTTATGTATAATATTAGTGTGTAACAAAATAATACAAAATGTTTCACATAAAGGAGCAACATGGAAATTAACAAATTAATACAAGAAAAACTGCAAATAACAAAAAGATTAGAAAAATTAAATTATGGCACAATCGAAATAAGAGAAAAGGATTCTAAAAAGTATATTTATACACATTTTCGTAATGAAGGCATACTAACTAGTAAGTATGTAGGTGAATATAGTAATGAACTTTATAATTTAGTTTTAGAAAATAACGAATTAGCAAAAGAATTAAAGAAAAGATTAAAAGCTATCAATAAAGAATTAAAGAGTATAAATTATGTTGAACAAGGCGATCTAAAACCAGAAGTTGAATTAAATATAGATTTTGCAAGAAGAAATTTAGTTGATTCTATTTATAAACAAGCTATGTTAGAAGGGGTTGCTACGACATATTCGGATACTGAAGAAATCATTAATGGTGGAAAAGTTAATGGTATGACTGCTGATGATATTGGCAAAGTTGTAAATCTAAAACATGCTTGGGAATTTATTATGAGTAAAGATGTTATCACATATCCTTCAAACTATGCTATATTATGTCAACTAAACGCATTAGTTGAAGAGGGCTTTTCATATACAGCAGGGAAAATTAGAAGTGTTCCTGTTACAATAGGCGGGTGCTCATACATTCCTCCAATTCCTTTTGAGAATCAAGTGATTGAAGAGCTAAGAGATATTGTTAATAGTAAAGATATAATTGATAGAGCAATTGATTCGTTGTTGTATATTATGAGAAGACAAATATTCTTAGATGGAAATAAAAGAACAGCAGTACTTTTTGCTAATCACATATTAATCGCTAATGGAAAAGGTTTGATTGTTATACCAGCAGATAAAGTTGGTGAATATAAAAAACTATTAGTAAGTTATTATGAAACAAATAATCCAAAAGAAATAAAGAAGTTTTTAATAGATAAATGTTATTTAAAAATTAATTAGTTTAGAGGAAAAATGAAAAAATACGAATTAAAACCTACAGATGACAACATATTAATTACATTAGAAAAGGATCTTTTAAATAGAAACAAAGATTTGTTTTCTTTTATTAAATTGATTCAATCACCTATTTCATCAGAAATGATTACTTTAGATGGAAAATGGGGATGTGGAAAAACATTTTTTGTGAAGCAATTAATGATGTCACTAAATTCATTTAATAGATATTCTAATTATGAACAAGACATAAGAGATAGAGTTAAGAAAGTATATAAGGACAAGATTGAAGAAGTTATTTCAAAGATTAAATCAGCTTTAGGTTCAGGTATGTCTTTGAGAACAAAGATTAAATTAATTGAAAACTTTATTGAAAATCTTCAAGGCGATGATGTAAGAGGCTCATGGGAATCTTATATCGATAAACAAATCATTGAAGATTTAGATCAAATCATATATGATGAAAACTTAAATAAAGATGAAACATATAAGTTTATCGAAGATGCGTTAAGAACAAGTAGATTTGATTCAGCAGGAACCGCTTTAAATAAGATTCTTCCTCCAATATCAAGATTCGATAGTGATGATAGAGAAAACAAGAAAAACATCGTCATTGGCAAACTAACTGATTTCTTTAACAGATATTGGGACATAGGAATAGATTTTGTTCAAGCAATACTAATGAATAATTTAGATAATTATTCATAAAAATAACATTTTTAAAAGAAAAAGCACCCAAAACAACACCCAAAAAATACAGCAGTTATTAATATAGCTTATAAAATGGGGTTTAATTTGAGTGTGGAGCAGATGTATCAGTTTTATTTGTGTATTAGTTAGTTAAAAATATATATTGATGTTGCATCATAATAACAAAATAAGTTAGGAGATATTAATTTGGATAGTACAAAAGACATATTATTACAAACAAAAAATATAGAATATATTAAAGGTACATTAGGAAAAGAGCAATGGATTCAAGTATCCGGACATAGGAATATGAACGGAGCAAATGCTGACTTTTGGTGTGGACTAGTCTCTCTTAGCCACGCCGATAATGTATACAACGATGTTAGTTGGGATATTTCTGCTAATACACAAGGAATCCCAGGATTTGAAGGCAATAGCAATGGTTATCAATATAAAACAAACTTGTTGAGAGATGGTTTCGAATCTATTTTGTATTATCGAGAATTCTATGGCGCTGCCAAAGATTATATTGAAATATCGCAAGAATTTATACTTTTAAACAATCTTCGATATGACGAAAGAAGTAAATCATATTGGGCAATGTACGATAGCGGAGAAACTGAAGAAGCTGTAAAGTATATTGATGACACAACGATTCAAATTAAAAAGAAGTTTTTACGTAATTATGCAACAGCAAAACAAATGGCAATTCTTCTATTCTTTGATATAAGAACTGAATCTGATGATGAAATCATCGATCATAGACTTGATAATTTTAATTTCACTTATAAAGACAATGGTATATTTTATGGATTATGGGGTGGTAAAGAAGATTCACATAAAAAACGTACATATAGTGTCCTAATGGGCAAAAAAGTTATTATGCCGTCTCCAATAGAAGAATGTGGATACTGGCCTTATGAAAAAGAAGAAAAATATGAAGATTATATTATTGGAATTGATGATAATGGCAATGAAATATTTAGTACTTGTGACCCTGATAAGTTAAATAATTATTTTGATTCCAATCCTGGTGCACAAATGTATTTAACACCTGTATTTTTTAAACGTGAAGTATTGCAAAAATATATTAACAAACCTGAGCTATACGAGATTAAAGACGGATATTTAAACTGTCAATCATTATGGGGAATAGGTATTGATAATCATCATAAAGATTATATAGTAGCATATCTTGGAGATTTAGGAGAAAAATTGCCAGAGAGTGAACGAGGATATTGGAAAAGTTTCAATATAGTTGGAGAAGGTGGATTAAGCGAAACCTCTTTCTTGAGAGATTTTTGCAATATGTTTGCAGAATCTAATATGGAAGATCATAAATTCCAATACGCATATAGTTATTTAATTAAGAAATGGAATGAAAAATACAAGTGGGATTTGTTCTTGCCGTTATCTGCCGAAGATAGATACAATCTAACTCAAATCCGTATACCTATTGGTGATAGTCAACCGGAATTTGATCAATTAGTATTATCATTAGTAAAGGTGTTGATCGATTCTCTAAATGAAAAGAAACTAAAAGTCACTGAGGATATAAAAAATGATGATGGAAGCATTAACAAATTAGAGAAATGGTTACAATCAAAAGAAGTGATTGGATATGAAAAACATATAGAGTTTTTAAGAGATATACAAAGTTTAAGATCTTCTGGTACAGGGCATAGAAAAGGAAAAGAATATAACAAAATATCAAATAAATTTGATTTGCCAAATAAAAGTAAGATAGATGTGTTTGAAGAAATATTAAAGAAAGCTAATGAGTTTTTAGATTATATGAAAACAACATTTTTAGATTAACTAATTTATAGCGTGATAATAAATAGTTTATAAATATCAGAACAGAAGAAAACAAAAATAAAAAGCACCCATAATGCACCCAAACATTAACTAAAGCATTAAAAAAGCCCATAAAATAGGCGTTTTATTGAGTTTGTTTTTTATTATTTCGTCGAAAAACGATTAAAAAATAATAAAATCCACCCAAAATCCACCCAAAGATTACGACTCTTTATTGGAATCCTTATCTTCTTCAAACTCTTGATTGCTGACAAAATTATCGTTGATAAATTCACTTGTTCTTTTTGTGTCTTTTATTAAACAAAGATTATTCGATATTTCTAAAAGAATTTTAATAAAGTCAAGATTGTAAGTATTGTTTCCTTGTAAGTATTTTATTTTTTCGTTCAACGCATTAAAATTCGAATCGTTCTTTTTAAAATCATCATCGTATTTTTCAGAACTGTAATAGCTAATAAAAATTCCACCAAACTCATCTATTTCCTGGAAGTAAGTTCCGTTTTTCAAATACAAATAACTTACTCCAAGTATGTCTCCTATTTTTTCGAGCAAATCATCTTTTGGCGCTCTTACATCTTTTTCGTATTTAACGACGAAACTATAATCCCTTTCTAGCTTATCAGCAAGTTCCTGGATAGACATACCTTTTTTAATTCTAGATTTCCTAATCCTCTGTCCTACAGTTTCTAAAACATTGTCGACATTTTGTATGGCGTTTTTTTGTTTACTTTTTTTGCTTTCCATACAAACATAATAACACAAAAGAACAAAAGGTTCATAATTAAATGTATTTTTCTTAAAGGGTGATGAAAACGCGAAAAAGTGCCGTGAAAACCACGAGCTTATGGTAAAAATACTATAAAAGAACAAAAAGTTCATAAATAATACAAAAAGTACTTGAAAATTGAACAAATAGTTCATATAATGAAAGTATGAACAGAATGTTCATAAAATGAATATTGTTCTTTGAAAACTGAATAAAAAGGAATAAACGCCGAGAAAAGTACCACAGGTTAAAGGAGATGGTTTTGTGACTTAATAATAAAAAAGAGAAATTAGCTGTTCTATAGAAGTTTAACTTCTAGAATGTGACGACATTGATGTTGCACATATTAAAAGCTTCACTGCCAATAACGGTTTAAGTGGAGCGATATAAGATTATTAATAATAATTAACGGAGGAAAAGAAAAATGAGACAAATTAATAAAGAAAAAATTGGCGATAGAATCGCTGAACTTAGAAGAGAAAAGAATTTAAGCCAAGTGGAGTTTGCTAATGCTATGGGAGTCTCACTCTCAAGTGTTAGCCTTTGGGAACAAAACAAGCGTGAACCACGATTACCACTACGAGACGCACTTTGTGATTTCTTCAACGTGGACATGAATTACCTGACTGGTAAAAGCGATGTCAAAAACGCTTTTCAATCACGAGGCGTGATGATTAAGATGTATAACCTTGAAGACGCAAAATTAGACGACGAGTACATAGTAGATACGATGATACTGCCTGAATTGTTTGCAGTTGATAAAGATTGTTTCGCTGAGATGATAGAAAAATCAAATGTTACAAAATTTGGCATTATGGACGACAGCGTGGTTATCTTAAAGGAAACAGCAGCATTATTTAACAATACTACTCAATTGTTTGAGATTGATGGTGATTATGTTTTAAAAAGAGTTACTAAAAGCGGTTCTACTGTTTATTTAGAAGATGATAACGGTAAACTTGAATATAGTAATCGCAACGATTTGAAGCCAATTGCTAAATGCGCATTGGTCTTTAACATGGAATAGTTCGTTCCGTTAATTGTTTTTGTTTCTCTCCTTTCTTAAAGGACTGGTATAGTCAGTCCTTTTCTTTTTTACCCAGATACCTATTTTCCACCCATGGAAAATACTTATATGGAACTTGCCAAACGGATTATTTAGCTTTAGCCAAAAAAGCCAACACCTTCAAAACACGCCCCTGGGAATTTGCTTTTTTCGGCCCTGCAGATATTGAGGACCCAAGCTTTTTAAAGCGTATTTTTTATTCAAACTCCTTTGACCGGTAAATTTTCCCGGTCTGTTCTTTATGTTGCTAATAGTTGCTACCGGTGACGGGTTTTCCGTAAGCGGTTAAATGAATCTAGATCTTCGGACCCCAAAAATTGTGGTCTATGAGTTTCTTAAAATTCTCCAGAAAATTCTAAGTCTTTTACTTTCATTCATGACGATTGTGTATCAAAAATAGAAAACTCGCGTAATTCAGCGCACTTTTATACGACCACAAGCAAATAACTTTTTAAATATGCTTGCATATATATTTACAAGCATATAATATTAAACTCATCTATTTCAACGCCATTTTTTGCGATTTCTGAAGGATTAGTTACTGATCCATGTTTTTTAAACCTACAAGCATATAATTTTAAACTCGTCTATTTCCGCATCTATTTTTTAGATGGTAATAAACATTATTTACAGCTTCAGCATACAAAGATCTTGACTTTTTTTCGTTGTCCATATTGTTTCTCTTAAGATTAATGTACTCATCTATTACATCGTTCCAGCATTTTTCTCTTTTGATATATCTTACTTTGTCATCAATTTTGTAGAATTCTTTTGGTTGGTTCTCCCAATAATATCTGCCAGTAGACTTATCGTTATGAATATACTGAACCGTTTTACCTAGTTTTCTAACGATTGCAAAATCGCAACTGTGAAAGATTTCATTTGATCCGTATAGTCCATAAGCATACTGTTTAATAGTAATAACTCTTGTTGAATCCTCACATTTGGTATAACCATATTTCTTTCCAACTTTCTCAAATGCAAGTCTCAGAATTCTTTTGATTTCAGCTGGTAAATACTCGTTAAAATCACAATTTGGCTGAATGTTGTAATCGAAATCAAAACCTGTATTACTTTTTTCATCACGGGTAATCATGTTTCTTTTTGCACTACCGACGATGAAATACTGGAATGTAAAATAATCTCTTACTTCATCTTGAACCTGACGAATGATTTCTTCCATTTGTTCTCTGACTGGTGCAGTCTCTTCCTTATTGACATAATTAAAGTTTTTCATATTTCTCCTTTTCCACGCCCAATCCTCATCATTCAGTTTTAACTAAATCATTATAGTTTATCACATAAAATGCTATAACAATACATATTTTTGTATTAATAATAATTAAGAGATAATCCAAAGAATTCTCAAATATGTCCAAATTGGGTAGGAATCAGTGCGGAAGAAGACCCACTTGTTGACTTTAAGTAGAAAACAAATCCACCCAAAATCCACCCAAGCGTTCAATAAAGCATCAAAAAAGCCCATGGTTATGGGCTTTAAATTTTGCTGGAGCAGATGAAGGGAATCGAACCCTCGTGTCGACCTTGGCAAGGTCGCGTTCTACCATTGAACTACATCTGCATATATATTTAAGTGGCGAGGAAGGAGGGATTTGAACCCTCGCGCCGGAAACCCGACCTAAGGCCTTAGCAGGGCCTCCTCTTCGGCCTCTTGAGTACTTCCTCATGCCAATGCGATAGGCGCATTTAGCGCCTTTTTATGATAACATACCTATTAATTGTTTTGCAAGAGGTTATAATGATGACAGGTATTAAAAATATGAAAATATTCGATATGCACGCCGATATGGGGACCAACTTTTATGAAAGACATCTTAAACAAGAAAAAGATGTTTTTAAGACATATCATAAAGAAAATCTGTTAAAAGGAAATATTAAAGGAGTATTTACTGCTTGTTTCTTTTGTGGCACAGAAGATTGGTCTTATATGCAAGAAATGATTATTAATTGTAGTAAAGAAATAAGAGCCAATGAAGATATACTTAGACAAATTAAAACTAAAGAAGATTTAATCGAAGATAATAAAATTTCAGCTTTAATTTCTGTTGAAGGCATGTGTGGCATTAAAGATAATGTCGAAGAAAAGATTGAGTGGATGTATGAAAATGGCGTGAGAGTTGCTTCTTTGGTGTGGAATGAATCTAATGCTTTAGCTGATGGTTGGAAACAAGATCCTAACAGAGGTTTAAGCAAAGATGGTATTAGAGCAGTTCATAAAATGAATGAATTAAAAATGATAATTGATGTATCTCATATTAATGAAAAAGGTTTTTGGGACATCATTAAATATAGTAAAAAGCCAATTATCGCAACACATTCTAATTCTAGGAGCTTATGTGATCACGGCAGAAATCTAAGCGATAAACAACTTTTGGCTATAAAAGAAAATGGCGGATTAATTGGTCTAAATGCTTGTGGACACTTTATTGACAAAGACAGAAATAAGGAGGATAGCTATCATTTAGCTAAACATGCCAAATATATGGCAGATTTGATTGGTGTTGAGCACATTGCCTGTGGTTTTGATTATATGGATTTTTTAGTTGGCGATTATGATGATGAAATGGCGATTGATATGTCAAATGCTTCTTACAGCCAAAATCTAATAAAAGCATTAAAAGAACTTGGCTTTAACGAATTAGAAATAAGAAAAATTGCCTATGAAAATGTATTTAATTTTTTAAAGAGAGAATTATAAAGTATAATTTAGACATGAATATCGCAAGATTTGAAAAAGTATCAAAAGAACAATTTTTAAAAGATTTAAAAGGTTTTCTTAATATCGAAGAAGATGTTTATGATGATATTGTTTTGCCTACAAGAGCTACTACGGGTTCTGCAGGATATGACTTTACTAGCCCTATAGATTTTACTATTAAACCAAATGAAATGGTCAAAATACCTAGCGGTATTCGCTGTTATATTGAAGAAGGATATGTATTAAATATATATCCTCGTTCCTCTTTAGGCTTTAAATATCAAATGTGCTTAGCCAATACAACAGGTATTATTGATGCTGATTATTATAATGCTTTAAATGAGGGACACATTATTGTTGCTTTAGCTAATAGAGGAAATAAAGACATCGTTATAAAAAAAGGTGATCGCTTTGTTCAAGGAATTTTTTTTCAATTTTTTACAGCAATTGAAGATGAAGTAACAAGAAAACGGACTGGTGGTTTTGGATCAAGCAATTAAATGCGCCTATAGCTCAGTTGGATAGAGCGTTTGATTCCGATTCAAGAGGTCGTAGGTTCGATTCCTATTAGGCGCCCCATGAGATAATTAGTCTTGTTAAACAAGACTTTTTTATAGAGTGTTTACACAGTTCCGTGAGGAACAAAAACTACCCGCTATGCGGGTATGCGATATCTGTTGTACAAATAATGTCACCTTTCCTTAAAATAGAATTGTTCAAGCTCTATTTTATGAAAGGAAAGGTGACATTAC
>JAFRCV010000007.1 GCA_017404205.1 Erysipelotrichaceae bacterium
ATAAGAGAAACTAGACTAAAAGATGTTGTCGATAATAAAAAAGAATTAACTAGTAGAATATCAGACTATATCGAAAAAAGGAAAGAATAGATAATCTTTCCTTTATTGTTTAGTGGTGACATTTTCAAAAAATTTCAACAAGAAAAGACTTCATAAAAAAATGATATTATTATTTTGGGGGAAAAATATGGATAAAACAAGAAAAATACTTGGTGGATTATTGGGTGGAGCATTAGGCGATGCTATGGGTGCTGCTACAGAGACAAGAAGCACAAAACAAATAATTGATAGATTTGGATCTTTAGTTAAAGATATCATCGATATACCCGATGATGTATTTGCTAGAGGGTTTAAAAGAGGCAGTGTCACTGATGATTTTTCTTTAGCTTATGTGACAGCACAAACAATCATTGAAAATAAAGGCATCATCAATGATGAAGTAGCTAAAATGTCTTTACTTAATTGGTCAAAGACACCATATTATACACTAGCTGGTCCTACAACAGTAAAAGCATTAGATAAGATGTTAGGAAAAGAAGTTAGTGAAAGTTTTATTTCATATGAAAGTTCAAGAGGATCGGATGGGGGAGCAATGAAGATATCGCCAATTGGTTTATTGTCTAATGGTGATGTTGATAAGGCAATCGATGATGCGATAATAATTTGCAAACCTACACATTTTAATAACACAGCACTATCTGGAGCATGTGCTATTGCTGCTGGAGTAGCTGAAGCATTGAACGATTCTGCAACAGTTGATTCGATTATTGAAGCTTGTTTAAAAGGAGCTTTAAAAGGCGATACTTACGCAAGGCAACACGATGCTGAATTAGCCAACCCAAGTGTTTATAAAAGAATCGTTTTAGCTGTTGAAATAGCGAAAAAATGCGAAGGCGATATGGCAAAAGCAATGCAAGAATTAGAAGATATTATTGGTTCTGGGCTTAGCGCAAGTGAGGCTGTGCCTTGTGCCATAGGCTTATTTAAAGCTAGTAATGGTGATACATTTAAAGCCATCGTAGGAGCTGTTAATATTGGTGGTGATACTGATACGGTTGCGACAATGGTTGGAGCATTAGCTGGTACATATGAAGCATATTATAATGATGATTATTTAAAATTAATTGATGAAGTTAATAATTATGATTTATTATCTTTAGCTAAAAGAATAAATGAGGTTAATAATGGATAAACATCTATTATTTATTTCAGGAAATGACATTGATTATTTCTATGAAGTAGAATCTTTTTTAGGTAAAGGTGATGCTGGTATGGCTAAACCACTTTATAAGGCGGTAGGTGGTTGTGTTTTAAATGCGGCATGTGTTGCTAGCAAGCTTGGAAGTAATGTAAAAGTTCTTGATTATTTAAAAGAAGAAGATGATGATACAAAATTATTAATAAATAGTCTATTAGAATATGGTGTTAATATAGACAATATTGTTTATGGGAAAGATGTTACTAATGGTCAATGTTTAATTATGAAAAAAGATGATGAGAAATGCATATATGTCATCGAACCTAAAAGGCCATATTTTAATGAAGATGAAAAAATAAAAGAATTATTATTTAATTCAAAATATATTTATTCTTTATTGCATACTTTGAACTTGTCTTTTAAAACAGTTGATATTCTAAAAGAAGCTAAGATTAATGGCTCAAAGATTATTTTTGATGGATCTAGTCAATATAAAGAAGAATATGAAAAAGAAATGTTATTACAGTTAGCTGATGGATTATTTATTAATAGTGATAGTTATAAGCGTTTAAAAGATGTTTGTGGTTTTGAACCAATTGATTATTTGATTAATCGAGGATGTGAATTCATTTGTCTAACAGAAGGTGGGAAAGGGGCCACATGTTATACAAAAGAAAAAATATATAAGTGTCCTGCATACAAGATTGATGTGATTGATTCTACTGGGGCAGGAGATAGTTTTGCGGGCTGTTTTTTACATTTTAGAAGTCTAGACTATTCTTATGAAGAATGTTTAAAATTAGCTAGTTTAAATGGCTCTTATGCATGTAGTAAAAATGGTGGCAGAGCAGGAGCTATAAGTGAGAAAGAATTATTTGATTTTAGGAAAAACTATACTAAGATATAAAAGGAAGGTGAAATAGTATGAAAAAGATTTTAAAAAAAGTTTTTGGCTTTTTAGCCTTAGTGTTGATTCTTGGTGGAACAATTGTATTCTTGTTTCAATATTGGCGTAACCAAAGAGCTATTGAAATCCTATTAGATAATTCAGTAGTTAAGAATTCCATAGATCTATTAATTAAAATGGCCTATTCAATTCTTGCGGTTATCGTTGGTTTAATTCTTTCTTCTATTTATTTCCGTTTAGGAAGCTCAATCAGAAAAGATGAAAAAGCTAAAAAGAAAGAAGAACAATTAAGACTTGAACAAGAAGCAAAAGCTCAAGAGGAAAATAACACTCAAGAAGAAACACAAGAAGCAAATGAATAAAGAATCACCATACGGTGATTCTTTTTTAAACAAAGATAAAATAATTTTTTTATTTTAGTTTCAATTCAGCATAATTCTCACCCATGAGAATATGTTCATTAATTTTTCCTATTAGTTTCAATTCAACATTTTTTTCAAAGATAACGACAATGTCGCTACCACCAAATAAGAAATAACCAAGTGGATCGCCTTTTTTAACTTCATCACCAACTTTTAGATTCTCTTCAAAATTGCATGAACAGATTTGTGACATGCCAACTGGCAATACAGCTACTTTTCCAAAATGTGTTTCTAATATAATACAATCTCTTGTTTCTCTTGCTTGCCAAGAGGTATCACTACTATCACATATATAGCACTTTTTATTTGAGTCATAATATGTTCTTCCACCAACAGCGTTGAAAGCGTCAATTTTGTTCATCTCAATAATTCTTCCATCTATTGGAAAGTGATAGCGATGGTAATCATTAACATTTAAGAATGCGTGTGTTAGTGTGCCACCATTAAAAAAACCATGGTATTTACTACTAGGACCAATAATATCATCAACAGAATAAAAATTATGTGATTTAATTTTTACACCATCATCAATATAGCCATCTTCTTTTATCTTCCAAACGCCTTCTATTCGACAATCAGCTGGTGAAACCATTTGGGCATTACCAATAGGTCTAACACTTGGACTAATTAAATGTCTTGAGAAGAAATCATTATATGTCTTCCAAATGTTTTCTTTTGAATACCAATTTTCATTCATTCCAAAACGGTCATCTTCAAATTGTTTCTTGAAATATTCATCATTCCATGAATCTTCACTAGATAGAAATTTACCCCATTCATTGGCATATTCTTTAATCCAAGAAGCAATTGGTTCATGATATTCTAGTGTCGGCAAATAATAATCTTTATCTTTTAATTCATCTAATTGTTGACCAAAGATAAACCAAAAATAGTTTAGTGATTGGTCAATTGATTCATATAATGATGAATAATTTGCCTTGTTTAATACATTCCAAGGCATACAAATACTAGACCAATCCATAAAATCATATAAATCTTCTATTGACCTTACAGGATTAGTTATAGGGTCAGGATTTATTTCTGAAGCTTTTTTTATGGCTTTTTCTACTAATGAATATAAATGTTCATCTTCTAGTAATTTGATTAATTTTTCCGTTATTAAAGCTCTTTGTTGCATCTTTATACATTAATATCCTTCCAAACAATCTAATTTTAACATAAGAAAGGGCTTATTTCTAAGCCCTCATCTTATTTAGTGACAAATGTACCAGTTAAACCTTTTAAGCCATCGGCAGCTTTTTGCAAAGATGTTATAAGTGCTGAATGGCCAGTTTCTTCAACATATTTGATACAAGCTTGTACCTTTGGTAGCATACTTCCAGGGGCAAATTGTTTTTCATCAATATATTGTTTAGCTTCTTGAATACTCATTGAATCTAAGTCTTTTTGTTCAGGAGTTTTAAAATTAATAGATACTTTTTCAACTGCTGTCAAAATGACTAAGTTTTCAGCGTTTAAATCAATCGCAAGTCTAGCACTAGCATTATCTTTATCAATAACTGCAGAGACACCTTTTAAACTTCCATCATCTTCTTCGACAACTGGTATACCACCACCACCAATGGCAATGACAATAGCGCCAGTATCAGATAATGTCTTAATTAAATCTAATTCTTGTATGCGAACAGGAATAGGTGAAGCAACAACTTTTCTCCAGCCTCTACCTGCATCTTCAACATAAGTGTCACCAGTTAAAAGTGCTCTTTGTTTAGCTTCTTGCTCACTGAAGAATGTTCCAACTGGCTTAGTAGGATTCTTAAATCCTGGATCATCTTTTGAAACAACAACTTGGGTTACAACTGTAGCGCATTTTTTATCGCTGTTTCTTCTTTTTAATTCATTTTGAATTGCTTGTTGCAAGTGATAGCCTATATAGCCTTGTGACATAGCGCCACACTCAGCAAATGGCATTTCTGGAGTATTGCCACCATTGTTGGCAGAGAATAACATTGCGTTATTTATCATACCAACTTGGGGACCATTGCCGTGTCCTACAACAACATCAACTCCACCAAGTGCTAAATCAACAATAGCTGCAGCAGTGCTTTTTACTAACTCAAGTTGCTCTTGAGGATTATTGCCTAAGGCGTTTCCACCTAAAGCAACCACAACTTTTTTATTAGCCATTATTTATGTAAACGCTCCAAGTCATAGCCATGACTAGTTAAATAGTTGTTTAATTCTTCTTCAGCTGCAGCGATTTCAAGATCTGAATGTTTTTCTCTATTGCGAGTGAAATAAACAAGTAAACCTCTCATAGCAGTTAAACGGTTACCAGCTTGTAGCCAACATAATGAACTAGCTGAGTCAGCAACTTCATCAGTAACATCTTCGCCACGAGTAGCAGGAAGACAATGTAAGAACTTACAACCGATATTGCCTAGTTCCATTAATTCTCTATTAACTTGATAGTCATGGAATTGTTTTACACGTACATCTTTTGGTGTTTCATTTTCATAAAGTCCATACCAAACATCAGTATAGATGAAATCAGCTCCTCTTACAGAATCTCTATCATCGCAAATTAGGCAAGTTCCACCAGAAACTTTGCAATTTTCTTCCATAACTTTTCTATATTCTTCAGGAACCCAATTCTTTTCTGGTCCGTAATGAACAAAGTTCATGCCAAGTTTAGTACAAATTAAGCCTAAAGATACACATACTTGAGTTCCATCACCAGCAAATACTACTTTGCAATCTTCAAGTTTTTTACCAGCAGGCAAATGTTCAATCATTGTGATAACATCAGCGATTGCTTGAGTTGGGTGGAAATAGTCAGACATAGCATTGATTACTGGAATTGTGCATGCATTAGCAAGTTCAACAACAGTCTTATGATCAATAACTCTAGCCATTACAATATCGATTAATTGAGATAATACTTTACCAGTATCACCAATAGTTTCATGTCCACCAAGTTGAATCATACCTGGGCCTAAATATTGAGCATGTCCACCAAGTTGTTCCATAGCTGTTTCAAATGAAACACGTGTACGAGTAGAACTTTGTTGGAAGATCATTCCTAAAGTTTTACCTTTCATTAGAGGTGGGTTATAGCCATGATTAATAGCTTTTTTAATTGCTAATGATAAATTGATGATTTCCATTAATTCATCTTTAGAAAAGTCTTGTACACATAAGAAATCTTTTTTATACATAATTCTCCTTTAATTGTTTTCTTTTGGTTCTTTACCAAAAATCTTTAAAATAATATAGAATGTTAAAATTCCTAAAATAAATGATAAATAAACAGGTAGTCCAAATGTAGTAGGGATTATACCAACAACAATTGATACGATTGCTGTGACAAGTGCATATGGAAGTTGCGTTTTAACATGTTTGAAATTATCACATCCACTTCCTTCACTTGAAAGAATTGTACAATCGGTAATAGGTGAACAATGATCACCAAATATACTACCTGCAAGACCACAAGCAATTATCAATGGTAAATAATTATTTGTGATATTTGGATTTAATTCAATAATTCTAATTGCAATTGGTATTGCCATAGGTAAGGCAATAAACATGCACCCATAACTGCCAACTGCAAATGATACTAAACAACAAACAACAAATATTAATAATGGTATTAAATACCAAGCAACATTTGAACTTATTATATTGACGCTATATTCAATAGCTCCAATATTAGATACAAACGATGACATAGTCCAAGCAAGAACTAATATTAGACAGGTTTCAAGTAATTGTGAACATCCTTTAGTAAAATGTCCAATAGCTTGTTTTAAAGTAAAAAGCTTTTTGATAACGCCTAAGATTATAGCGATTATACTACCAAGTATCGTTGCTTCAAAGACGATGTAGATGGTATCAGCTTGTCCAAATATTGTCGATAAATATTTTATTGAGAATGTTTCATTCCCAGTTATAATTCCATTTTCAATAGCGTTTGCTTTTCCTACAACAATAAATTGAACTAGTGAGTAAATGAATAGTGCCAATAATGGTAAAATCGCTACCCACATTGATCCTTTTTGTATATTTTCATTATTCTTATTTGTTTTGTTATTATCATCTAAAGAATTTCTTGCTTTATATTCAGCTTCATACATTGGGCCAAATTCTTTTTTTGTTAAAGAAGAAATAAAGATGAATAATAAACAGAAGATACAATAGAAACAAAAAGGAATTGATTGTAGAAATAAATTATAAGCAGACATATTAGCATTAGCATTTGCTAGTCCTTCTTCAATAACGCCAACTTCAACAGCTACCCAACTAGATATTAAAGCTATACCTGTTACTGGGGCAGCTGTTGAGTCAACGATATATGCCAGTTTTTCTCTCGATAGTTTTAATTTATCAAAGATTGGTTGCATTACTGGTCCGACAATTAAGGCATTAGCATAATCGTCAAAGAAAACGATTATACCTAATAATTGGCCAATTAAGTTAGCTTTTCTTGGAGTATTTATTTTATTAGTGAACTTTTTTGCTAGCTCAATAAAGCCACCTGAACTTCGAATGATTTCGATCATTCCTCCAACTGCTAAGCATAATAGAATGATTCCGGCATTATCAACATCGCTTACTGTATCTAATATGCCAGTTAATGATGTTGTGAAGAAACCAAGAAAACCATTTCCATTGATTAAAGCAACCATTAAGCCACCAAGCAACATTCCGCTAGCTAAAGACAAAATGACATTTTTATACATAAAAGCAAGAAAAATTGCTAGGGCTGTAGGAAGAAGGGAGGCTACTTTTAAAGTAGCCCCAATACTTAAAATATCTTTAGGATCAATATTCAGTTTATTTACCTCAAGACATTTAATTATCGCAATCATAACCATCAGGATGATGACGATGTAGCTAATAATGTCTTTTAAGTTTTTTTGATCCTTCATTAATTATTTATGCTTTCTTTTTACCTGCATAATATAGCCATACACCAACACCGAATGTTAATGCTAAGCCAATCCATTGCATCCAGAAGCCAAAGCCACTTGGATCAAAGTCTAATAATGAATATGTTGCGATACCAACAGATAAGAAGCTCAATACTGCACAAACAATCATACCAACTTTACCACCAGGTACAGAGTATACTCTTGGAGTATTGTCAGTAAGTTTTAATTTAATTGCAGCAGGGAACAACAATAAGTAGCAAAGCATGAAGACAATTGATGAGAATGCGAAGATTGTCCAGAATACTTCATTTGCATCGCCTGCAAGTGAATAGTTAAGAACAAGTAGAATTGTTGAAACAACGCCCATAATAATATATAGGTTATCTGCTGTTCCATATTTCTTATTTCTATGTCCTAAGAATTTAGATCTCTTGTCAAGGTCAGCAGCCATGAATGCTTCATTGCCACCTAAAGTCCAAGTAATCATATTAGCAACAAGTGTTAAGATAGCTAAGAAGATTACAACATAGAATACTACATCTTTTAGTGGACCAAATACTGTACATAATTCTTTTAATGCATATACAAAGCCATCAACTTCATCAATGCCATCAGCTGGAAGAGCAGCTAATACACCAAATGAACCTAAGCAATAGATTAATACGATTGCAACACCAGCAATGATTGTCATCTTTGGAACAGTGTGTTTAGCATCTTCAATTTGTGAACCAATTGAACCAATTAGTTCAAATCCAAGAAGATTATAAACGATAACTGCGAAATAACCACCATCAGTAGGGTTTACGATATCAGATAAAGATGGAATCCAATTTTGGAATGAGAAGTCATTTGCTAAACCATTCTTAATTCCATAAACAATACCTAATAATCCAAGAAGGATTAAAATACCCATCTTTAAGTAAGCCATAATACTAGCTACTTCTACTGACAAATCGATACCTTTAATACCAATAATAACAATTACCCAACACATCGCAATAGCGATTGCTGCTTGTAAGAACATTGGCATTTCTGGGAAGATTGCTAATACTAGCCAACCAGAGAAAGCTGTAAATACAGCAGGCATCCAGAAGGCAACATTAATCCAATACATCCAACCTTCCATAACGCCCCAGAATTCACCAAAGGCTCTTTGTACCCACGAAACTATACCACCATCATCTGGATATGTGCTTCCAAGTTCAGCTGATAATAGTCCATAAGGTAAGAAGAAGAAAATAGCTGAGATGATCCAAATAGAAATTGATGAAACACCAATTATAGTTGGAGCAACGAACGAGTCTAAGACTAGAATTGAACAAACAGTAAATAAGACAGTCTTAGTAAGAGATACTTTTTTATTCATACTTTTACCTTTCTATTTTGGTTGTTGTTGAGTTATACAGTGAATATTTCCACCACCATATACTACTTCCCAAGAAGGACAACCAACAACCTTCTTTTCTGGGAAGATTTCTTGTAATTGTTTGATTGCTAATGAATCGTATTCATCACCATATTGTGGACAAATAACAGCATCATTAGTAATTAAGAAGTTAAGATATGAAGCAATACAAATATCTCCTTCTTCTCTTGGCAATGAACCTTCAACATAATCAATTGTGAAGTCTTTACCAATTGTTACATCTTTCTTAGGCATTGTTAATTTATGGACTTTTAACTTTCTGCCTTTAGCATCTGTACTTTCTGATAATGTCTTGTAAGCAGCTTGACATTGCTCATAGAATGAGTTTTCAGGATCATCAGTCCAAATACAAATTACTTCACCAGGTCTAGCAAAACATGCAACATCATCAACATGACCTGTAGTCTCTTCTGGGTCAATACCATCTTTAATCCAAATTGTCTTATCAATACTTAGATAATCATAAAATTTCTTTTCGATATCTTCCTTGCTTAGACTTGGATTTCTTCCAGGTGATAATAGACACATTTCTGTAGTCAACATTGTGCCTTCACCATCAGTATGGATTGATCCACCTTCAAGAATGAAATCATGAACATTGTAAGAGTCGATTCTTTCAATATCACATACTTTTTGTGCCAATGCTTCATCCTTATCCCAAGGGAAATAAAGACCATCATAGAAGCCGCCATATGCATTAAAGCCCCAATCACAAGCTCTAATTTCTCCAGTAGCATCATTCTTGATGAATGTTGGACCTGTATCACGGAACCATGCATCATTGTTAGACATTTCAATAACTCTGATTTCAGGTGGTAATACATTTCTAGCATGTGCATATTGTTCAGCACTTACTAACATAGTTACAGGCGTAAATTTAGAAATTGTTGTCGCAATATTCTTATATTGTTCTTGGGCTGGCTTGCCCCCGTCACGCCATACGTCAGGTCTTTCTGGCCATATCATCCAAATTTGACTTTGTGGTTCAAATTCTCCAGGCCAACGGAACCCATCTTCTCTAGGAGTTGTTCCTTCAATTCTTTTTGCCATATTAAATCCTTTCTATGTAAGCGTTTTCTTTTACATGGAAAAAGAAAAGAAATCTTCGTTCCATATAATTAAAATAACGCTATCTCCTAATTAAAAAATACCATTAATAAATGGTATCAACAATAAATATATAGATTAAAGGAACATGTGGAACAATAATTGCACAATGTTACATTTAGCGTAACAATGTTCCATTTAGGTTGTTTGAAGTAAGACGTTTATATAACAAGATTTCCATTATGGCAATCATACCAATTCTTGAAGTTATGTCTTCTCCTTCATATTCAATCTCATCGGCAAAGACATAAAAATTTAAATCAGACATATTTTGAATCGCATTATTGTCAGATCTTGTTATTGAAATGATATTTGGAGTAGAAATCGCAAATATTCTTTCAATTTTATGAATAACTGATCTATTGTTGCCGTTATATGAAAGAACCAATAATACATCATCTTTTTTAACTTTTTTTAGAATACTTTTAAATGCATATTCTTCGCTTGGTATTTCAACATTATAGCCACATGAAATTAATAGTCTACGAAAATATTGAGCAGGCTCTGCACTTAGCCCTTCAGCTAAAATATAGATATTTGGATTTCTTGACATTATTTTTTCAAATTTATCAATTTTTTCATCAGTTATTACTTTAACCGCTTCAATAACATTCTTTAAATATGAATCACGATAGTCATCATTAGCAACGATGTTTGGTATTTCAATTTTTCTTGATGCAAATTCTGCTTCTCTAACATCGTCAATAAAATCAGAATATCCTTCATATCCTAGCTTTTTAACAAATCTAAAAAGGGTAGTAGTTGAAATGAAACAACGGTCAGCTAATTCCCTGATTGACAAGTCTTTAACGACATGCAGATTTTTAATAACATAATTAAAAACCACTTGTTCACTAGAACTTAAACTTGGAAGAATTTTACTCGTTTTTTCATAGAAATCCATTAATAATATTATAACTTGATATTGGTATTAAAGGAATAATAGAAAATCATTTATAAAAGATATTATTTAATCTTGATAAGTAGAAATAATTTAATTTATTAAATTATTTAATTCAAAATAAATGACAAAATAATGATTAATTATAGTTCAATTTCTTTTTGAAAAAATTTATTTAATTCATCAATTATATCTTGTTTACGATCATCATAAGATGATATATGTTCATTAATTGGTCCAATTTCACCGTTTAAATACTCATCTAACATTTTAATTGGCTTAATTTCATGTTTTTTTGATTTATTTATTTTTAAATTTTTTAAATGTTCAACAAGCACTTTCATATCTTCAGGAAGTTCACTATCTACAAGCTTATCAAACGAAATAGGTGGGGTACAGCGTTTAGATATAACCCATTTGCATGCCAATAGGGAACGAATTATATATAAATAATTTTTAGGTTTAATTAATTTACCATTGATATATTTACTAAAAGATGTTTTTGCCATATTTAGATAATGGTATAACATTTTCTTTTCGCAAAAACATATATTTAGAATTGGGTGTAGTCTTTCTTTAAATCCTGAATCAATATATTTTATAGGAGAATTCATCCATTCATACATTGTTGGATTAGATTTATAAAGCAATCTTAAGACTTTTTCTAAATCATAGCCTATGATATCAAGGCTATCGCAAATAGGAATTTCTATAGTATCTGCTTCTTTATTTAGCTTTAAATAATCTTCAATTTTTCTCTTATATATAAAACGAATATCAAAATCACTATCTTTTGAAGCTATTCCCCAAGCTCTGCTTCCTGCATCAATAGCCCATAGTATTTTAATATCAAATTCCTTTTCTATTTCTTTTAATTTATTTACAATCTCGATATTTGAATAATTCATCTATTTACATTATATAAAATATGAATACAAAAAATATGCCTAATTTAACATCTGTGTTGTTAGGCAAACATTCCATAATGGTATCTACCATAAATTTCTTCTAGTGATATTGGAAATTCTTTTTTGCATATATCCGTATTTCTTAACTCCTTTTCTTTATCTTTAATGAATCGATAA
>JAFRCV010000008.1 GCA_017404205.1 Erysipelotrichaceae bacterium
AGCGATAAATCGAAATTTTATTGTTATAAAACAAAAAACTATATTGATGGAGGATTAAAATATGTCAACATTTAACGAAGATAACACAATTGAACAAATGACGATTACTACGTTGTCAAATAATGGATGGAAGTATGTTGATAGGGACCATTTGCAACGTGAATTATCTGATGTAATGGTAGAGCCTATGGTAAAAGAAGCTTTAATTAGGCTTAATCCGGAAATTAGAGAGGAACCATCACGAGCAGATGAGGTTATTTATAAATTAAGAACATTAATTAATTCTGTCCAACCGCATAATTTGGTAACACAAAACGAAACTTTTAAAAAATGGATATTTGAAGAAAATTCATATCCTTTTGGTAAAGATGGAAGAATGATTCCAATTAAGTTTTTTGGTACATTAACAAATGAAGAATTAAACAAGAATGAGTATGTTGTAACCAATCAATGGAGCTATCCGTGTGAAGAAGGTGGCAAAAGACTTGATTTAGTATTATTGGTAAATGGTTTTCCTCTTGTAATTGGAGAATTTAAAACGCCAGTAAGAAGTTCTATTACATGGGCAGATGGTGCTTCAGATATTTTAGATTATGAAAAGAGTATCCCTCAAATGTTTGTAACAAACGTTTTCAATTTCGCTACAGAAGGAAAGTGTTATAGATACGGTTCAGTAAATACTCCAATCAATCTATGGGGACCATGGCATACTCGAGATCACAAAAAGGAAGGTAGTCTTGCAGATGTAAAAATCAGTATGGAAGACATGCTTACTCCTGAAAAAGTAATGGATATCTTTGAATTCTTTACAGTGTTTGCTACAGATAAGCATTATAGAAAATATAAGATTATTTGCCGTTACCAACAATATGAGGGTGCTAATGCAATTGTTCAAAGAGTTGTTGCTGGGTATCCAAAGAAAGGCTTGATATGGCATTTCCAAGGTTCTGGCAAATCATTACTTATGGTTTTTGCTGCACAAAAGTTAAGAATGATTCCTGAACTAAAGAATCCCACTGTGGTAATTGTTGATGACAGAATAGATCTGGAAACACAAATCACAGCTACTTTTAACGCCTCCGATATTCCAAATTTAGAAAGTGCAAAATCCAAAGAAGAATTAATTAAGTTCTTTAAAGGTGACATGAGAAAGATTTTAATTACAACAATCTTTAAATTTGGTGAGGTTGATTGCGAATTAAATCCTAGAGACAATATTATTCTTATGGTCGACGAAGCTCATAGAACACAAGAAGGAAACTTAGGCGAAAAGATGAGGCTAGCACTTCCTAACGCTTTCTTCTTTGGTTTGACTGGGACACCTATAAATAAAGTTGATCACAACACATTTAATACATTTGGTGCTATTGAAGATAAAACTGGTTATATGAGTAAGTATTCTTTCTCAGATTCTATTAGAGATGGGGCTACATTGCCTTTAAGATTTGAACCAGTCCCAATCGATTTGCATATCGATCAAGATACACTGGATAAAGAATTTGACGCATTAACAGAGAATTTAACAGAGGCTCAAAGAGCTGAATTATCATCAAGAGTAAATATAAAAGCTTTATTCTATGATCCAGCTAGAATTCAAAAAGTATGTGAACACATTGTTAAACATTACAGAGAAAAAATTGAACCAAATGGTTATAAAGGCCAAATAGTTTGTTATGACAGAGAATGTTGTATTAGATATAAAGAAGTTCTTGATACTTTAATGGATCCTGAAGAAACAACTGTTGTAATTGATACTAATAACGATAAAGAAGATAGATACAAAAAATATCGTAGATCTAGAGATGAAGAAGGTAAAGTGCTTGATGAGTTTAGAGATCCAAAGAACCCATTAAAATTAGTAATTGTTACTGCCAAATTATTAACTGGTTTTGATGCTCCAATATTGCAAGCAATGTATCTTGACAAACCTATGAAAGACCATACATTATTGCAAGCTATTTGTAGAACAAATAGAACTTATGAAGATAAGGATTATGGTTTGATTGTAGATTATACTGGAATTTTCGATAACGTTGCTAGAGCTCTTGATTTCGATGAGACTTCAATGAGAAGAATAATTACTAATATTCAAGAAATTAAAAAACAATTTCCAGCATTATTAAAGAAATGTTTAAGCTATTTTATGGGAGTAGATAGAACTATAGAAGGTTGGGAAGGCTTAATGATGGCTCAAGAATGTCTTCCTACCAACAAAGAAAAAGATGCTTTTGCTGCAGACTATAGAGTGTTAAATAGAGCATGGAGCGCTTTATCACCCGACAATTTCTTAAGACCATATACAGAAGACTATAAGTGGTTATCAAAAGTATATGAATCTATCAAACCTGTTGATGGTTCTGGAAAACTAATATGGAGTGCACTAGGACCTAAAACGATTGAACTTGTTCATAAAAATATATATGTTGGTGAAGTTCATGAAGACGAAGAAATTCTTAACCTTGATGCAACAATGATAGATGAATTCATTAGTAAAGGCGGAGACACAAAGAAAAAGGCAAAACAAATAGAAATAAATTTGGTCGCTAAGATTCTCGCTCATACTAATGAGCCAAGATTTGTTAAACTTGGTGAAAAACTTGAAGAGTTAAGGCAAAAACACGAACAGGGTTTAATTACAAGCATAGAATTCTTAAAACTTTTATTAGAACTTGCTAAAGAGGCAGCTCAAGCTGAAAAAGAAGTTGTTCCTGAAGATGAGGTTGATAAGGGCAAAGCTGCACTAACAGAATTATTTAATTCAGTAAAAAATCAAGCAACTCCTATCATTGTTGAAAGAATTGTTAATGACATTGATGATATCGTTAGGATCGTAAGATTCGATGGATGGCAAAGTACTACTGCTGGAAAGCAAGAAATCAAAAAAGCATTAAGAAGTGTAGTATGGATTAAATATAAAATAAAAGATACTGAAGTTTTTGAAAAAGCTTATAAATATATTGAACAATATTACTAAATGTGGCGGAGGTAATTTATGGAAAATAGTAATCTATTAATTAGTGTGGCAGTATTGCAAAAATACTGGGAAAGCGGAAATAAAGATACTCTTGATTTATTAATGCCATTTCTTAAAACAACAATTTCAAAAACAGTAAAACTTAACGAGCAGATTGATGTTGAACTATTATCTATGAAATTTAAAGAAGATTATGGCTATGAGAGCATGCCTATAAATATTTTATATTCAATGCTTAAGAGATTATCTCCAGAGTTTTTGACAATTAATCATAAACAATACTATTTAACAAGTTCATTAGATAATGATGTCATTAAATTTGAAAAAAGAAAAAAAGAAAGTAAAGAACATTATGAACTAGTAATACACACGCTTAAGAGTTATTTGAACGAAGAATTACAAAAAAACGAATTGTCTGATAGTGATGTATCAAAACATTTATATAACTTTTTTGTTCAACACGGATTATGTTTTACTAAAAACATTGATGATTTAATAGCAATTTCAAAAAAGAATAATAAAATAGCATATCATATAGCGGAGTTTATTTATAACGAATATAAAAAAGATTCATGCATATTCAGTTATATATTAGAAATGGTTCAGGGTTTCTTTGTTTCTACTGCATTATCTATAGATGAAGCAAACACATCAACAAATGCAAAACTCAATGGCTTATCTTGTTATATAGATACAAGAATTATTATTGATGCACTCGGATATCATTTGCCTAAAATCACAATGGATAGCGCACGCGAATTTTTGAATATGTTAAAGGAATCAGGCGCAAAATTAATATGCTTCGAGCACAACTTTGAAGAAATAAAAAACGTACTATATGCATATAAGAACAGTTTCTCTAATATGAGTGCTAATTATGTTAATACTCTTGAAGCGTTAGATGAATCCGGATATACCGTTTCGGATGTTGAAAGAATCATATCGCGATTACAATTTCTGATTGAAGATCTTGGAATAGAAATTGTAAAAACACCAGTTTATGAAAAGGGAGAAATTGATTTATCTGATTTAGAAAGACAATTAAAAGAAGAAGTAATTTATAAAAAAACTAATTCTGTATTTGTTGATATCGCAAGTATAAAGTCAATTCTGTCTTTGAGAAAAGATAAAGTAGCAGACAGCTTAGAAAAATCAAAACATGTATTTATTAGTTCAAATTATAGATATTGTTTAGCAGCACAACACTTTATTTTAGAAAATACAAAAGAAAAAGTTCCAGCAATATACTATGAAAAAGAATTTGCATCATTAATGTGGTTAAGAAACTATTCCACTCACAAAGACTATCCGAAGAGTAAACTAATAGAAAATGCGATGGCAGTATTAGAAGTACCAACTCAATCGTTTATGAATGACTTGTTTTCCATTATAGACAAAATCGAACAAGAAGGAGGAATAACAAACGAAGAAGCTGCCGTAATAAGAACAGATTACTTTTCAAAGAAGACTATTTATATGCAGTGTAAGGGCGATCCTTCTGATATTTCTGATCAAACAGTATTAAGCATAAAAGAAGATCTTAAAAAAAGATATAGTAAAGAAGCAACAGAAAAGAGTACTATAAATTATCAAAAATTCGTTGAACAACGTTCTATAAATAACGAAAGAAAATCAAAGGCGATAAGAATCATTCTAGAAACTGGTGAGAAAACAAAAAATAAAGTATCAAAAACTTTAACAGTTTGTTTTGCTGTTATTGCATTACTTATTTTGATATTAGGTTTATATTCAATAATAAAATCAGCAACTAAAAACGAGATTGATTATCTAGTGGTTACAATATGTGTGATTGATGTGGTGGGATATATTAGTCAAATAAGAAGTTACGAGTCTTTAGTAAATAAAACGATTCGTAAAGTGTCAAAAAATATGTCAGATAAAGCGATGGATAGAAAAAGAGAAGAATACAAAGAAATATTTGGAGATTTGCAAAATTAGGAGAAAATTATGTTGACAAAATCTCATTATGTATGGACTGAACTTAAGTTGGAAGGCACATCAGAAAATTCGTTAAGTTTATTTAAATAACATTGTTTTTGAATGGTTAATTCAAGCAATACATGGTCTTGAAACATTAAAACCATTCTGCCTGGAAGGCTCTTTAGAGCCAAATCGTTTTTTATATATTGTAAGTTATTGGAATTGTCACATTATAACCGAATACGATGAGAAAGAGTCGCTTGAAGATGGAAATATAACTAATGAATATTCTCATATAAATATGATTCAATTTTGCCAAGCTCTATATGATGATATAAGTCAAAATATTGATGAATGGGTTACATTTGTAAATTATGACGAAAAATTTTCGGACGACGTATCACAATGTGGAAATAATCTTGAGCAAAAGCCTAGAAAACTAAAGAAATTGATCAGGAATAGAAAAGAGCATTTCAGTGATAATCGTTGCCTCTTTTAAAGGTTCTATTTTTGTTCACTATAATGAGTAAAAAATATTAGAAAAACAAAATAATACTGAAAATAGTGTTAAAAAGGCACATGAATTACCATAATTTATCATCAAATATAGCATTAATAAGAATAGATTATTGAGTGGGAATAGTTAGATTGTTATACTACACCCAAATATATTCTGTAGAATAACCAAACTAAACAGAAACAATTTTAAACATAAAAACTTCGCAAAATATGAACTTGTCAAACGAAAGTAGACAGTTCTAAAAAATCAGATGGAAGCCCTGTGAGAGTGTAAACTCTGCAGGGCTTTTGTATTTATGCTTATACATTGGTCTTTCATAGTTATAGTATTGGATATATTGGTTAATGAATTTTTCCACACTTTCATAATCATTAATTTTATAATCTGCCCATATCTGAGCTTTAATCCATCCATTCATTGATTCAATTATTGGATTATCTGTAGGAATTCCTACTCGAGACATAGAGCGAATAATGTTATTATTAAGTAAAGCTTGGTTAAAGCTTGCGGAAGAGAATACTGAACCTTGGTCCGTGTGGAAATAGACTGATTCAGTTATTCCTTCCTTTTTTAGTAGTTTTAGTAATTGATCTCTACAGTTAAAGTATGGTTTTGGATCTCCGTGTTTAGAAGATATGTCAGAAGCTATTATTGCGTTATTATACACATCTAAGAAGAATGTCCACTCATATTGTTTTCCTTTATGTCTAATAATTGTCATATCACTTACGATCTTTTGAAGAGGTCTAGTAGTATTCCAATTGTTATTAATCTTATTTTCATATACAACGTGTTCTTCGCCTGGTTTTCTAAACTGATAATGTTTACACTTTGATTTTATATTTAGATATTTACACACTTTATGAGCTAGATTATCTGAGAATAGCCATCCTGTTTTATCTCTTATTACTTTAGCTAATGCGTGATAACCATATGATGGGTGAATTTTGTGTTCTTCTTTGATTAAGACAGCTAAATCATTTCTGTTTCTTTCGTGATTATTAATATCTCTATTAAGCCATTTATAGTATCCAGATCGATTAATAGACATTAGCTCACATAAGCATTTAACTGGATAATCCTTGCTTAATTCTTTGATGATTTGATATTCACATCTAAGATAGAAACGTATTCCTTGTTTACACCACCTCCTTTTACTATGTACCCTTTTTTTAATCGTTCATTCTCTATCTTTAATTTAAGATTCTCAAGTTCAAGTCTTTCTTCTTTAGATAATGATTTAGAAGTGTATAAAACTGCGAACTTATTTCCTCTTTTATGTGCTTTCCCTGTTTCTAATAGGCCTTCGTTAAATAGCTTTGTCCAAGCGAACACTCGTGTTTGACCGATCCCATATTCTTTAGCGACTTGTCAAGTTGATTTATGATTATTGAGATAATCATTAACTACTTTTAGCTTAAACTCATAATCATATTTTCTGTTTTTACCACCTTTAGGTCTTCCAATTATCATTCCTCCTTTATTCCATCATAAGAAAAAGTAGACTTCAGATTAAGTCTTTATGACTTTTTCTTGTGTCTACTTTTATCTTACAAGTTCAAAAATAGCGGAGTTTTTTGAATTTTAATTATATAGAAAATTGAATAGGAATAAAGAATATACAAAAGTTCTTTTATATAGTGAACTAAATGGGATCCACTGTCTACCAAAGTGAAGTTTTAATTGGATATAGGTATTGGACTTGCAAATATATAAATAATTAGTAATATATTTATGATGAATAATGATTATCTTATAGCAAAAAAACTAGGTGATAAAGATTTTCACCGTTTAATAAATGAAAAGAAAGATCCTTTCTTAAAATCTTTGGAAGATGAGGTTAAAAATCTTTCTATTTTGAGTAAACAATATGTCGGAACTTTTGATATACCTTTGCATATGATAGTCGGCACCGTAAATAACTTAAGAAAAAGATCTTTTGCGGAAAACTTCATGCCTATTATGAATGAAAATAGTGAATTTGCTTATAAATGGAATAATCTATTTGAAAGTCAAGTTAATGAAGGCATCAATGAGCCTATAAAGGTTTATGAATATCTACAAAACTTTTATGTAATAGAAGGCAATAAAAGAGTTTCGGTTATGAAATTTCTTAATAATTTTGCGATTCGAGCAGAAGTTATTAGAGTTTTACCAGAAAGAAACAGCGATAATGAATTGTATTATGAGTTTTTAGATTTTTATTCAGTAGCACCTATCTATGAAATTGTTTTTTCTAAAAAAGGTGGTTATAAAGAATTAGCTAAATATTTAAATAAAGATCTAAATTCACCTTGGCCAATTGAATTAGTTAGAGAATTAGAAGCCTCATTTTTAAGATTTTATTCCATTTTTATGGAAAAAGGTGGATATCAATTGTCAATGACAGCTGCCGATGGACTCCTTTTATATTTAAAAACATATTCAATTGATTCTTTACTAGACAAATCGAGAAACATCTTAGAGAATCGTATGAATTTAATGTGGAATGAGTTTTTAAGTAGTGATAACAATGAGTTTCTTTTAAAAAGCACTTCATATAATCAAAAAAATTGGGATATACTACATTTATTTAACAAACCATCTTATGATGAAAAGCATCCTTTGAAAGTAGCTTTTATTCATAATGATGACGAAAAAGCCTTATGGATAAAAGAACATGTTAAGGGTGTGAATTATATAAATAATGTTTTTGAAAATATTGTATTATGTAAGAATTATTTTAATTGTGATAGCGATAATGCTGTAAAAAAAGCAGTAGATGAAGCGATTTCTTGGGGTGCTAAAGTTATTTTTGGAACTTCTTCAACAATTGTATACAGCTTATTAAATAAGGCGCTTGAACATAAAGATATAAAGTTTTTTGATTGTGCCTTAAATATTAAAAGTAATGCTATTGCGACATACTATGGAAGAATGTTTGAAGCAAAGTTTTTGATGGGCATTTTAGCTGCTCAATTAGCTGATAATCATAAAATTGCCTATATAGCTGATGCACCAGTTTATGGAACTATAGCAAATTTAAATGCTTTTGCTCTTGGCGTATCAACAATTGATCCTAAAGCTTCAGTTTATGTTGATTGGAGTGGCAAAAAAGATTTTGACTACAACAACTTTATATTAAAAAACGATATTAAAGTCATATCTGGAAAAGATAGCGAAGAAGAAAATGCGACCTATGGGGTATATAAGATAAATGAGGATGGAACATATTCAAATTATGGAAGTGCTTATTTTAAGTGGGGCAAATATTATGAGTTAATTCTCAAACCAATTATTTATGGCAATAATGAGATTAATGAAAATGATATAGCATCATTATATTGGTGGGGAATTAAAGAAGGTGTTTTAGATATAAGGCTATCAAAAGAATTATCATATTATTCTTTAAAGACTATCAATGGATTTAAAAACGAAATTATATCTGGAAATTATTCAATCTTTGAGGGTAAGCTAATTAGTCAAGAAGGAATAATCGCAAGAGAATTTGAAACATTAGACTATAAACAAATAATTGGCATGGATTGGTTAAACGACAATATTGTCGGTGTAATACCAAAAATAAGTGAACTTAATGATGGAAGTCAAAAGCTATTTGAAGTAAGTGGAATAAGAGTTAAAAAATAAAATGAGGATATTGGCCTTATCTGACAAAGAAGATCTTGGATTGTGGAATTATTATGCACCCGAAAAAGTTGAAGGTGTTGATTTAATAATTGCCTGTGGTGATTTAAAAAAAGACTATCTAGAATTTCTTGTGACAATGATAAACAAGCCTCTTTTATATGTAAATGGTAATCATGATAGATTTAATGATAATTATTATCCAGAAGGCTGTGAAAATATTGATGGTAAATTATTCCTATTGAATGATCTTAGAGTTTTAGGACTTGGAGGATCAAACAAATATAGTGATGAAGCAATAAATATGTATAGTCAAAAACAAATGAAAAAAAGAGTAAATAGAATTAAAAAGAACATTAAAAGAAATAATGGTTTTGACATACTTGTAGCTCATGCGCCAATTAAAGGATATGGCGATCAAGAAGATATTGCTCATCAAGGATTTGAAGTGTTTGAAGATTTAATAAATCAATATAAACCAAAAATAATGCTACATGGTCATATCCATAGAGAATATGGAAATTTTCAAAGAATTATTAATCATCCAAGTGGTACTACTTTGATCAATTGTTTTGAATCAGTAATATTTGATATTGACTTTAAAAAAGATAAAAACAATATTGTTTTTCATCGCTTTTAAACTATTTGTTCATATCTCTAAAACTTAAATCTTTAACTTTTTTAAAAACTGAATAATTGATTAAGAAAGAGAATGTTCCTTCTAAAACTAGTGCAATTATCCAAGCGATAGGTTTATATGTACGATCAAATTGTATTTCAACTGGTTCAATTGCCTTTAAAGCAATATTAGCAATAAAATAGCCAATTATAAGACCAATTATTAAACCGATTGTTGTGGTAACAATTGTTTCTTTAGCTAAATAATTAATCGTTTCTTTTATTGTAAAACCATTGATTCTCATGACAATTAACTCTTTTTGCTTACGGGCAACATAAATACTTGCTAGATTTGTGAGTATCATAAAAGACATTATAATTGCCATTGCAACCAAAACAAGCAGAATAACTGTAAATAACTGTTTTAAAGGGCCATATTGAATTGAAAAATCATCGCTTGGAATTATTGCGATATCCGATGAAATTGATGAAATTGCCTTTTTTATAGCATCTTTATTTGTGTTATTGTATTTAATTAATAAGCAATTAAATTTAGGTTTTTCGGTAAAAGTGTTGCGATAACTTTCAATAGACATTATCGTTAGTCTTCCTTGATAATTATTAAAGCCGTTGATGATTTTTGTGTCGTGATAAGCCAAACTATTATCCAACAATCTAATATCATCGCCAATATTCATTCCTTTTTCTATGGATTTCTTTTGAATAACAACACCGTTATCAGGCAATGATATTTTTTGATTTGTGTGAATATCAATAATATTTAAATAATCATGAATTAATTCTCTATCAGCAGCTAAGATATAGAAAGCATCAACACTATTGTTATAACAATACAAATGTGGTGCATAATATACATTTAAATAATCAACATTGTTTTCTTCTAAAACATTGATTAATGATGAAAGCTCTTCATCGTTGACATCTTTTGTATATTCTATTCGAGCATCATATCTAATAACATCATTCAATTGTCTTTCAAACATACCATCAAATGCCATCTTTATAGATATACCAGTTCCAATGATTGTACAACTTACAGCAATAATAACGATTGTTATTAATACTCTTGGCATTTCATCTAACATATTTTTAAAAATCAGACGGGAATATAATGTTCCAGATTTTATATTAATTTTATTTTTTTGTTTATTATCTCTTGATGAAATTGTTTCTCCTTTCATCAATAATGATGCTGGTGTTTTCATTAAACTTAAGCATGACAAAATAGTAGCAACAGCACATATGACAATTGAAAAGATAACAACAAGAATTGTCGGTTTAATATTAATCATCATTTCTAAATTTGTAACAGCATAATTGTGAGTGCTATTCAAAAGTGCGGCTACAAACCTTGAAATTAGGCATGCTAAACCAATTCCAAATAAAGAACCGATAAGCGCAGCGGATATACCAAATATTAAGTATTTCATTAATATTTCATTGTTAAAGAACCCAAAAGCTTTAGTCGTTCCAACAGTCTTTTTATCTTCTTCAACCATAATAGCAATGGTTGAAAAGCAAACTAAAGAAGTTATCAAGATAAATAAAACACCAAAAACTTTACCACTTGAACCAATTCCCTTACAGTTAGCGTATATATCAAGGAAGCCAAAATTATTTTTTCTTGATTGAACAATTATATTGACATCAAGATTATCGGCTTCTTTTTTAGCAAGCTCCACTTTCTTAATGGCATCTTCTTTTTCTTCATTTAATTTATCTTTTGCTTTATTTAATTCAGAAACTGCTTCGGCTTCTTTTTGATTTAATAAAGCTTCTTGTCTATTTATTTCTTTAATGCCTTCATTATATTTGTTCCATGCATCTTGAATTTCTTGTTTTCCATCAGCTAATTGTTTTTCTAATGAAGGAAGTTGATCTTTAAAAGTAATGAAGTCATTAATTGAATTAATAGCACTATCTAGCAATTCATTTATATTATTTAATAAAGTGCCATCAACTGCTTTTTGTAAGTAATCATTTAAAGGAAGAGAAGTGGCTTCTTGAGCAATTGAAATAGCATTTTTAACATCTTCTCGATTGATGAAATTATTAATGTTATCTCTAATTTCTTGTGTTAATTCTTGATTAGAAGAACTTATCGCATCATTTAATCTATTACATAATGATTTTGCCTCATTTAATATATTAATTATTTGATTTGGCTCAATCACATTTAAATAATTTTCCCAAGTGCTTATCGCTTCTTTTCCGCGTTTTATTTGCTCTTCACCATATGAAATTTGTGCTTCACCAGCCATTATTTCCTTATATGCATCATCAAGCTTTGCTTTACCATCACTAATCTGCTTTCTTGCATCAGCAAGCATCGTGTTTAATTGTGCTTCATTTTCATCAATTTGCTTTTGGGCATCTTCAAATAATGATTGAGCTTTTTCCCACTCGTTATCTATTTTTTCATATGCTAAATCTCTATAATAAACAAGGTCATCTTTTTGTAAATCATAGCTTAGCTTCCATAGTTTTTCTTCCATACAAGTATCTTCAAAAGCTTTTGAATCAAACATGGATGCATCAATTACTTTGTCTTCTTTAATATAAGCAGATGTATATAATCCTTGAGTTATTTCTTCATTTATGGCTTCAGTTGATACTAAAGCTAAATAAGTTGTGTTCAAACGCATGTGATATGGCTGATAGAAAGAGCCAACAACTGTAAATGTTCGATTTTTTAAGATTTCTTCGTTATTAAATGTTGCACTTAAATTAATTTTGTCACCAATTTTAATGCTTTCACGATCAACTAAATCTTTACTAATAATTACTTCATTAACTTTATTAGGAAAGTTTCCTTCGATTAAATCGGGCGTGTTAATTCTTTCTGTTTTTGTAATAACTTTAACATCTTGCAATGAATTATTAAATATAAGTTTTCCATCAACACTTATCGTTCCTTCAACATCACTAATTCCTTGAAGATTTTTGATGGCATTTATGTCATTTTCATTAATTCCAAAAGAAGAGATGATTTCATAATCCATAAAATTATGAGCTTTGTAATAGTTTGCTACTGTATTATTAAAACCATATTCTAAATATTGTGTAGAAAAACTTCCGCCAATGCCAAACATGACAATAATACATATTGAAATATATGATACAAAGCGCTTTTTTATATTCTTGATGGCATCAACAAACTGCATTTTTTTCATATTTACCACACCAAATCACTTGCTTTTAGAGGATTCATATTTACTCTAATGCTTGAAATCTTGCCGTTTTTAAGCTTAATTACTCTATTTGCCATTTTAGCTATTTCGACATTGTGAGTAACCATAATAACCGTTGTGCCATGTTCTTTTACAATTTTTTCAATTACTTTCAAAACACCTTGACCAGTCTCAAAATCAAGGGCAGCTGTTGGTTCATCGGCAAGTATTAATTTTGGGTTTTTAACAATAGCTCTTGCGATACAAACTCTTTGTTGCTGGCCACCAGACATAGCAGATGGATATCTATCTGCTCTATCGCCTAAGCCAACCATTTCTAATGCTTCTTTTGAATTCATTGGATTTTTACTAACTTCAGCGATGAACTCAATGTTTTCCAAAGCTGTTAGGTTAGGCATAAGATTATATGCTTGAAAGATAAAGCCTATATAATCTCTACGATATTCAGTTAAGTCTTTTTCATTTGGATGAGAAAAATCTTTTCCTTCAATTAATAATTGGCCACTACTAGCTTGATCCATTCCACCAATAATATTAAGTAATGTTGACTTACCGCAACCACTTTCACCAAGTATAACTAACAATTCTCCTTGATAGATATCTAAATCAACATCATTTAAGATTCTTCTTATTTCTTCTCCTGTTGGAAACTCTTTAATGATATTTCTAACCGATATAAGTGGAGTTTTATTCTTATTTGGGTTGAATGATAAACCCTTATCTTGAATATCTAAAGCAAGTAAGGCCTGGCAATTATTCACAAGCTTAACATCTTCTTCATCAAAGCCATCTAAACAATCATTAAATTGAATATAGCCAAGTCTTCCATATGGCGTAGTTAAAGGAGAAATTAATGAATTCTTCTTAAAAATCTTTTGTAGATCTTTATCACTTGCGATGATTTGGTTTTTTGCACAATCTTCAATTATTTGCGTTTTATTTGTCGAAATTATGCTTTTGAACAATTCGTGGTCAATAGCGACACTATAACCTGTGAAATCATGGCTTCCTTTACAAGAGACAATATATGTTCTTTTTTCATTGTCATTGTTCATCCAAATATAAGCTTCTTTGCATCTAAGTTCTTTACATAAGATCTCTAGAACATTAGATAAAACATCTTCTAATTGATTATAGTCATGCAAGGCTTCCATTATTTTCCATGTAACTGCAGTATTCATTTAAACAATTCTCCATTTTAATTAACTGATATCTATTATATTATATTTGTAAGTAATAGTTGTTCTTTAAAAGTTGGTAAAAGCTTATGTATTATTTTAATTTAATAAAGATTTATAAAGATTCATTTATTAGTGACATTTTAAATTCTACTGCATGGACTATGGAACCGATAAAGCCGTATGGATTATTTCATATTGGCTTTGTGCTTATATGTGGAACATTATCTGTTGTTTTAGCTTTAAAGTGTTCAAAACTATCTGATAAAAAATTTAGAAAAGTATTATTTGGCTGTGGGCTTTTTCTAATTATTACTGAGATATATAAGATTTTATTCTATACATATGTAATTGATGAACCAGTTCCAGTAGGACAATTTAAATGGTGGGTATTTCCGTTCCAATTATGTTCAATTCCGATGTATTTTTCTATCTTAGGAGCATTTTTGCCAAACGGCAAACTAAGAAGATCTATATTAGATTTTATGGCGATATTTAATTTAATGAGTGGAGCTATTGCTTTTACTGAACCATCAGGCTTAATTCATCCATATTGGACACTTACACTTCACGCATTTATTTGGCATATGCTACTTGTGTTCATTGGATTAATGATTGCTTTTTCAAAAGATATGGATTGGAATATAAAAACATATAAACGTTCAGTGTTGGTTTTTTTAGGATTAGCATTAGTCGCTTTTTGTATTAATCTAATATTTTGGAATGTTTCAAATGGTGATATAAACATGTTTTATGTTGGCCCTAAAAATAATCCAATATTTTTCTTTAAAGATATCGCAAAGAACTACGGCTGGTATATTTGTACACCAATTTATTTATTTGCCTTATGTTTAGGCGCATATATATTTTATTTTTTAATGAAATTTATCAACTCTAAAAGAAAAATAAATAATTAATCTTAGTTTGAATTGTTTTTTATAAGAAACATTAAAAGAGTTAAAAGAAATAACCATCAACAATGATTTTTAATTATATAGAGAAATATTTTTGTTAAGATTTAGAGAATATATTACCTTTAAATCCGTTTATTATTTGATAAATCAAAAGGGAATGTAACTATCAACATATAGATGCCAAGAATAATTACACACGGTGATAAATATAGAAACGGAATAGGAATAAACTTGTAAAAAATATCTAATAAGAAGTTTTGTTCAGTTTCAACTGTATAGAAATAATTAGCTCGATCATATAAATGAGAATATCTCATAGCTAAATTAATGAGATGAATTCCAAGTGTCAAAAACCAAGTTGAAATGATTGTTCTTGGGATTTCTTTTATTGTTGGTTTAAAAAAGTCATAAGTTACAAGAGCTATGCCTTCAATCATTATCATAAAATGTGTTCCATAATAGCCAATCATTCTTGGTTCAAATATTGAAGCATTTATAAAACCTGAGCCTGGCATAATTAATGCCATAAATGCTCCTAATGGCGCTAAATAAAAACTAATGTTCATAAGCTTTTTATTATTAAATAGCACAGCTATCGGCATTAAGATCATATTTACATTGCACATATGAAGAGGCAATTCACCAAACCAATTAAAGCCACCAATGAAACTTCTTAATTTATCATATTCAGCATCAATTGATAAAAAATACTTATAGATAAAAAAGCCTATTAATGTCAATATACAAGCGGATACAAAAATTATTTTTCTTATTTTAATATCTTTATTTTTTAGAATTAAGGTAGAAAGAATTAACAGCATGGCAAAAAATATAAAACATAGCCAAAAAGTGCTGTTAAAAGGTCTCATTATAAAGTTTGTATGGTTCATGGTGACTCCTTAATCAATGCTTCTTGATATTTGTGGTATCTTCACGATATTGAGTTGGTGTTTTAGATGTCTTACTCTTAAATACATTAGAAAAATAATGCTCATCCGCAAAATTTAAGCGATCAGAAATTGATTTGATTGGATAATTGGTATTTCTTAATAATGTTTTTGCGTAGGAAATTTTACGGTTTAATAAATATTGATGAGGTGTTTGTTTATAATATTTTTTAAATTCTCTCATCAGCTTAGATTTAGAAATATATAAATCAGCACAAATGCTTTCTATCGAAACATTTGAAGTAATGGCATCATCTAATTTGTTTTGAATTTCAATTGCTAATGAAGATTCTTTTGGTTTTTTGTTAACCGTTTCCGCCAATTTCATTATCATTTTGAAAATGATGGCGCTTGCTTGTTTATAAATGCGATCATTTTTTGTGCTCTGTTTTTCTAAATGAAATAATTCACTAAATTCATCAGATAAATCAACATTTTTAAAGACGTCTATTTCATCTAACCCATATTCATTAATGATTTGATTAAAAATATCACTTGAAAAATTGATCCAATATTTTTTATATGGATTATTTGCATCAGAATAATAATAGTGTGAAGAGCGGGGCTTTAAAAGAATAGCATTTCCTTTTGTAAGAACATATTGATGGTTTTTGGTTTTTAAGTGTCCAATGCCATCAACAATATATTCGATTATAAAATAGTTAGAAGATGCTCTTTTTATCGAATAGTTTTTATCAGGGAAAGTAATGCCAAAACATTCAATTATAAGTGGGGCGCTTTTATCTCCTCGATCGATGTAGGTTAAAACTTCATTTTCTAGACCAGAATAATTTGTGACATCTTTTTCGTTAATAAATTCAAAAGTTTTATATTTTTCCATAATGACACTTTTACTCACTTATATGATACATTTTTATATTTAATTGCGTCAATATTAACAATAAAATATATATGTAAGTACTTTTACACACGGAGTTTAATTATGCTAATACGAACTAATGTTACTAACATTGGGGATCCATTTATTGTTTTGGAAAACAATGTTTTTTACATGTATGCAACAGATTTTGATGTCCAAGGTTTTAAAGTAAGAAAATCAACTAATTTAAAAGATTGGGAAGAAATTGGCACTTGTTTAGATTTAAGTGATTCATGGGCATATAAAGATTTTTGGGCACCAGAAGTTATTAAAAATGAAGGAAAATTTTATATGCACTATACTGCACGTAGAAAAAAAGATTCTTCACTTAGAATGGGTGTTGCCATTGCCGATAATCCTGCTGGCCCATTTAAAGATGTTTATAATGGCCCATTTATTGATTACAATTATGCATCAATTGATGGTCATGTATTTATTGATGACGATGGTAAACATTATTTTTACTATTCAAGAGATTGTAGTGAAAACATTAATTATAAAGGCGAACATATTTCGGAAATATGTGTAACTTTATTGAATAACGATTTAACAGAAGTAGTTAGCGAACCAATTATTCTTTTTGGTCCAGATCGTCCATATGACTCGATTGTTTTTGAAAATGAAAAATGGAATGAGGGACCATTTGTAATGAAGAAGGGTGGCGTTTACTATTTAACTTATTCAGCTAATTTCTTTGGTAGCAGAGATTATTGCATTTGTTTAGCAAAAGCTAATAACCCTCTTGGACCATTTGAGAAATGTGATAATGTAAATCCAATTTTGAAATGTAAAGAACTTGGAGAAGATTTTGCTGGTCCAGGTCACAACATGTTCTTTAAAGACCAAAATGGAAATTTGAAGATGGCTTGTCATATACAAACCGATGAATATCATCCATCTGGAAATAGAAAAGCAATTATCTTGGATGCAAAGATTGCTGATGGAACAATTAAATTTGAATTTTAAGGAGTTTAACATGAAGAAATTACTATTAACAATATTATGTTTGTCAATGACTTTATGCTTAAGTGCTTGTGGTGGTGATAATTCTGATGCAAACTACAAGCCAAAAAACAATACAACTACATTACAATTCTGGGGCTGGGGAAATGATATAGAATGTTCAGTTTTCCAAGAAATCACTAATGAATTTAATGAAACAGTTGGCAAAGAAAACAACATCACTGTTCGTTATGTTCAAAAAGCATCAAGTTCATATTCGAGTGATACAGCTTTAGCTTTATCAGGAAATAATACCCCTGATGTAATCTATGTTGAAGATAAATTTATTAAATCTTGGGCTGCTGCAGAATATTTAACACAGCTTGATGATGGCTCATTTGATGGCTTTGATTTCACAAATTCTAAAAAAGACATGTGGGATAGTTCTGTTTCAAGATATAGATATAATCCAGAAACTACCACTTCAAACCAAGATGATCCTCTATGGGCACTTCCTAAAGATATTGGTCCAACAGTTCTTTTCTATAATACAAATTATTTAAAAGAATTGAATATTGAAGAAATATCAATACCAGAGGATAAAATTGATGAATATAATTCTTCAAATGGCACTAACTATTCTAAAAAAGGTTATGATTCTATGAATCGTATATTCAATAATCGTATTGCAATGAATTGGGATGAAATTATTGAATTAGCAAAAGAAATGCAAAAAGTTGATGGCTGTGATTTTGGCTATTATAACGAATGGTGGTTTGCGTATGGCTGGTCAGTAGGTGGCGATGTTGTTGAATTTGTTGAAGATGAAAACGGAAAACCATATTATAAATTCACTTTAAATGATAAGAGCGCTAATTACATTGTGAAGGATGATGTTAATAGCATTATTATCAATGGTCATGAATATAAAAGTGGAGAGATTATTTCATATAACGATAAAAACTTTATAACAGCAAGTGACAAAGAAAAATTAAATGAACTTCCAAGCATGTATGATGCATTTTTAGAATTTGTGGCGCTAACCGCAAAAGAAGGATCTGTTGTTGGAAAGAAAGTTGATGGGACAGATAAACTTGGCTATGGCGTTTCGATGGGTGCCAATTCTTTAGGTACTGCAGATGCTGAAGACTATTTCGCTTCTGGCAAATTCGGCATGTTTGTTGATGGCAGATGGGAAGTTGCTGATTTAAGAAAGACTATGGAAGAAGGTACATGGAATGTTGCACCACTTCCTGTTTATAAAGAATATGATGCAAATGGCAATGTGACAGTACATGGCATAGCTGCTGGTCATTCTGGATCGATGGGCTTAGCAATCGCTGATGGATCAAAGAATAAAGATGCTGCTTGGCTATTCTTAAAATATGTTGCTGGTGAGCCAGGACAAAGAAGCCAATCAATTGCTGGCTTTGCAATTCCAAATCAAAAGTCATTAGCGAATGATGAAGAAGTCTTCTTGCAGAGTTCTAAAGATCCTAAAAATTCGATTGTTTTTGTTGAAGCAGCAGAATTTGAAAGACCAGGTGACTGGTGGAGTATTTATGACAGCTCATGGATTGATGATTGGGCTAACTTCTTAAACTATACAGTTAGAGAGAATAAAGCAACTGTTGAAGAAATGTTTGATCGTTATTACGATGCTACACAAGAAAAACTATATAAATTTACTAATTATTCTAAATAAACATGAAAACTAAACCAGGATACAAAAAAAGAGAAGAGAGGATAGGTTGGATATTTGCCAATATACCGTTTTTTGGTTTTGCCATTTTTGGTTTAATTCCATTAATTCTATCTGTATTCTTGTCTTTTAATCATTTCAAAGGATTGCGTTTAAATAGCGCAACTTTTGTTGGCTTTGATAATTTTAAAACAATCTTTGAAGATGAATTATTCTGGCAGTCAATTAATAACACTTTATTTGTTGTTGTTGCAACAATCATATCATTAATCCTTTCTATCATTATCAGTGCATTATTAGCTACTGAAGTTAAAGGATCTAAAGGATTTAAAGTTATTTATTTTGTTCCATATGTTTGTTCATTAGTTGCGATAACTTTCATGTGGAAATGGATATATGATTACAATTATGGTGTTTTAAATGCCACACTAATTGAATGGGGCTTAATTAAAGAAAAAATAAATTGGTTGGGTAGTGAAGAATATTTTAGAACTGCTATGATGATTTTGCTAATTTGGTCATCAATGGGCTTTAATATTATCTTGCTTACTGCTTCATTGACATCAATTGATCGCAATCTATATGAAGCATCATCTATTGATGGTGCAAACGGAATAAGACAATTTTTCACAATAACCTTGCCAATGGTGTCACCAACGATTTTCTATTTATTAATAACTGGTTTAATTGGATCTTTACAATCTTTCACTATTTTCCAAGTAATGGCCAAAGATGGTGGTCCAGGTCAAAAAGGTCTAACGGTTGTTTTCTATTTATATAAGAAATTGTTTAATGCTTCAGGTGGCTCTGATTTAGGAGTTGCGAGCGCTATTGGTTGGATTGTTGCTTTATTAATTGCGATTGTGACAATTATTAACTTTATTGGACAAAAGAAGTGGGTAAATTATGATTAAGAAAAGGAAATTATCTAAAAAATTAATCATTTATGTGAGCCTGGGAATCTATGCACTTTTTGTGTTGACTCCTTTCTTTATCATGCTTATTTCTTCATTTAAACACCGTTATGAAACAATAGGCGATTTTAAGTGGCTTCCACAAGAAGGCATAAGCCTTGAAGGATATAAATCGGTATTTGAAAAAGTTAATTCTAGTACATCAATAATTGAAGGCTTCTTTAATACTTTATGGATTATTATTCCACCAACAATAATTGGTTTACTTACTTCAAGTTTAAGTGCTTATGCTTTTACTAAATTAAGATTTAGAGGGAAGAAAGTGATGTTTGGGCTTCTAATTGCGACAATGATGATTCCTGGTATTGTTACACTTGTTCCTTCATATATTATTTGGGATTACTTAGGTGTTACCGCAAATGCTCCATTTATTCCTTTGATGATACCGGGTATGTTTGGTGCTGCAGCTTGTGTATTCTTTATGCGTCAATCATTCTTTGCGATACCTGATGAAATAATTGAAGCTGCTAAACTTGATGGTCTAAATGAAATTCAAGTATTCTTTAGAATTGTTTTGCCATTATCAAAACCAGCATTATTGGCTCAAGGCATTTTAGGATTTGTTGCTGGATATAATGATTACTTTGGACCACTAATTTATTTAAAGACCGATTATCAAACATTACAAATTGCCTTAGCGACTTTCTCTGATCGTTTTTCAGGAGATTGGCCAGCTATTTTAGCAGCAAATGTTATTGCGATATTACCAACGATTGTTATTTATATTTTTGCACAAAAATACTTTATTGAAGGAATTGCCCATTCAGGAGTTAAAGGATGATGAAAAGATTTTTATCTTTAACACTTATATTCACTTTTGTATTTATTTTGTCCGCATGCCAAAATAATTCAAAAGGTATTAATATCGCTGAATATAATCACGATGCTTTTTATCGTAATGATTTATTAACTGTCGGTGCTGATCCAAGTGTTATTTATATTAATGAAGGCAAAGATGCTGGATATTATTATATGTATGCTACATCAAATGAGATGTATGGAACAGGTTTTTTGGCATACAAATCCAATGATTTAATTAATTGGGAATGCCAAGGCGTTGCCTTAAGATCTAAGGGCGAATACATTGAAAATGAAAATAAGACAATTATTTCTTTTGGCTTTTCAAATTATTGGGCTCCAGAGGTTATCTATGATGCTAATAGTAAACTTTATTATATGTTCTATAGTGCTAATAGATATGACACGGCATTTAATAATGGCTTATATTTTTTTGGTGATATTGCCATAAGTGAAGATCCTGCTGGACCTTTTGTCCAATATAATGAATATTACAATCAAAATCTTGTTCTAGTTGATAAGACTAATAACGTTTATGCTTATGAACCAGTATTTGATTTTTCTAAAATGAATAATAATCATCCATTATATGAAATAAATAGTGATGGCTATATGAAGATTATTGACTTAAGTCCATTTATTGATCCTAAGACTGGCAATAAATATGTATATTTTTGTCATGATTTAAGTTCGGCTTTAGCAATATCTAAATCACAAATTTATGTAATGGCTCTTGATGATAACTGGATGCCTAAATATGATGAAGTATATGCTTTGACTATGCCTAATCGCTATACACTAGATGGCGATGACAATATCGAATTAAATGAAGGTAAAGTAAATGAAGCACCATTTATGGTTTATCGTGATGGCAAATATTATCTACTTTATTCGGCCAATTCTTATATGCAAAAAACATATTCAGTAAGAGTTGCGATATCTGATTCGCCAGTTGGACCTTTCAGAAAGCTTACAAAAGAAGAGGGTGGCTATCTATTGTATGCAGATAGTTATTGGACTTGGTCTTCTGGCACCGGACATTGTAGTGTTGTGAATAAAGATGGGCAAGACTATATTGTTTATCATGAACATCAAGATAGAACATTAGGCAATTCTTCACGTTCAATCGCTGTTGATGAAATAGTATGGACAAAAAATAATGATGGTCTAAATGTCATGGTAGCAAATGGCCCTAGTTATGCTGTATTGCCTAAAACAAGTTCAAAATATATGAATATTGCAAAAGATGCAATAATTGAAGCAAACAAAGCTTTAAATAGTACTTCGCTTTTAAATGATGGCATTGTTAAATATCATGATGATTTAGACTTTATTAATGAATGCCGTTTTGAAGACGGAAGTGGAACTATTAGCTTAAAATTTGATGATTATAAAAATGTTTATGGCATTACAATATATAATTCATGTAATTATGACTATATGTTTTCTAAGATTGAAAACATTACTTTAAAAACTGATAAAGGTGATAAGAAACTTGGACCTCTTACTTATAATTGGGATGATTATTATACAGAAGAAGGTTTTGTTATTCCTGGCGGTAATTTTTCAATTGATTTTAAGCAAACAAAAGTCAATGAAATAATTATTGAATTAAAAGATATTGATTTTAATTATGCGATATCAGAAATAGCTGTTCTTGGTGATAATCCAAATTATATAGAAGTTGAAGATACTCAAATATCTAATGATTTCTCAATTGATGTTCCAAATGATAACACAGTTGTATTTGATGGAACGGTTAATAAAGAAGAATATAATGGTCAACAAATTAAATTCTCTGATACAAACGGTGTTGTATTAACTATGTATTCAAAGATGACTGATAATGGCTTGTTTGTTGGTTTTAAATCAAATGACAAGAATGTCTATTATAACGAAGACGATTCAATATTTAATAACACATCTGTTGAACTACAATTGGCATTAGGTGGAACTAGTAAGATTAATGCCAATGTTTTACAACTTCGTTATGGAGTAAACGGCAATATTGAAAGTTGGATAGGACTTCAGTCAGCCAAGACATATGGCTATATGCTTGCTTATGTTGAAACAGCATCTAAAGTAAAAATCTATGGTGATTTAAATTCATCAAACTGTGATGGTTATGATATTGAAGCATACATTCCATATTCATCTTTAGGACTTGATCATAAACCTGATTCATTAATATGCGCTCCATCTTTTAATACAAGAAAAGATAAAGATGCTTCAGGAAGAACAACATGGACAATATTGGTTGGTTCTAGTTTATCTGATCCAACAAGCTGGTATCGAATTGATTCAGATGGCCAAACAGTAATGACTGATGGCTTTAGTGTTTCAAACAACAAAATTATTCAAAGAGGTGGATCTAATCAATTTTATTATTTTGGTGATGAACTACTAGATGCCTATTATTTAAATATTGATGTTAAGATTGGCGATATTTTGAATAATGATTTATATCCAAAATTTGGTGTTGTCAATAAATCATATAATTCATTGCTTGGCTATTATTTTGATATTGCAGGTCGTCATTATAATAATGCCGGTAGGATATATGCGTCAGCAACAGAATTCATGGGTACTAATTGGGCATGGGAAGATGGCTCTAGTAAAACATTTGGCCTTGTTAATAATATTTCTAATTTATCTATTAATAGAAGTATTAATATTGAATTAATTAAATATTATGATCAATATGCAATGCTAGTTGATGGTAAATATGTTTTAGGTGATGTTGGCATTAAAGGACTAGAAGATGGTTCAATTCCAGGATTATTCTTCTTTAACAATGAAGCCGATATTATTGTCAATGTATATGAAAATGAAGCAGATGTTGTTAAAAACTATCTTGAAACATATATTCCAAATCTAGTTATTGATGCTGATTTAAGCGATTGGGATTTAGACAAGACACTTATAAATACGGAAAAAGATAATTCTAATGGAAATCAAATGACAACATATGCATTTGAAGATAATAAAGGTATCTATGTAGCATATGAAGTAATACATAAATATAATCCAAAAGTTTACATGTGGAATTTAGACAAAGATGAAAGAGGCGTTTGGTATTACAACACCAATGTTGAATTCTTCATCAATAATGAACATTTTGCTGCTACAACGTTTGGCGATAGTGGCTTTATGCTCAAATCAATGAAAACTAATGAAGACATGATTAATGGTACATATACTACTATTTTTGAAGGTTTTATTCCTAAAGATTGTTTAATGGAAAAACCTTACAATATCGGTTTTGCTTTTAAGACCTGTGATAAAGATTATGAGCATCCTGATGAAATTAAAGATAATGATATGAAATTTAATAATGATCCATGGTGGTTCTTTACTGGCCATTTTCCTACTGATGTATCAAAGAGATGGGCAATAAATTAGGGGGTATTTATTATGGAAAACGAGAATAATTCTAAGAAAAAAAGAGGCTTAATTATTTTGATTGTTATGTTGCTGTTGTTAGCATCAGCTTTTGCTGTTACAAAACTTCTTTCAAAGAAACAATTTGAAATTACAGTTTTAGAAAGCGCACATGGAAAAGTTGAGGTTGATAAATTAAAAGCTTATGAAGGCGATACAGTAACAATTAAAGCTATCCCTGATGAAGGATATGAAGTTTCAAGCGTCCTTGTTAATGGAAAAGAAAGCGAAATGATTTTTACAATGCCTTATGAAAATGTAACAATCTTAGTTAAGTTTTCTTTAAAAGACAGTACCCCAGAAGAAATAATTGGTGATACTTTCGGTGGCGTAGAAGGCTATATGTCATCTGAAGGTGTTGATTTAAGCCATGATAATGGTAATAACCCCTATGTTACTATAATCGGTGGTGGTGAACAATTTGCTTATTTAAATGATGTATTTGATACAAAATTCTATTTTGAAACATCTATAAATGTAAAAGAAATATATAACAATGATAAGTATCCAAAATTTGGAATCATTATTGATGATGAACTTGGATCAACGCTTTTCTATGTTGATATGAATACTAAAATGACATCTAACAAAGTTGGTGTCGTTCATCAACAAGAAGGAAAAGATTATGATTGGAAAAATGCATTTGAAAAAGAAGTGTCTGGTATGAAATTCTCTGATAGTGATTCAGTTAAATTAGGAATTGCTAGAAACAATAATAATTATTATTTCTATGTTAATGACAAACTTGTTTTAATGGATAAAGATTTAAATACAAAAAATGCAGCTTGTGGTGTATTTACTTTTAATACTGCATTAAAACTAGATAGATATTCAAAAGCTGTTGGCGATGATGCTAATAGCAAGATTAATAAAGCTGTAAATGATGGCTTATATTTAAGAGGCGACTTCTTTGGCTGGTATAAGAATTATCGTTCAAGTAAGGAAGTTAAGATGATATATGATCATGGACAAAATAGAAAATTAGTAGTTGATGGTAATTCGCCTCAATATGCATATGTTAATGATATCTTTACTGATAAATTCTCATTTACAACAACGATTGATGTTAATGATATCTTAGCTAATGATAAGGCACCTAAATTTGGTCTAATGATCAATAATGACAAACAAATGGTTAAATTCTATGTTGATATGAATGATAAAAAAGAGGCATCACAAATTGGTGTTGTATGGCAAAAAAACGGTGCCAATGATGATTGGGCACATGCACTAACTGAAAGAATAGCAAATCATAATTTTACTAATAAAAAACAAATAGAACTAAAAGTAGTAAGAGATAAAGATCAATTCTATTTCTTTGTTGATGGAGTTTTATTTATTGCTGATAAAGGCTTAACAAATAATAATGCTGCAGTTGGTGTTTTCTCATTTAATACAAATATGACTCTTAGCAATTATTCAATTAAAGTAGGTGATAACGCTAATGAAGATATAGCTAATGCAAAAGATCAAACTAAGCGTTTAAAAGGTGATTTCTTTGGAAAAGCAAATATTTATAAAACAACTATTTCGGGAGTTGATTTATATAACGATCATGGAACAAATCCATATACTACTTTCTTTGGGACTGCTCCACAATATGCATATGTAAATGATTTATATACAAATAAATTTGTTTTTGAAAGTGATATTGAAGTTAAAAAAGTTTTAAATAATGATGCTGCACCTAAATTTGGCATCATGATTAATGGAAATAGTGAGATGCTTAAATTCTTTGTTGATTTAAAAACTGACTTAACTGCAAATGAAGTGGGCGTTGTTAGACAAAAGACAAATCAAGATGATGAATGGAATAGTGTTCTTACAAATATTGTTAAATTGAGTTTCAATGAAAATGACACAATTAAATTAAAAATTATTAGAAATAATTTAGATTATTATTTCTTTGTAAATGATAGACTAGTTATTTTTGAAAAGAATGCTATCACAAATGAAAAGAGTGTTGTTGGGCTGTTCTCATTTAATACAGAATTTAAAGCTTTGAATTATTCTATTAAAAAAGGAAATGAAGCAAATAATGAGATAAATGCAGCTAAAACAATAGCTAATAATATTGGCGATTTTACAATTGGCACAAATAATTTTGTTGATAATGGCGATGGTTCATACACATTTGAATCAAATGATCAAAGCTTACACAAAGTAGATGATATTAGATATCAATATAAAACATTAAATGATAAATATAAATTGGTTCATTTAAAATTGGAATTAGTTGCTGCGGATGATTGGGGACAAGCTAGAGTCCTTGTTTCTAAAGATCCACAAAATGAAATGTTTGTTGCTTTAGAAAAGAAAAATAATGGCAAATACCAAGTATTTACGATGTCGAAGAATAATCAAAATGATTTTGATAATTGGGAATTAATTATTCCTGAACTAGATGAGAATTATATTGATTTAGATATTGTTACAATTGGAAATGAAATATTCTTCTTAAATGATAATCAAATAATTTATAAGAAAACTAATTTAGATGCAAATAATGCAATTATTAAGGTTACAGGATACAACAATGCGAGAGTTATTGTATCTGACATTAGTGGAAAGATATTTAATGACGAATTAGAAGCAAGAGAATACATCAATGATTTATCTGTTATTGTAAATTATTATGATGGAAATATTTTAATTGATAATGAAACATTAAATATTAATGAAAAGATTACTAAAACAGATCCAAGTAAAGAAGGATATAAATTTGTATCTTGGTATAAAGATGAAAGCCTTACTGTTGCATTTGATAAAAATGAAGCAGTAATAAGCGAACTAAATCTATATGCTAAATGGAATAAACTAGAGATTGTTGATGGTAATGAAATTGAAATTGAAATCAATAATTTATTAGATAATGAAATAAAACTTGATATAGATAAAGATACTATTTTATATGAAACAGTAGATAAGGCATTATTACAATTAATTCAAGGTCATCTTGTTGATAATATAGATATTAATGCTGAAACTGCAAATCAAATAAAAGAGGCATTAGATAATGAACAAGCTTTATTTGTCCAAATTGCTGTTGATGCTCATAAAGCCGAGCTTAATGATGATGAAAATAATATTATTCTGTTATATGATGAAAATTCAATTGTAATTGCTTCTTATGAAATTAATATTTATATGACAATTAAAGCCGATAATAACACACTTGTTGATAAAGCTAAGATTAATGAATTAGATGGCGAAATTAGTATTAATTTAAATTATCCACAAGCTTATGATAGAAATATTTTAACTGCTCTTGATATACATAATAATCAAGTTAAAGAATTAAGTATTATATCTAAGAACACTGATAATCATTCTATACTTGTCAAATCAAAAGAATTTTCTAAATATGTTATTACTACAGGCGTTAGCAACTTTAGTTTGACAACTAATTATTTTGAGAAAACAGGTTCAACCTATGCTTTAACAACAAATTCAAAAGAAGAGACAACTTTAGATGAAATTAAATATTTTGATGAAGTAGTAAGAGGAAAATATTATCGCATAAATGGTTCTATAAGTTTAGATACGGAAGAAAATTGGAATCAAGCAAGAATAATTATTTCTAAAGATACAAATAATGAATATGTAATTGCTTTAGAAAAAGTTGCTGATAATGCTTATCAAATCTTTACTATGTCAAAAGATAATGAAACACTTTGGAATGATTGGCGTTTAATATCTCATTATGAAGTAAACGGCAATCGTCATAGTATTGATTTTGAAGTAGTCGTTATTGAAGATAAGGTCTATTTCTTAATTGATAATGAGATAGCTTATGTAACAAAGAATCGCGTTGATTTATCCGAAAGTACTCCAAAGATTGGCTCTTATGGAACATGTACTACTACTTTAACTAATTTAGATGGACAAATCTTTAACAATAAAGATGAAGCCGAATCATATATTAATTCTATAAATGTTAAACCTTATGAAAGCCGTTTTGAAAATAGAATTAATTCTTTATATCAAGAATATATAGTTGATCATAATTGTGCTAATAATGGTGGAACGTTACTATTTGGTGATTCAAATATTGATTTCTGGGATAATTGGCAAGTTCAAGCTGGTTTAACTGACTATATAAATGGATATAACGTAGGTATCGGCGGTTCAACTACTACAGATTGGTTATATGCATATGAAAAATTAATTAAGCCTTTTAATGCAGATAGAATAGTCTTCATGCTTGGATTTAACGATGTATTTGTATGGGGTGAAGATGGCGATGATACAGTAAATCGTTTATATGAATTGATGAATAAGATTCATACAGATAATCCAGACGCAAAGATTTATTGTATCTATCAAACACCATGTCCAGCAGGCCATAATGGCATTGAATATACAAATCAAAAATATGAACAATTAGTAACTTTAACTGAAGAAATGTGCGATTCTTTAGATTATGTTACAGGAATAAGTGTCTTTGATTTATTAAAAGGAAAAACAAATTTATTCCGTTTAGATAATGTTCATTTAAATGATGAAGGTTATCTAGTATTTTCAGATTATTTATATGATTTGATATTTAAGGGTGAAACATTTGGTGTAAGTAAAGCCAATAATAATTCTTATCGTTATAAAACAACTAATGGTGTAGAGATTTCTAATGATAATGGATCAAATCCTAATATTGAATTTTTTGGCGGCTCTCCTCAATATGCATTTGTAAATGATACATATACTGATAAATTATATTTTGAAGCTCAATTTAATGTATCAGAAGTATTAAATAATGATGCATGGCCTAAGTTTGGTTTACTATTAGATGGACAAAGTGAAATGCTAAAACTATTTGTTGATATGACACCTAGCTTGACAGCGAATAATGTTGGCCTTGTTCATCAATTAACTGGCAAGGGCGATGATTGGGCTAACGCAATAAATAAAGCTGTTAATAATATGAAATTTACTGGTGATGATAATATTAAACTTTCTATTATTAAAAATGGCAAAGATGTTTATGCTTATGTAAATGATGAATTAGTAATTTTTGAAGAAAATTGTTCATTAAATAATTTAGAAACTGTTGGTGCTTTCTCGTTTAATACAAGAGTTACATTATCTAATTATTTATTGTTCAAAGACGATGCTGCTTTAACTTATATTCAAAAAGCTATTGATGATCATGAATTGTTGATGAATAGAAATGTTACTTTTAAAGATGGTGAAAATGTATTGAATTCATTGAGTATTAAAGTTGGTAACAAGATTAATTATCAACCTGAAAAAGATGGCTATACATTTGTTGGCTGGTATAAAGATTCACAATTTACTGATGCATGGGATATAAACAATGATGTAGTAACAGACAATATCACTTTATATGCTAAATTTGTAATAAAGAATTATATAGTTAATTATTATTATGATAATCAATTAATCGATAGTGAATCTGTAGAACATGGCTCATCTATAACTAAGTTATCTTATGTCAAAGAAGGTTATAGTTTTGATGCTTGGTATAAAGAGGCTACATTTGTTAATAAGTGGAGTAACGATGATCCAATAGATAAAAACTTAGATTTATATGCTAAGATGAACATCAATTCATACAGTGTCACTTATATGGATGGAAATGATTTATTAAAAGAAGAATCATTAGATTATGGTTCTAAGATTTCCTATTTGCCTAATAAGGATGGTGCTGTTTTCTCTACTTGGTACAAAGATAAAGATTTAACACAAATTTGGTCTTTAGATGATGATAAAGTTGTTGGAAATATAACTCTTTATGCTAAATTTGTTATTAATCAATATCAGGTTAAATATTATTATGACGGAAATTTAATTGATAACGAAACTGTTGATTATGATTCATTAATCACAAAGTCATCTTATTCAAAAGAAGGATATAGCTTTGTATCGTGGTATAAAGAAGCTTCATTAATTAATAAATGGGACAATACAGAAGATAGAATCACAGCAGATACAAGTTTATATGCGAAGATGGATATCAATAAATATACAGTTTCTTATTACAATGGAACAACATTACTATTTAGCGAAGAAGTTGAATACGATAATTTAATTAGTCATGAAGATCCTTCATCCCTAGGCTATAATTTTGTGTCATGGTATAAGGACAGCGCTTTAACTATTCCTTTTGATAAAACAAATGAAACTATCAAAAACGACACAAATCTATATGCGAAATTTACTAACGAAGGTAAATTCTTTGGAAATGTTGGCGAAAATATAGCAAGTGGAGCAAACTTTATTCATGATGATAATAGTGATAATGCTTATGTAGAGATGATAGGCAATAATAATGAAGCTTATTATCCTGTTGCTTATGTTAAAGACACACTTGCAAATAAGTATATCTTTGAAATAGAGATTGAAGCTTTAGATATCTACAATAATGATAATTATCCTAAATTTGGAGTTTATTTTGGTGGATTAAAAAATTCTAATTATCGTTTCTATGTTGATGTTAATAAGGAAATTAGATCAAATATTGTTGGCTTATATAAAGAATCAACTGATGATTATAACTTTGCTAAAGCAAATGTTTTAATGTCATTTAAGGATGGCGATACTGTCAAATTAAAAGCAATAAGAAACATCAATGATTTATATATTTATGTTAATGATTCATTAGTTATTTATCAAAATGATCTTTTAGGAAATGAAGATAATTATTTAGGAGTTTATTCATTTAATATGGGATTAAAACTAAGCAATTATTCATTTAAATCTAGTGGCATTGATGAAGATATTTCAAAAGCAATAAACGATGCTGAAACACTTGAATCACTAAGAACTATTAGCCAAGTAGTAAGTGGAAAGACGATTTCATATGATGTTGAACATTTAAGCGATAGAATAATTGTCAATGCAAGAGCAAACGATTTATCAAACTTCAATCTTGATTTATACTTTACAGCAAACGGAAGAGAAGAACTTCAAGAAAATAATGGCTATATGGCAGTTATTTATAGAGATGGCAATATTAATAAAACTTCATATAGCGAAAACAATAAAAACTTTACAAATGCTTCTAATATCGATATAAGCGTTGAAAGAAGCCAAAATGTTATTTCGGTTTCTATACCTTATTCAAGTCTTGGCATAAGTGAAAAAGAGGCATTTGATAAATTCGCATTTATGCCTGCAATTTATAACAATTCTGATGCAACATATCATTTATTTACAGAATCTAATCCATGGGTATCAAAGGCTTATTCTGAAACTTGGTACCAATGTAATTTAAATGGAGCTTTAGCAATTGACCCAATATTTGAGCAAAGAGCTAATGGTAGCTTAACTGATTGGACAAAACCAGACTTTATGCAAGCTACTGTTTTCTATGAGGCTGCAATTAAAGAACAGACATGGCAACAATGTGTAGTTGCGATTGTATGTAATGAAAAACATGGAGCTAATATGTTTGATTTACATATCCAGGAATTAAATGAAGAAGATAGAAGTGAAGAAAATCTAAGAAAGATTATTCATTCAACATATAAACCAGTACTTGCAATTTTCTATAATTCAAACGATTTACAATATCAAGGAGAAATATTAAAGACTGCATGTAAAGCTGGTGCATCAGCAATAGATCTTCCTGGCTATTATTACAGTGCAGAAGCAAGAACGCAAGGATATGATGATAGCGATAGACAACAATGGATAGATGAAGGCTATAGCATGAGTTTTGCGAGTGCTGCTCCTTCTGAATCAACTATCTTACATGAAAATGTTAAAAAGCAAAATGATTATATCGCTGAAATACACGCTTTAGGATCAAAAGTATTATTATCAGAACATGTTTATACTGTATTTGATAAACAACAAGCAATTGATTATGTAACTTTCATGCTTAAAACAAAAGATATTGATGTATGTAAACTGGTAGGAAGAGGTTCAAGTAAGGAAGATGCATATAATTGCGTAGAGGCAACAAAATATTTAACTACTCTTGTCGATAATAATGAATTCCCTGGAAAACGTTTCTCATATCATTTAACACCTTTAGCAGGTGGTGAAAGTGGTTGGTTAACTAGAATTATTAATCCCGCTTTCTTTAAATCATATGTAGCATTCTGTTATGGAGATTTAGGAAGAGGCAATCTTGACTATAACCAAATTGATATTGATATGGGTATTGAGACACATGGATATGCTCAAACATTCTTACAAGCATATTTACAAAACACATCTCATTCATTAACTGATTTAAGTATTGAAGATTGTATCAGTATATTGGATTCATATGGCGAAAACCATCATCAATATTTACGCTATCGTAATTATTATCTAAATAGTAATTCATTATCTGGAAGAGCTTATGCTAAGACAGGGCAACATAACGATTATTGGAGATTAAATGGATCTAGCTTCGTATTTAATGCTAAATCGCCATCTACAACAAACGGTTATCCTGTAAGAGGCTTTGCGTATGATTTTGATAATCGTGTTAAGCTGGGCGAAGATATAACTATTTTTGCAGATATTACGTCTGATTTAGGAACAAGCGCTTATACAAGTTCAACAAGAAACACAAGAACCGGTCTATATCTTGGAAACAACGAATCGCTATTAGCTTATGTATATAACACGAACACAAGGAAACTTGAGCTTGTATATAATAATCGTGAATTTGTTGTTGGTGACGCTGATGCTTTAAGCACAATAAGCGGTATTGACATTAATAACGAAACTTATAATGCCGATATTATTAATGGCGATACTATTTCAATGTCACTTTCATTACAAGGACGTACCTTAACATTAGGATTTAAGGATTCTACTTCTGAGGCATTAACACAAGTTGCTTGTATAGAATTAAGCGATGAATTATATGCTTTAATAGGTGAATCTGATGGCTTTATTAAAGGTGGCGTTATAGCTGAAACATATGTAAGAAGTGGGGCTATTAGCGAAGACAAAAATATCTATTTCTCTAATGTTTCTTATAACGATGTTGAATATTCATCTTTCTTTGGTGATGCTGGAAATAGCTATTCTTTAGGTGCTGACTTTAGTCATGATGATGGCAGCAATGAAAGATATGTAACTATTGCTGGTGATGGCACAAATCAAACATATGTAAAGAGTGGACTTTCTAATAAATTTGTCTTTGAAACAGAAATAGAAGCTACATCACTAAATAATGGGGAACTATATCCTAAATTTGGTATTTGTTTAGATGAATTTAATTCTAGAATGAAATTCTATGTTGATATGAAAACTGACATGACAGGTAATACTGTCGCATTATGGAAAGACAACACATATAATGTCAGCGCTAAAAATGTCACAATGAATTTTGTGGATGGAAATAAAGTTAAATTAAAAATTATTAGAGATGTTAATGATTATTATTGTTATGTAAATGATCAATTAGTTATTTATGAATATGATAATCTAGTTTCAGAAAATAGTAGCGTAGGTATCTTTACATATAACACAGGTTTAACATTAACTAATTATTCATATCTTGAAAATGGTGCTGCTAATAACGCAATAAATCAAGCTAAAGAAGATGTATATAATATTGAAGCTAATTATGAAGAGATAAATGCTGAAAATATTATCTCTAATGCATACAAAGCTTACAATTATTTCTTGAATAATAGTGATAATGGCAATGCTTATCAAGAAGTATACAGAACAAGTACAGCTTCTAATATCTATGCAGGTGAATGGATTGATGCAACTTTCCAAATGGGTGCACTAGACTTATATGATTATGATAAAGAAAAATACAACGATATATATACATATGTTAAAGGCCTAGCAGATGCTCGTAATGGTTTATTAAATGGTGGAACCAATACAGGCTATCTTGATGCTCTTGCATATGCACAGGTATTTGCGAAATTAAATAGCTATGATTCTTATGATTTAGAAAATGTAAAAGCTCAATTAAACTTTGCAATGAACAAGATTGATAATCAATATTATGATTATTCATGGATTGATGAAGATTATATGGTTGGTTGGGTTAATACTTACTTATCATTTATTCTAAATGATTCTTCATATACTGATGCCGATTATAGATCTTATATGAAATATCGTGCTGAATATTTTGATGAAAGCACAGGCTTATGGTTTAGAGATGCTAATTATATTTATGGTTTAGGCGAAAAGGGTACAACAAATGATGGCAAGAAGGTTCTTTGGTCAAGAGGTAATGCTTGGGTATATGTTTCTCTTGCTAGACATTTAAGCTTCATGGAAGAAAATGGACTAACCGATAGTGCAATCTATAGCCAATACAAGAACGACTTTATTACAATGTCAAATTCTCTTGTAAATATTCAAAGAAAAGATGGCTTCTGGAATGTTAATTTATCTGATTCTAAATTAAATACAGGTAAAGAAACAACTGGTACTTCAGGATTCTTATATGGCTTATCTAAAGGTATTAAACTTGGCTATTTAGATAATGAAAAATATATGAATGCAGCAATTAATGCTTATCTTGGCTTAAGTAATAAAGCATTAACAAGTCAAGGCAAATTAGTATATTGCCAACCAATAGGCTGGGATCCATTTACATATAGCTCTGCTGTTTGTCAAAATAACACAACAGCCTTTGGCGTAGGCTTATATATTTCAGGATGTAAAGCATTTGCTGAGGTTTATGAAGAACCATATTCATTACAAGGAAACGGTAGTGAAGCTAATCCATATCTAATAACAAGTTTAGATGACTATAACTATATTGCAGAAAAAATTACTGCTGGTGAAAATTATCAAGATAAATATATTAAATTAACTTCTGATTTAGGAAACATTGATAATCCTATAACTAAATCATTAGGTGATTATGATAATTTCTTTGCGGGTAATTTCGATGGTGATAATCACACACTTTACATAAATTTAACTAACGATAGGGGCTTATTTAACAAAATAGACAATGGCAGTGTAATAAGAAACGTCGTTGTTGATGGAAGTGTTAATTTCTCTGGAAACGAGAATTATGTTGGCGGCATTGCAGCTGTAGCATATTCTGGAAGCGTTATAGATAATTGTGAAAATAAAGCATCTATTAATGGCAATGTTGCTGGTGGAATAGTTGGCTTTTCATATGGAGCAACTATAACAAATTGTACAAATTATGGAGACGTAACAGGCAATGTCGCATACAGTACTGCAGTTAATTCTGGTAATGGTGCAGGTGGCATTGTTGGTACACTTGGAAATACTAATCCTTCTATAGTCTCAAATTGTATAAATCTAGGAAATGTTACTTCAAACAATCAAGCAGGTGGCATTGTTGGCAAAGCTAGAACTAATGCTGAAACAAGAATTACTAATTGTATAAACAATGGAACAATCACTGTTAGTGATGACAGTGGAAATCACGGCATCGTTGGTGGCATTGTTGGTATGGCTGGATGCAAGGTTGATAATTGTATAAATAATGGCGAAATAAATGGAACCTCACAAGTTGGCGGTATTGCTGGAGCTTTAATTAGTGAAGGCAAGACCGATGCTTGTCACAACTATGGCCAAGTAAATGCTTCAAAGAATTATGTTGGTGGTATTGTTGGTTGGGCATATCAAGCAGTAACAGCAAATAGTATTACAAATTCTGTTCAACATGGAAATAGTGTTACTAAAACAAATACCACTTATCCTACTGGACTTGTAAGAAAACCTAACTATATTGGTTGGATAACTGGCCAAGAGTCTACAAGTGGAGCAACAGCAGTCAGTGGTGAAAATGCTTGTGCTCATGAAAGTGGGGAATAGAAAATGAAGAAAAGAAAGATAATTAAAACTTCTATTATTTCCTTATTGCTGATATCAACCATTTTAATTGGATTTAATGGCAATGTAATTGTTAACGCTTTAAATGGAGTAATACAAAAAATAATAAAGCCTATTACAACAAGTTCAAACATTAATGACTCTTTTATAGAAAACGATTTAATTAATGATAATGATTTTGAGGAAATTCAAGAAATGAATAGAGGCAACGGTAGTCAAGAAGATCCATTTATGATTTATACATCTGATGATTTGATTAATTTAAGTAAATTAATATTTGAAGATGAAAAATCAGTTAAGGATATTTATTTTAAACAAGCTAATGATATTTCTTTAAAAGGTATTGAATTTGAACCAATAGGTACACTAGGATATCCATTTGAAGGAATATATGATGGAAATGGTTTTACTATTAATGATTTAAACATTAATACAACTAATTCATTTCAAGGAATATTTGGCTTTGTAACGGGAACTGTTAAGAATTTAACAGTTAAAGGAGATATTAAAGTTACAAAAAGAGCGGATCACAGTTATTCATATTCATATGTTGGTGGTATTGTAGGTGCCATTAATAATGGAGCAAGTATTGAAAATTGTATTAATTATGTAAATGTCAAAGGTGATATTTATACAGGTGGAGTAGTTGGCGTAATTTTAGCTAATGATAATATGAAAGCTAAAGGCGCAATCAATACTATTAAAAATTGTATAAATTATGGAAATATAATTACACCAAATGACTACAACAATTATGTTGGTGGAATTGTATCTTATAGTGCTGGTGATAGCCAAATAGAAAACTGTATAAACTATGGTGAAATTACGGGAAATTATTGTTCTGGCGGAATTATTGGTGCCAATTATATAGCTCCTATCACTAACTGCATCAATGTAGGAAATATTGTTGAAAATAAACAATTTGCTGGAGGAATAGCTGGCTATTCTAGTGGCTTAATTGATGCTTGTGTTAATTCAGGTGAAATAACTGGCTTAAATGATACAGGTGGTATTGTTGGCAAAAGCATCAGTACAATTATGAATTGTATTAATGAAGGTCAAGTTACAGGCTTAATGCGTGTTGGTGGAGTTGCTGGCTATATTGAATCTAGCGAATTTATTAATAATGGAAGTATTGATATTAAGAAATATACAGCTATTAATTCATTTGACAACATATCTATTAATTTAGCTACTTCAAAAGCAACTATTATCAATTGCAATAATATAGGCGAGATTATATCTACTAATTCAGATAGTAGAGTAGGTGGAATTGTTGGTGCCTTTACTTCTTATGGCAACTCAACAAGTTCACCAGGGCCAATAATGATAGGCTGCTATAACAATGGAAAAGTATCTGGCTTAAGTAATGTTGGTGGAATTATTGGTTGGGCATACGATAAATGCTTAAATAATAACGCTTCTTATTCATTTCAATTAGGCAATGAAGTATATGTTAATGGTGATGCTTTATCGACAAACAATTTAAATGGAACAGGTTCTAGTGGCTATTGGATTGGTCGTTTTTCAAAAAATGCAGCAATTGTTAAATCAGGCGATAGTGCCTGTGGACATTTTGAATAGGGAGGTTTTATATGAAAAAGATTTTAATATCAGTCTTAATTATCTTATTATTCCTTCCTACTTATGTTTTAGAAGCGAAGGAAACTTTTATGGATCATTTCATTCCTAAATTTACTCCAAATAATAAAGAATACGATGTTATTGATGAAATAACTTTTGATGAAGATGACGTTTTTTCTAATACAGTTAAATGGGTATATAACGATGACTGGAGCAATGACACAAGAGCTTTAGCATACGGTTATGAAAATAATCAATACTTTATACAAGGAACTGGCGCAAATTATTCATTATTATGGAAAGGCTATTTGACATTTAATGAAACAATAGATGAAAGTGATGGCTTTATTATCTATTTTGATAGTAGAGATATAAAAACAAGCACAAATAATGTTGATGTAGGATTTAACTTCTATATGTCTAGAATTAATGAACCAGGATTTTTCGCTAGCGGTATATATGATGGAACAAATGCTGATAGTCAAACAATTGCTTATTATAATTTAGTTAATAATTGCTATCGCTTTAATGAAAATAATAATTCTTGGGAAGAAGTTACAGTTAATAATAATTATTTAAATCTTCCTAAAAATGATGCTTCATATATTTATATACCTTTATCTAGTTTAGGAAGATTTGGAGATATAAATAATCTTTTAAGTAACGAAAACTCTTTCTACTTTTTAAGTGGTTTAAAAATATCTACAAAGAATCTTGGCGATATTGATTCGCAAGGAAGACTATATATTGATGATTTAACATTGATTAAAGAAAAGAATTCTATTTGTGAACATGATTATCATCAAAGTGTAGTAGAAGCAAATAGATTGCATTCTGGTTATACCATCAACACATGCACAAAGTGTGGACATGTTCAAATTATTTCAAGGGAAAGCATTGATTTAAGTGAACCTGTTGATGATTATTACACATATACTTTCCACTATGGATTAAATCAAGAATTAAGCACTTCAATTAAAGTTAAAAATGGTGAAACTTGTTTAAATGCTCCTTGGATGGAAGAAATAATTTCTAATAATGATAAATATACATTTATGGGTTGGAGCAATAATTCTAAACATTTAGATCCTTTAAACCCAAAAACAACTGTAGCGAACAGTAATAAAGATTTTTATGCATTTTATGTTTTAAGTTCTTTTGAGTATAGTATGTCTTATCCAAAATATACAGCTATGGCATCGGTTTTAAGCTTTAGTGGTGGTATTTATAATACATTAAAGAATAAATGCATATTCATGGGAAATTCAAACAATTCTTTATATCACAATTTAGAAGAATTGATGTCTTTAGAAATACCTACTATAAATAATTCTTTAAATGGTGGATATACATATTCTTATTTACAATTTTATGAAGAATTAATCGTAGCTTTTAAACCTAAAATTGCGGTTATCTGTTTAACTTCAAATGACTTTGCGTATTTCAATATGTCTGTTAATGACATTATGGAGTTAACTGCTAAATTATGTGACAACATTCATGATGCTTTGCCAGATACGCTTATATGCATATTGCATGCTAATGTATTACCGGGTAGAGTTGCTCAAACTAGAGCTATTGAGAAATTGAATAATAGAGCTAAAAAATATTGTGATAAATATGATTATTTGGAGTTTATAGATGAATATGATGTTGTAAAAGGAATCCTAGATAAATATGATCTCAATGATAATACATATTGGGAAACATGGACTCATATGCAACAATCTTCTTTAACTACTTGGTATAAGGAGATTAGAAAAGATTTGGTTGAAATAAAAAGAAAACACAACATTGTGTTTAACTAGAAAGGAGAAAAGCAAAAATATTGATTATTTATTAAGTATGCAAAGGAGAAAAGAACGATGAATTTAAAAAACTTTACAAAATGTGGACTTGTATTTATGTTAGTTGTATCTTTAATCACTTGTCAATCAATTAATAGCATATATGCATTAGCAAGTGATAGTTCAATTAATGTAATTAACAAGCTTGAAGGTGATGGGTTAGAAGATAGCCCTTATCTAATTACTTCACTAGAAGACTATAATGAACTTGCAGATGCTGTAATAGCTGGAGATAGTTTTGCAGGTAAAACTATTAAATTGACTGCTGATATTGGTAGCCAAGAAAATCCTGTTACTAAAGCTTTAGGTACATATACAAATGCCTTTGGTGGTAATTTAGATGGTGATGGTCATACAATTTATTTAAACTTAACAGATGATCGTGGATTAATTAATAAGTTAGCACAAAACGCCACAATCAAAAATGTAATTGTTGATGGTAGTGTTACATTTAGTGGAAGTGATAAATATGTTGGTGGCATCGCTGGTATAGCAAATCCAAATTGTATTATAGAAAATTGTATTAATAAAGCTACAATCAATAGTACTGGTGTTTCTGGTGGTATAGTTGGTTATATTTATAATTCAACATTAACTAATAATGTAAACTATGGAAATGTTACTGGTGTAGTTGCATATTCAACAGTAACTACTGCTGGTAATGGTGTAGGTGGTATTGTTGGAACAATTGATGCTGCAAATCCATCTAGCATTATTAATTGCTCAAATTTCGGTACTGTTACAAGTAATAACCAAGCTGGTGGTATTGTCGGTAAAGCAAGAACTAATGCAGAAACAACAATTTCAAATTGTATAAATAACGGTACTATTACGGTAACTGATAATACTAGTAATAATGGTGTTGTTGGTGGTATTGTTGGTATGGCTGGATGCTATATTAATAACTGTCTTAATAAAGGTAATGTCAACGGCACATCACAAGTTGGTGGTATTGTTGGTGCTTTGATTAGTGGCGCTAGAGTTGATGCTTGTCGAAATGCTGGTCAAGTTAGCGGTTCTTTAAACTATGTAGGTGGTATTGTAGGTTGGGCGTATAAAGCAGTAACTGCAAACAGTATTACTAATTGTATTCAACAAAGAGATGGTGTTATTAAAGCTGATACAATTCCAACAACTTTAGTTGGAACAACTTCTGAAAGTTTGGGTTGGATAACGGGCGTAAATTCTACAGCAAGTGCTACAACTGTAAGTGGAGACAGTGCTTGTGCTAAAGTAGATTTACTTGGTAGTGGAAGCGAAAACGATCCATATTTAATTCAAGATGAAATTGATTATGATTTAGTTGCTGACAATGTAATTAGTGGAAGCAACAATTATAACGATAAATATCTTAAAATTACTGCTGATTTAGGTAGCGCAAATTCCCCAATCACTAAAGCCCTAGGAACATATAATAACGCTTTCTCAGGAAACTTAGATGGTGGTAATCATACAGTTTATATAAATCTAACAAGTGATAGAGGCTTAATGAATAAAGCTAATAATAATGTTACAATTAAAAATCTAGTTATTGATGGTTCAGTAAACTTTAGTGGTAGCAATAGTTTTGTTGGCGGATTAGCTGGACTTGTTTATTCTGGAAGTGTTATAGAAAACATTACAAACAAAGCTACAATAAACGGTAATTATGCAGGTGGTGTTATTGGATATGTATATGGCTCAACTATTAGAAATTGTTCAAATTATGGAACGGTTAATGGAGTAGCCGCTTATTCTACAGCAACAAATTCTGGTTATGGTGTTGGTGGTATTATTGGAACGTTAGACCATAATAGCCCTTCAGTTGTAGATTCATGTGTAAATTATGGAGATGTTACATCAAATAACCAGGCCGGTGGTATTGTTGGTAAGGCTAGAGCTAATGCTGAATCATTAATTTCTAATTGTGAAAATAAGGGAACAATAACAGTAACTGATGATACAGAAAATAATGGTGTTGCAGGCGGTATTGCTGGTATGTCTGCGATTGCTATTGATTCTTCAATCAACAATGGAACAATTAATGGTACATCACAAGTTGGCGGCATTGTTGGAGCTTTCATTTATGGTGGCACAACTGTAGATGCTTGTCATAATTTCGGTAGTGTAAATGCTTCAAAATCAATTGTTGGTGGAATTGTTGGTTATTCATATAATGCTGTAGATGATGGAAGCATTATTAACTGCATACAACACTTTGATAATGTTAAAAAAGCAAGTGTAAGCCCTACTGACTTAGTTTATCCATCAAGTTCTAATTACTCTGGTTGGATTCTAGGAAGAGGAACAAAAGCAGATGTTGTTATAAGTGGCGATGATGCATGTACAAAAGTTGATTTATATGGATATGGTACAGAAACTAATCCATTTACAATCTCTAACTTAACTGATTGGAATAATTTCGCTAATAACGTAACAAATGATGGCTATGACTTTGCTGGAACATATGTTTCATTAAATGAAAATATAGGGGACAGTACAAACCCAGTAACAACAATAGTTGGAAATAATGATAATCGTTTTGCAGGAACTTTTGATGGCTTAAATAATATAATTTATTTAAATATTAATTTGAACAGTGGTGTTGATACTGGTGCTTTCTCAGGCATTGCTGGTATCGTCAAAAACTTAGTAATTGACGGCTCAATTGTTAATCAAGCTAATAACTCAAGAGTTGGCGGTGTTGCTGGAAGAATTATAAGTGGCCACATTGAAAATTGTGTTAATAAAGCAAATGTATTAGGCAATTACTATGTAGGTGGTATTGTTGGTTTATCTGATGTAGAACCATCTTATATATTAAATTGTTCTAATTATGGCGATATTTCAGGTGCTAAGTTTGTTGGTGGTATCACTGGCTACTATCAAGCTATTGGTGACCAAATCAATACTTATACAGTTAAAGAATTTATAAATAGTGATGAATATAATGAAGTTTTATATGATTGCACAGAAAAAAATGCATCAATAATTAATTGTGTTAACTATGGAACAATAATGGCTGATGGTGAAGCATATGTAGGCGGTATTGCAGGTATCATTACAAAAACAACAGATGCTAGCACTGATTCTGGTTCAACTGTAATAGGTTGTTTAAATTATGGCGAAGTTCAAGGAACAAACAATGTTGCCGGTATAGTTGGCTGGGCATATAAAAATACACCTGAAGCTGGTGTTGATTATTGTTACAACTTTACTCCTGATATTAAGATTGGTGAAACTGTTGCAAGCAAAATTAAAGTTGCTGCTTCTACAACAGTTAGTGATAGCCACTTGGCATATATTGCATGTTTTAGCGAAACTGATGATATTGGAAGCAATGTTAACAATTTTGTTAATTATGAAATATCAATTAATAGCGCAAGCGCAACTATTGCAGCTGATGGAAGTTTGATTTTGAATGTTTATTCTATTCCTAAAGATAATATCGATACTGCAACAGCATATGTAAAAGTAAATGATGTTAGTACTTTAGTTAAAGATTTAGAAGTTGATAATAAAGGCAGATTCGTTGTTTCTACTCCTGATCTTGAACCAGCTTATATGACTAATGATTTCTCAATTCAATATTTTGATGCAAATGATAATCCTCTTTCAAGAGAAGTAACAATGAGCATTCAAGATTATCTAATGAATTTCTACAATGGTAGTGATGCTGGATTGAAATCATTAGCTAAATCAATGTTGAATTATGGAAGCTATTGTCAATTGTTATTTAATATAAATACTGATAGTTTAGCAAACAACACATTAGTTGAAACAGATAAAGATGTTTCTTCAGTTGTAGCTAATATCGATGATATTAAAACTAATGGTGGACAAACAGAAGGTGTTACACCTCTTGGCTTCTCACTTGTCTTAAATAATAAAACTGATTTAAAACTTTATTTAAACATTGATGGTGATGTTAATGAATATAAAGCTTATATTGATGATGAGGAAGTTGAATTAGTTCGTGATTCAGGCAGTCGATATTTTGTAAGAATCAACAACGTTGCTGCACCTAAGCTTAATGAAAAACACAATATAACATTAACTCATAATGAAACAGGTGATTTATATATTAACTGTTCATTACTATCATATGCATATTCTGTTATTAATAAAGCAGAAACTACTTATGCAAATAATCAAAATCTTGTGAATGCTATGAGAGCTATGTATGCATATCATAATAGCGCAAAAGATCTATTAAATTAAGGAGGCCGGATAATATGAAAGAGACTTATATTAAACCAAGCATTATTGTGATTAAATTGTCTTCGGAAGATGTTTTAGTAACATCTGATGAGTTTGAAACACCGATGGACGGCTTTTAATAGATAAATAAATCATTCTTTGCTTAACATAAATATAAAGGTCATCGCTTTGCGATGGCCTTTACTTATATTAAACTAATTTGCCTTTCTAACCACGATTCTTGTTTTACATAATGAATTTTATCGCCATCTTGATAATTGCCAATCAAAAATGGTGAATCAGGATTATGCAGTTTAGCGTTTTCTATTACTTTTTTATTTTCAGCATTTGCATAACAATATTTGCATAGATGTTTGCATGTGTTATATGCACCAATATCACAAGATAAATAACATGCACATTGTGTTCTAGCTCCTTTAGGGTTTTTAACAATTAATTTATTGCCAATAGCTTTTTCATAATCACTAATCTTCATACAGCCACTACAATCAGCACCATAAATTTCTAAATCTTTTCCTTCAGCACAAGGCTTTAGTATCATGTTATGTTTTTTCGCTATTTCAATTAATTGCTTGCCTAAATAAATCTTTTCTTGTTCGCTTACTTCTCTTGCTTCAGGAAAATTTCTTTTGACCTTTGGATATAAATCAATAAAACTTATAACAACTGTATTGGTATAAGAATCAAGTGCAGAGATGATTTGTTTAAAAGCTTTAAGATGATATTCGATACTATATTTATTATTTATAAATATCGGGTCATAACGCAAACCAATTGAATTAATACCGACTATTCTTGATAATTTCTTAAAATCTTCAATTAATTGATGTTTATCTTTAACATTTGGCTCAATATCTTTGCCATAAGGTGTTATTGTAACAAACCAATATTGACCATAATTCTTTAAAAGATCCATATATTTAAACATTGGCTCAGGATTTTTTGTACAAAAGCCAATACAATCAACAAGATTTGGGTCTAGCTTATAAACAGATACTAGGGAAGGGTTATATGGATTTCTAACACATACAAAACCTTCTTTTAAGCGTTTCGCAAACCAATCAGCATAAAATGCAGGTATATCTGTTCTTTGTCCTGTGTTAATAATCATATTTTTATTTTATGTTTAAAAATTATTATTTCAATTATTTAGCACTTAGCTTTTTTTGTAAATAGAAATAATAAAGTCAAAGGTGATATCTAATTGATTTACTTCTAATAATTTATTCATATCATTCATAGAAGTCTTGTGATAATAAGGAGTCATTTTAAATAAATTTAAGATATCTTGTTTATCTAATATGGAGTGATTAGAAATAGAATATTCATTTATTATTTCAAAATTATTTAATTTTATTTCTTCTAATTCATTGTCATATGGATTTGTATAAACAACTTCTTTTAATTCATAAAGATGTTTAACATTTGGTCTAACTAGAATAAAGTAGCCATCTTTCTTACATATTCTATTGATTTCTTCATATGCAATTGGTGCAAAACAAGTTAAAATAGCATCTATAGAATTTGTAGCTATTGGATTATTAAATATAGAAGATAAAATATAAAAACTTTTTGGGTCCTTTTTAGATGCTTTTTTCAAAGCTTCTTTTGATAAATCGATACCTATTTTTTCTTCAATATTAAAATATGAAGTATAATATCCTTCACCACATCCTAAATCTAATAAAGAATTGATTTTTAATTCCTTTAATATTCTATTTAATTCTTCTTTTAAGAATAAATAATAATCCTTATTAAGAAAGTCTTCTCTTGCTTGAATCATTTCTTTTTCATCACCAGATTTCTTTGCTGATTTTAAATAAAGATTTAAGTATCCTTCTTTGGCAATATCGAAACAATGATTATTAATACAATAATATGAATTAAACTTTTTAAATAGTTTATTCTTACAAATAGGACAAATAATTTCCATAAACCAATTATATCAAGATAGTACTTTAATGATTGTTGTTTAATAAATGTAAGTATTCTTGTTAAAATATAAATAAGGAGAATTATTCTATGAAACTCAATTATAAAAGAACAATAGTAGTTGGACTTGCTTTCTTGTCGATATGTGCCTTTTGGCAAATGTATGACAATATTGTCCCACTAATATTGACAAACACCTTTCATTTAAATGAAACTTATTCTGGCGCTATTATGGCAGCCGACAATGTGTTGGCATTATTCTTGTTGCCTTTGTTTGGTGGCTTATCGGATAGAAAAGACACTAAGATCGGAAAAAGAATGCCGTTTATTTTATTTGGTACAGGATGCGCAATTATCTTAATGAATATCTTACCAATATTAGACAATTCTTATTATCAAAATCCTAGTCCATTTAAAGTTATATCTTTTATCGTTGTTCTTGGCTTATTACTTATTGCGATGGGAACATATAGATCGCCAGCGGTTGCTTTAATGCCTGATGTTACACCTAAACCACTACGTTCAAAAGCGAATGCCATAATTAATTTAATGGGCGCTGTAGGTGGTATTATCTATCTTGGTTTAGCTGCTGTTTTATATCCTAATAGTAAAATACTTGGCCTTGAACATGTTAATTATCAAATTTTATTTATCTTTGTATCAGCGATTATGTTTATAGCTGTAGCGCTTTTATTTATCATTATTAAAGAACCTAAGCTTGTTAAAGAAAATAAAGAATTAGAAGAACAACATCCTGAATGGAATTTAGCAGAAAATGATGAATCAGGAAATGAAAAATTGCCAATTGAAGTTAAAAAATCATTAGGATTCTTGCTTGCATCTATTGCTCTATGGTTTATAGGCTATAATGCAGTCACAACATGGTTTACAACATATGTAGCAAATGTAATGGGTGAGGGGCTTGGTGGAGCCAGCAAATGTTTGCTTGTTGCTACCGGCGGAGCAATTATTTCTTATATCCCAATTGGCATTGTTGCATCTAAAATTGGCAGAAAGAAAACCATACTTGCTGGGACAGTATTATTAGCTTCAATGTTTGCACTAGGCTTTATATTGACTAATGCATTTAAGACTATCAATCTAATTATGTATGTTTGCTTTGCTGTTGTTGGTCTTGCGTGGGCAGCAATCAATGTCAATTCCTTACCGATGGTTGTTGAAATGTGCAAGGGATCTGATATAGGAAAATTTACAGGCTATTACTATACGGCAAGTATGGCAGCTCAAATAGTAACGCCTGTTTTAGCCGGTACACTAATGAGACTTATTTCTTATAAAGTATTATTTATTTATGCTGCTATTTTTGTATTGCTATCATTTATAACAATGACACAAGTAAAACATGGTGACCAAAAAGTAGAAGCTAAAAAAGGCCTAGCAGCTTATGAAGATATGGAAGATTAATTGATTATTATTTATTAATAATTATATTGTTTTCCACAAATACAATATTTATATATCCATTCTTTAAAATCATTCTCATTATTATTTTTAAAATCATTTAGTTTATTTCTAAATGTATCAATGTTATATGGTGGAATAATAATAAAACCACAACCGTTCTCAACCATTATTTTATTCGCAAATAATAGTGCTGTTCTTACATCACCATCAACGAATAATCGTTTATCTAATATATATAAAAGCACATCAATAGCTGTTTCAGTATTAGATTTCATAGGTTTGTTGATCATTGATTCTAATTCTATTATTTGTGAAGGGTTAAGTTCAGTTTTAACATTTTCTTCTAAGCCTTTCATTAAAACTGAATGAAGCTGCAATAAACATTGATAATCATTCAAAAGATTGCTTCTTGTAAGAATGAATTCATATCCGTTCTTAAAATTATCTAGGGCAATTAAATATTGAGGATGATTTTTATTATATTTTGATAGCGATAATGAATAGTCAATAAAAGTATCTAAGCGCGATTTTACATAATCAATATTTTGAGTTTTAGACATTAAATATTTGTTATTCATTAAATTGCCTCATTTATTTATTTTTATCAGGAATAAAAGAATCAAAGATAAATTGTTGATAATAATTTTTTGCGTTATTTAATTCATCTTGAGATTTAATAGTCCAGGCAACACATTCTGCTTTATATAGTTTTGAACAAATTCTAAATGATAAATTTGAACTGGCGTGATGTTCATAAGCTATATAATCTGGTTTTGTTAAAAAATTAAATAAAAGATTTGTCAAAGATAATTTTAAAATAAAAGATATCTTACTATCACTAAAATAATTATAAGCAAGTTGTCCTCTTATAATATCAGGTTCATTCTTTTTTAAATAATAAACAACTTTTGGATTAAATGATTCCATGTTATATAAGCCATCGTAATTTCTAATAATTTTTATTGTTTCTTTTGTGGCTTCAATACATCGACCTTCTGGTTTAACTTCGATAATTAAAGGCGTATTTTTATTAAGTATTTTTAATACTTCACTAAATAGAGGTATTTTTTCATTTGTGTTTAATAATTGATAATTCAATAATTCTTCATATGTACATTCACATAGTTTTTTATCAATTCCAGTCATTCTTTTTAATGAAACATCATGGAATACAACAAGTTTATCATCAAGAGTTAGTTGAACATCAAGTTCTATCCCATAATTGTTTTCTACTGCTTTTTTAAATGCAACTAATGAATTTTCAGGCACTTTATCATTATCATAAAAACCTCGATGGCAAATATAGACTTGTTCATAAGCCTTCAAAGCTTGTTTTCTTGATGTATTAGGCTTTATTGATAATAAATAAAATACTATTAAGACTACTAAGATAATAATTACTAACATACATTTATTATATTATTGATTGTATATAAATAAACAATTCTTTCTGTTTACAAATAATTTAGATATTTAATGTTTATTCGAGCTTTAATCAAGGTTTCTCTATTTTATATGATAAAATAGAAAAGAAATAAGGAGGAATTTATGGCGTTTTTAATTGGTCCAATGCAACACCATATTGAGGGTCATAAAGAAATCACTGAAGCTAATGAGATTATCAAGATTGGCACTGATGAAGTAGCTATTTCACTTTCTATAGGTGCCCATATAGCTACGCCAACTGTACAAGTTGGTGACAGAGTTAAAATTGGTGATCTTATAGGAAAAAGAGATGATCGTTTCTATGTTCCTATATTTTCAAGTGTTTCTGGCGAAGTTGTTGCAATTGAGAAAAGAATGTCAGCTAGTCTAAAACCAAGTGATCATGTGATCATTAAGAAAGATGATACTGATGAGTTTAAAGATTTTGAAAAATTAAGTCTTGATGCAAGCAAAGAGGAGATTATTGCTTACATGAAGACAATTGGCTTATTAGGGCAAGGTGGTGCTGGTTTTCCATCTTATATTAAATATGCAACTGATAAATGCGAAACATTAATCATCAACGCAGTTGAATGTGAACCTTATATTACAGCTGATGTAAGAAATATTGAAGAACACCTTGATGAATTTAAATATGGTGTTATGTTAATGTTAAAAGCATCTAATGCTTCAAAATGTTTTGTGGCAATGAAGTCTTTCCATAAAGAAACTATTGAAAAACTAATTAAACTTTTTGAAGATGAAGAAAAGATAGTTGTAAAGCCTGTAAAAGATGTTTACCCAATGGGATGGGAAAGAACATTGACTTATGAAGTATTAAAGAAAAGATATGATAAGCTTCCAATAGAAGCTGGAGCAATCGTTTCTAATGCTACTTCAGCGATTACGCTAGGTTCAACAGCTTTAAGTGGAAGATATTGCTATGAAAGAATCGTAACTGTTTCTGGTGACAACATTAATAATCCTCATAATGTGATTTGTCGTATAGGAACACCAATTTCTAAGCTTATAGAAGCTTGTGGTGGCGTTAAAGAAGATAGGGCAATTATTATTATGGGTGGTCCAATGATGGGAACATGTGTGACAAAAGATATTGTTACAATTACGCCAATTAGTAATGCTGTAAATATCTTTAAAGAACAGCATTTTAAAGAATATGCATGTTTAAGATGTGGAAGATGTGTTGAACATTGTCCAAGTTCTTTAATGCCTGTCAGCATTATTGAGGCATACAAATTTAATGATATTGCTGAACTAGAAAAACTACATGTTAGCGATTGTGTTGAATGTGGTATGTGTACATTTATCTGTCCTTCAAAAATAGAAGTAACAGAATCTATAAGAAGAGCTAAAAAGTTATTAGCTGCTAGAAAGAGATAGGAGGTAAGAATGGAATTCATTTATAAAACAACGCCAATGCCAAGAAGACCTCTAACTACTTCTAAGATTATGCTTAGACTTTTAGCCGGTTTACTTGTTGTTTATGCTTATGCTTTATATCAAGCGTACACTTTTGGAAGTGAATATTTAATTAATGGTATTTTATTACTAGTTGTTGCAGAAGTTGTTTCATATGCATGTGAAGCAGTTTATGCATTAATGACTAAGCAAAACATTCTTGAGATATTTAAAACATCTTTTCCATATATTACACCACTAATTCTAGTTTTAACTGTTCCTGTAAATACTTCACTATATGTAATAGGTGTAGGAACATTTTTAGCTGTTGTATTTGGAAAATTAGTATTTGGTGGCTTTGGTCAAAATATTTTTAATCCTGCTGCTGTTGGTAGAGCAATTATTGCTACATCATTTGCTGGCGTAGTTGCACTTGATGCTATTACATCACCAACTCTTACAACAACACTTGCTAATGCTGGTTGGGTAAGTGATTCAGCATCTTTTTACTACATGTTAAAAGATTTTGGTGGTTTAGGAAGCGTATTAACTGGCGATTATTTTGCTGCCATGGGTGAAACCAACACATTATTAATTCTTGTTGTTGGCGTATTACTATCAATATTTGATGTTATTGACTTTAGGATTCCTCTAACTTATTTAGGCGTAATGTTTTTAGGCGCTACTGTAATTGCTTTAGTTTCAGGACTTGGTATTGATTATCCTATTACATTTATATCAACAGGCGGTGCAGCATTTGGTGCTGTATTCATGTTGACAGATCCAGTTACTAATCCTCAAACTAGACCTGGTAAGATTGTATTCTCAGCATTAGCTGCTTTATTTACTATCGCTATAAGATTTTTGGGAAATTTACCAGAAGGCGTTATTTTTTCAATCTTATTAGTAAATATGATTTCACCTGTAATTAATCGTATTTTTGCTAATAAACAAGTTGATTCAATTAAAAGAAATATTATTATTACTTTTGCGACAATTATTGTTTCAATTTTAATTCTAGTTATTATTGGTACTTCTGTTGAAAAAGGAACATATAAAGAGAATACATTTAAGAAATTTGATCCTAATGCAGAAACGGGCTTAGCTGCTGATGATTATTCTAGCTGCAAGGCTAAAGTTACCGATTTAGGTGATGGTAAATATCATGTTACAGTCCGTGGCTTCCACGCTATAGAAGATGGTGGACCTGACAACGAATTTGATATCGTCGTTAAAGATGGCAAAGTAGTAAGTGTCGAATGTACTGTTTTCTCTGATACAAAAGGTATTGGTGATGCAGCAATTAGTGAAGATGCATTATCAGAACTTGTAGGTGTAGATTTAAGCAGTGAAGTTGATACAATGTCTGGATGTACGTATACATCAAGATCTGTTGTTGCAGCTATTCAAGCTGCTTTAAAGGAGGCTAGATAATAATGAATAAAACTATTAAATTAGCATTATTTCTTGGTATAGTTGCAGCTATATCTGGTCTAGTTCTTGGAATTGTAAACTATATAACTGAACCAGTTATTAATCAAAACGCTGTTAAAGCTGAACAAAAAAATCTTGAATTAATGTATCCAAATGCTGAATTCAAAATTCTTGATTATAAAGATGATGATGGAATTATCATTGGTGCATATAAAGCTAATGATACCAATTATATCTTTAAGGGCACAGCCGTTGGTTATAATAGTTCAACACCAATCGTTGTTTTAGTTGGTCTTAATAAAGATGGAACAATAGAAAATATGGTTGCCTTAGAACAACAAGAAACAAATGGTTTTGGTGCTCGTTGTTTTGAAAAAGAAAATATTGCAAATCTATATTTAAATAAAAAGAGTGTAGATGAAATTGATATGTTATCAGGCGCTACATTTACTTCAACTGCTTTAAAAACTATAATGGGCGAAGTATTTGAAGCTTATGAGGCAGTAAAGTAGGAGGGACCATATGAAGAATTTTAAAAACGGTTTTATTAAAGAAAACCCTGTATTCTGCCTATATTTAGGTATGTGTTCTACGTTAGCTTTATCTACTAACTTAAATAATGCCTTAGGTATGGGTTTGTGTGTAACAATTGTTCTAATTTTCTCAAATTTAATTATTTCTTTAATCAGAAATATTACACCAGATGAAATTAGAATACCTGTATATATTGTTGTTATTGCAACACTAGTTTCGGTAGTTGAATTATTAGTTCACGCTTATATTCCGGCTTTATTTGATGCTTTAGGCGCATTCTTATCATTGATTGTTGTCAATTGCATTATTCTTGGTAGAGCTGAAGCCTTTGCTAAAAAGAATCCACCACTTGCTAGTATAATTGATGGACTAGGAATGGGACTTGGATATACATTTGCGATTGTTATCCTATCTGTTATTAGAGAATTCTTATCTACAGCTTGGGTATCATTCTATAATCCATTTGATATGTCACAATTGATTATTAGAATTGGCATGCCACAACTTGAAAATTATACAATTTCTTTATTCTCATCAAGTGTTGGTGCTTTCTTAACATTTGCTGTTGTAGCTGCACTATTTGCATTAATTAATCAAAAAGCTAAGGAGGGCAAAAAATAATGAAACTCTTAACATTAGCTCTTTCAGCAGTTCTTATCAATAATATTGTTTTAGCGAAATTCTTAGGAGTTTGTCCTTTTTTGGGCGTTTCTAAAAATACTAAATCAGCATTAGGAATGGGACTTGCTGTTGTCTTTGTAATATTCTCTTCATCAATGCTTACTTATGCTTTACAATATTTGGTATTAATTCCACTACATATTGAATATATGCAATTAATCTCATTTATTTTAATTATTGCTGCCTTTGTCCAATTTGTAGAAATGTTTATGAAGAAGAAAATGCCAGGTCTTTATAAATCATTAGGCGTTTATCTACCTTTGATTACTACAAACTGTACTGTATTATATGTTGCCCAAGAAAATATTTCTAAAGGTTATAATTTTCTTGAAACTGTGGTCAATTCAATAGCAACACCTTTAGGCTTCTTACTTGTTATCTATTTATTCTCATGCATTAGAGAAAGATTAGATTATGCTCATACTCCAAAAGCATTTAAGGGTAATCCAATTGGCTTAGTTGTTGCTGGCCTTATGGCTTTAGCTTTTGCTGGACTTGTAGGAATTGTCTAATGATTTACGCTATTTGTTTATTTGTTATTCTTGGGGCAGTAGTTGCTGTTGGTTATTATTTAAATTCCAAAACAGCTAAGCCTGAAGGGTGTGAAGATATGAGTGAAAAATGTTCAGGATGTAAAATAACTAGTTGTATTCATCATCCTACTATTAAACAGGAGGTATAAAATGTTGTCATTTCTAATTGCCTTTGTCGTAATGCTCGTGATTGGTGCATTATTGGGTGTTTTGTTATCAATAGCTAAAGAAAAATTTCATGTTGAAGAAGAAGACAAGCGCCTTCAAGAATTGATCGAAATGTTGCCAGGATATAATTGTGGTTCTTGTGGATATTCTGGATGTGGAGGCATGGCCGAAGCTATCGTATCAGGGGAGCTAGATATCATACCTTGCAATCCTTTAAAACAAAAAGATCGTGAAAAGATTATTGAATATCTAAAGACAACACCTGGACCTGATGGTTCTACAATTGATATTAAATAAAACAAAATGGGGTTTATCCCATTTTGTTTTATTCTATAGGCGTTTCAAATGAATCATCATAAGGAGTTAATTCACCCCAGTTGTATTCTATTTTCATTTTATATGCATCAATACCATCAATTTTGTATCTTGGATTTTCTAAATCAAAATAAGCGATATTTTTAGCTAAAGAGTTTTCCATAGCACCTGCATTATATAAATTATTGCCATCATAACCATATTGTAATAATAAGTTTATTAAATAACTTGATTCAACTCCAGCAGTTGCAATTATTACTAGTTGTTTATCTTTTGGAAATACATGATTTAAATATTCTTCAGATTCTTCATAATTTGGAATAAAGGATCCAACATCACCAACATTGGCAATTAGTTCGCCATTGTCGTTTCTTATTTTTTCCATCTTGAACAAAACATTGTCCTTTTTTTCAAAACTAGCAATTGTCTCATAAAATGGTATATTTATAAATCCGGCAATATGACCATTGATTAAAAATTGTTCACTTGACCTAGTATCTATATATAAAACATTATCAAGAAATAAATAATCATCAATATTATATGCGCCAATAGGAGATTCAGACATCAATGAAGAATCAGGATTTTCTTTAGCCGGTAAACTTTTTATTATTTCTTCTTTTGGAGAATTAGCGCATGAACATAAAATACAAAGCAACAATAGCGGAATTATTCTTTTCATTCGATTATAATCTCCTTTATTTTATTTGAAGAATAAGAATCAATTAAAATTTCTTTAAAGCCTTCACTCATTATTAGAGTATAATCATCTTTTTCTAGACAATAATCTATTTTCATATCGTAATATAAAGAAACATCATCAATGATTGATTGAATTGTTTGAAGATCATCAATAGAGAATAAAGCGGTTGTTAGCGCATCAATAGCACTATCTTTTTTATCACTTTTTATTTCTACTACTCGATGATAGTTTTCACTATAGCCTGTAAATGGATTTATAATATGATGTCTTCTAATATTGTTTTCATTGAAATAATATTGTTCATAGTCACCACTTGTTGAAATAAAACCATTATTTAATTGATAAGCATATAGAATGCTACTTTTATCATTTGGATCTTTTGAACCAACTGACCATTTCACGTCTTCATTTTCATCAATATATGCACAAATTGAAGATGATCCCGCATTAATCATAAAAGAGGTATGATATTTAATTAATTCTTCATATATCTTATCAATAACATAGCCTTTAGAAAATGCGCCTAAATTTATTTCATATTCTAAATTGTTATAAGGAATTAAAGTGATTGAGGTATTTTTTTCATTTAATACAATGTATTTATCTATTTCTTCATAAGGTACAACAGCTTCAAGCATTAATTTGATTTCTTCCTTACTAGGGTCAGTATTATTAGTATCATATGGTAAAAATTTATCGTTATACAATGCAAATAGTTTACCTATTGTTGGGTTAAAATAGCCTTTAGTTAATTTAGACAATTCGATAGCTTCTTTTAAAGCATCAAATAATTTTTCATCAATTACTATTTCTTCATTAAAATGTTGATTGATAACTTTTAAATTAGTGATTGTTTTATTGTCTTCATCTATATAGTAACGATAGCTATCTAATAATTTATGATATTCAAATAACAATTCTTGACATTTATTTAGTAAGACATCTTTTTTACTTTCTTTACAGTATGTTAAATAAACTTCCGTATTTAAAGGCAAAACCATTTGACCTTCACTATCATTTAAAGTTCCTAAGAAGACACTTTCTTTTTTAATGGCTTCATTTTCTTCTTTTGTAGCACTACATGCCACAAGTAATAAGCTTAAAATAACTAATATAATTCTTTTCATATTATTAATTTTACTACATTTTAATAGCTCTTTTTTTATGGTAAATATTCAAAAAACAAAAAATAAAAGTTATAATATAACAAGAGGTAATGAAAAATGAAAACGATTATTAAGATTGCGCTTCTATTGGTCACAATTCTTTCAGTATGTGGCTGTACAATACAAATTGGCAACATTTCAGAAAACGGTAGTGACGAAGCTTGTGCAATGATGGATTTAGATTCAGTTAATGAAGTTCTAAATTCAGGTGATTTAGCTACATCAGGTAGAGGAAATGCAGTAGCTGTAATTCCAATTACGCATATTAATGGTCCAAAAGATATTGATACCTTCTATGCGTTTATTGATTTTAAATATGCATCGAAGAGATATATTAAATATCAAATAACTTATCTATCTTGTACATGTCGTTCAGCAAATGTTAACTATTGGCAAACCGCCTATGTAGAATTAACTATTCCTGAAAGCGGTAATCCACTTGATAGTACAATTAGAACTTTATCATTTGATTATGATTCAAGTGCTAAAGGTGACGATTATTTGGCTGGTTTCTGGGGCGATACTGGTACTACGCATCCAATGCCAGGTACAAATGTAATGTATGACTATAATGAAAATGCTATTAAGGATGGTGAGCCATTCCCAGTTAGTAAGCAAATATCAATCAAAGAGGAATACATTCCATTCTTTATTGGCAAAGACGGGAACTATATTAAATCTATAGCTGGTTGTTCAAGTACTGTTGGACCAGTTGATAATATAAATCCTGAAGATTTCTCTAGTGGAGAAGGCAGAGAAAATTATTCTCTTGATCATTTCACTGGTGCTTCAGTTTCAACAAACAACATTATTTTAATGCTAGATGCATTATATGATTACCATGCTACAGATAGTCATTTTAACTAAAAAGAAGGAGAAAAAAATGAAAAAACTTTTAGTTGCTTTATTAGCACTTTTACTTCTTGCTGGTTGTGCTTCATGTCCTGAATGTGAAGCTTGCGAAGTTGTAGAACCTGCTAAGACTGTTGCTGATTTACCAGCACCAAGAGATACATCTAAGTCTTATTCAGACAAAGATGGTAACTCAATTGCTTGTGCACTTGATGATTATTCATTAGACTGCTCAACAATCAATTCAAGTAATTTAACTGATTACTTAGGTATCGAAGGCGTTGTTTATATTGATGCTAGAGACTTTGGCGATTTCGCTAAAAAACACTTAAGAAATTTTGAATGCATTCCTTACTTTGCAGTAGTATTTGATGCAGAAGCTAACGGTGCAGACAAACCACAATTATTCCATGGATCAGTAACTGAACCAGTTGCTACTTATGAAGAATCATTAGACATTCTTCATGATTTAATTCCTGAAGATAAAGTTGTATTCTTAATGTGCCAATCTGGTGGTCGTATTAAAGCATTCATGACATTATTAGATTCTTTAGGCTATGATATGTCTAAGATTTATAATGTTGGTGGTATGGCTCAATATGGCGAATATGAAGGCATCTATGTTGCAGAAGATTTAGTTGTAACTGCTACTTATGCTTTCAATGGTTTAACTGTTAAATAATTAATTATTCAGTTTTAAACTAGATAATATTTTTCTAAAAAGCGGGAAATTAATAATATTTCACGCTTTTTTAATAAGTCTATTCGCACGATTGCTCTATAATCATCCTTTTTTATGAATATTTCAATAAATAAGGTTATTTGTCTTTTATATTATTAATAAAACATGTATAATATTTTGGTATTTAATTAATATGATTTATTGATTAAATATTTATTAAGGAGAAGGAAAAAATGAAAAAACTATTAGTCGTTTTATTTTCTTTATTAATTGCTTTAGCTTTAGTTGGTTGTACAAAAGCTCCAGAAGCAAATAATGAAGAAGAAGTTGCTGAGGAAGCAACAGGCAAATACACAGTTTACAATATGACTGGTCATGATGTAACTGAATTGTATTTATATGAAGCAGGTTCTGCTGATAAAGGTGAAAACTATGCTGCTGAAAAAGCAATTGCACCCGAAAAAGTTGTTAAATTAGAATATACAGCTGCTAGTGATGCAGTTCTTGTATTAGAATTCACAACAGAAGAAGGAACAAGATCATTTGATACATTGCATATTGAAGAAGCTCCAATTTCTTTATTATCAGTTGATGCTGCTGCTGGTGCAACAAATATTTCTTTCACAGCTGGTACAGGCGTTGGTGTTTATAATGTAACTAATGCTACTGGCGGCACTGTTAGCGCTATCTATATGTATCCAGAAGGTTCTGAAGACAAGGGTACTAACTATGCTGGTGAAGCTGGTTTAGCTGATGGCGAATCAGTTACTATTGAAATCGAAGGTGTTCTTGGTCAAAACCACATATTTGAATTCGTAGATGCTACTGGTGAAGCTAGAACTTTCGATACATTACATATCGAAGTTGCATCATTTGATTTATTATCAGTTGATGCTGCTGCTGGTGCAACAAACATTAAATTCGGTTATTAATTTAAATAATTTAATTTAAGGAAACAAAAGGCTTGAAAATTCAAGCCTTTTTGCTTCTTAATTGTTATAATTATTTTGATGAAAAGAATTGAAAAAATTATTATTTTATTAATTTTATTATTTTCCGTTGTTTTTATTGTTTTAAATAAAATAAATATAACTGATAAAGTAATTGTTAGTGTAAAAGATGCAAATAATAATACGTTGATGTCTTTTGATATTAACGAAGATAATTATTATAGTTTTGATGTTAAATATGGAAAGTTTAATTTAGAAGTAAAGGATGGCAAATGTCGAGCAATAGATGTTGATTGTCCAAATCAAATCTGTGTACATACAGGATATATTTCTGCTGAAAATCCTGTACCGATAATTTGTCTGCCAAATGGAATAATGGTGACGATAAATGAATAAAACAAGAAAATATATATTGGTGACAATGCTTGCAGCTTTGGCTGTAGTTTTAAATGTTGTTGAAAATTTAATGATTCCACCACTTGCTTTTGGAATTAGGTTTGGAATTGCCAACATTATTTCATTATTAGCTATAAAACTTTTTGGCAAAAAGGAATTATTGTTTATTGTAGTTTTAAGAATAGTTATAGCTAATTTAATAAAGGGAACTATATTTGGCACATCATTTTGGATATCAACAAGCGGTGTTATTATATCAACAATCATAATTATCATTTTAGATAGTATAAAGGCTTCCTTGTTATTTACTTCAATGCTGTCTGCACTTGGACATTCTTTTGGACAATTAATGGCAGTCGTAATTTTATATAATCAAATTAATATATTTTCTTTGTTTCCGATGTTAATAATAGTTTCTATTGCGACAGGTGTTTTAACCGGTCTATTAAGCAATTATGCAATCAAAAGAATAAAAACAAATCAAATCACTAATATAGGTACTTAATTTGTTAGAAATTTAAACTTATTATTTTGTTCTTAACGAATTATCATCATGAAAGAATAAACAGCGATGCCTATTATAATAGGTTAAAGAAAAAAGATTTTTTTCAAAATTAAGATATTAAAAATATTTTGAGAAAACAATTAGATAAAGAATTAATCGATATATTATATAAATAACGAAAGAAGAGTTAGAATTTTGTATTCTTTAAAAGATTAAACATTAAAAAGCCGAGGTTATATTACCTTGGTTTTTCTTCTTCATTTACATTGTGGACAACAATTTGATTATATGGAATTGATATTCCATCTTGATCAAATCTTTTCTTAACTGCTAATTTCAAATCTCTTTGTATTGTAATGTGATTACGGCCTTTCGCTTTTTGATAGATAGTCATTGTTATTGAACTAGAATCAAATGAGTTAATAGCGACAACATTTGGTTTTTCAAAACAAATATCCAAATGTTCATCATAATATTTATTTGCGATATCTTTTATAATATTTAATATTCTTTCACTATCCTCTTCATATGGGGTAGGTATGTCCACTATTGCCATATTAAATTCTCCAGAATAATTTGTTACTGTTTTGATTTGTCCGTTTGGAATAATAATCTTTTCGCCTTTCCATGTTTGAAGGTAAGTGCAACGCATTGCTAAAGACAATACAGTTCCTGTATATTCATTATTTATTTGTACATAATCACCAACTCGATATTGGTTTTCAAACAGGATAAATGTACCAGCAATTACATCACTAATAACACTTTGGGCACCAAGTGATATTACTAATGCGCCTACACCAGCAGCCGTTACAATATTTGAAAGAAGCGATCCATATCCTAATCCGTTAATTATTATACAAATAGCTATAAAATAAATCGCATATCTTCCAACACTTCTTATCGCTGTTAATAAAGTTATAGTGGTTTTAGCTCGAGGGTCATCAATTCTTTTTTCAGTTTTGTTTTTAATGCGAGTTGTAAAAAAAGATAAAAGTTTAACAGCTAAAGAGGCCAACAATAATACAACAATTATCATAATCAAAGAGATAACAAGTTTGGTTGTATTAATCTTTAAAGATTCTAATATTTCTTTCCAATCAATATTTTCTAACATACTATTAGTTTAAAACATTTTGATATAAAAGTAACTAAAATAATAATTATTTTAATTTTGTGATATATTATCAATGGAGAAAATATGATAACTTTTAACTACCACACACATACAACTAGATGTGGGCACGCATTTGGAAGCGATGAAGAATATGTATTAGCCGCTATAAAAGCGGGATATAAAACTTTAGGCTTTTCAGATCATGCGCCATATAAAAATCTTCCTAGAAGGAAGATTAATATGCATTGGTCTGATTTAAAAGATTATTTAGATAGCTTGAATTATTTAAAAGAAAAGTATAAAGATATCATCAATATTAAAATAGGATTAGAATCGGAATTTATTCCCAAAGAAGAAATAATAAAAGAAAAAGAAGAACTAAGATCAATGGTTGATTATATGATTTTGGGTCAGCACTATGATGATGAATTATTAAATGGCTTTTTTGCGTTTGATCATAATAGTGAAGAAGAGATTTTAAGATATGCTTATACATTGTGTGAGGCTGTTGATACAGGCTTGTTTTCAATAATTGCTCATCCTGATGTGATTATGACAAACCAATTAGAGTTCTCTAAATCTTGTGAGATTGCAGCACATATGATTGGCAAAAAAGCTCAAGAAAAAAACATTCCCTTAGAATTAAATGTCCATGGCGTATATCGTGGAAGAACATACAATAATCGTTTTAATTATCCTAATTATGATTTTTGGAAAATTTTATCAAACTATGATGTAAAAGCAGTTGTTGGAGTCGATGCCCATAAACCTGAACATATATTAGATTTTGAGATAATTAATGAAGGCATTGACGCACTAAAAGATTTGCCTATCAAGATTATTGATGAACCATTTATTTAAATGGCTTTTTACTAACAATAGACAACAGACAATAATTGGAATATATAAAAATAACAGTAATTAAAATGTTTATATACATGTTATCTTCAAATATCAGCATTAGCATTACAAAGATCACTAATGATAATATTGAAAATAAGATAATTCTTTTTGTAATAATTATTTCTTCTCTTTTATATTTTAGCAATAGTAACATGCAAATAAAGTAAATCACAAAAGATGCAATTAAGAATATAATCTTTGGTTCAAGAGAAATGCTTTCAATTCGCATAAAACCTAAAGAAGTAGTTATGTTATTTAATGCAAATATTATTAAGATATGAATGAACATATAATACTTAACTAAGTTATTTCCTGTTCTATTAATTATTTTATTGTATAGCTTTTCATAAGCTAAAAATAAGCCACAGGTTATAAGGAAGGCCATTAGTGCGAAATAAATATCGTTTAAGTTAAAACCATCAATAAAATAATTAGAAATGGCAATAATCATTTCCCCAAATGTGAATACCACAAAAAGCATAGCTCTTTCGCTAAGATGATTAAAATCAAAAGAAATATTCTTATTCTTTTTTGTGACAATAAAACTAGATATTATCGCAAATAAAACCGGAATATAATTTAGGGCAATTAAGAAAAATCTGTATATTAAAATATTTAAAACTATCAACATTATTTCAATAGATAAACAAATCAGAGTATCTTTAATGTAATTAAGTTCATTGATGTTGTTTTGATGATTCTTTATTTCTAAATAATATTGAATACTAGTGTTAATCATTATAAATAGCCACGCAATATTATATTCAAAAAAATAGTCTTGCCAGTAAACTTTTGTACCATTGGCCATAAAATACAAAAGAAACATATTTATAAATATAAAGATGTGATCTTTGATACTGTTTCTTCCATATTTATTAATGTAGAATGTTGAATAATTCCAAACTTGAATAATTATAAGTAAACTCATTAAGTAGGTAAAGAAAACACTCTTTTGAATAAATCCGTTTTCAATAAATTGTAAGAGTTCATTATTTCGACCTAGAATATAAACGAATATTAGATCATAAATAAGTTCAATATATTCGACTTTTCTTTCTTCCATAATAAAAATATTCTAACATATATAAATTAGCACTCTACACTTGACATTGCTAAAATGTGGGTGTATAACATAATTGAACAAGGAAATAAGCAGGCTAAATGCCTTCTACTTACTGACTTGCTTGGAATACATAGTTCATTATGAACAATGAAAGAAAAGTAAAGGAGGTAAATGACTATGTTTGTACCAAAACTATTTACAGAGAATTTCTTAGATGATTGGATGGATGATTTTAGCTGGCCAAAAGGCTTTGATCAAGTTGACCATAAGCTTTATGGTAAACATGCTAATAGGGTAATGCTAACAGATATTCGTGAACATGATGACCATTATGAAGTAGAAATTGATTTGCCAGGATTTAAGAAAGAAGATATTAAAATTGAACTTAATGGTGGTTATTTGAATGTTAGTGTTTCTAAAGGCTTAGATGAAAGTCAAAAGAATAATGAAGGCCATATTGTTAGACAAGAAAGATATCAAGGCACAATGTCTAGAAGCTTCTTTGTTGGTAACGAAATTACTAATGAAGATATCAAAGCTAAATTTGAAAATGGCGTATTGTCACTTAATATCTTGAAGAAAGACAAAAAAGAAATCATCAATAATAGTCAAATCATGATTGACTAAAAAGGATAGCTTAGGCTATCCTTTTTTAATGATGATAATGATTATAAAATAGGCAATATAGCTTAAAGGTGAGAATAATAATTTGATACTATCTTTATCTGAGTCTCTCATCGCAAAGATATGATAGATGCCAATAAAATATTAAATTTTATGGAAAAATTATAACAAATTAAAAAAATAATAAAAAGCATTTTATTGAAGCGCAAATGATTATAAAATAAACTCATAAGAGCTTATATACAATAAGGGGCGAGTTATGATTTATACACTGACGTTTAATCCATCATTGGATTATATAATTCATGTCAATGATTTTCGAATTGGTGAAATCAATAGAACGACATATGAAAAAATATTCGCTGGTGGTAAAGGAATCAATGTTTCTTTAGTATTGAAAAACTTAGGACATGATAGTATACCACTTGGATTTGTGGCCGGATTTACAGGAAAAGAAATAGTCAAGAGAATTGAAGATGAAGGCATCAAGACAGCATTTATTGAAGTAAAAGAAGGACATTCAAGAATAAATGTTAAGATGCGTAGTAATGAAGAAACCGAAATCAATGGACAAGGTCCAAAAATTAGTGATGAAAATATCTTAGAATTATTTAATCGTTTAGATCAATTACAAGATGAAGATATTTTAGTTATTTCAGGAAGTGTACCTAATACATTGCCTAGTGACATGTATGAACAAATTCTTAATCGTTTAAAAAATAAAAAATTAAATATTGTCGTGGATGCCGAAAAAGATTTATTAATGAAATCTTTAGCTTTTCATCCATTTTTAATTAAACCTAATAATAAAGAATTAGGTGAAATATATGGTGTTGAATTAAAAACAAGAGAAGATGTGATTCCTTATGCAATGAAACTGCAAGAGCTTGGTGCTAGAAATGTCTTAATATCTCTAGCGGGCCAAGGGGCAGTATTAGTAAGCGAAAATAAAGAAATTTATCAGAGTCCAGCACCAAAAGGTGTTTTAGTAAATTCAATTGGTGCAGGTGATTCAATGGTTGCTGGTTTTATTAGTGGTTATCTTGAAAGTGGCAAATACCATTATGCCTTTATTAAAGGATTGTGCACTGGATCTGCAAGTGCCTTTTCTATTGAATTAGCGAAAAAAGAGGAAGTTGAAAATCTAATTGATAAAGTATTGAAGGAGGAAAACAATGCAAATTAGAGAACTTTTAAAGAAAGAGGCTATCAAAATTGGCAGTCAGGCTAAGAGTAAAAATGAAGCTATTGACGAATTGATAGACCTACATTTTGAAGCTGGAAATGTAATTGACAAAGGAAGATATAAAGAAGCAATTTTAAAAAGAGAAGCGGAAGGTACTACTGGAATGGGCGATGGTATCGCAATACCTCACGCTAGAACTAGTGCTGTTAAAGAAGCCGGTTTGGCATACTTAGGAGTTCCAGAAGGTGTTGATTTTGAATCGTTAGACGGCTCTTTAGCCAATATCATTTTCATGATTGCAGCACCAGAAGATTCAAATAACCTTTATATGGAAGTATTATCTCGTTTAGCTACTTTATTGACTGATGCTGAATTTGTCAAAGCATTAAAGAGTGCTAAGAGCGCTGATGAAGTATTAGAAATAATTGATTCAGCTGAAAACATTAAATTAGAAAATGAAAAGAAAAAAGAAGAAAAAAAGGACGATGAATATCCTGAAATCTTAGCTGTAACTGCTTGTCCTACAGGTATTGCTCATACATATATGGCAGCTGAAAACCTTGAAAAGAAAGCTAAAGAAATGGGCATTAGATTAAAAGCTGAAACACAAGGTTCGGTTGGTGCTAAAAATGTCTTAACTGATGAAGAAATTAAAAACGCTAAAGGCATCATTATCGCTGCAGATAAAAATGTTGAATTAAGCAGATTCAATGGTAAACAGGTATTGATTACTAATGTTTCAAAAGGCATCAATGAACCAGAAGCTTTAATCAAATCTATCTTAAATAATGAAGCTCCTGTTTATGAAACAAACAAAAAAGTTGAAGTTAAACAAAGTGGTCAAAAAGATTCTATTTGGCACACAATTTATAAGAATTTAATGAATGGTGTATCGCATATGCTTCCGTTTATTGTGGGTGGTGGTATATTGATTGCGATTGCCTTCTTGGTAGATAATCAAGCAATCAATCCAGCTAATTTTGGTAGTAATACGCCAATAGCTGCTTTCTTTAAGACAATAGGCGGTGAAGCATTTGGCTTTATGTTGCCAATCCTTGCTGGCTATATCGCCATGAGTATTGCTGATAGACCAGGGCTTGTAGTTGGTTTTGTCGGTGGTGCATTTGCTAATGCTGGTTATTCATTCGCTCATTTATTCAATTCTGAAGTACCACTAGTATCTGCAGGTTTCTTAGGTGCATTATTAGCTGGTTTTGTCGGTGGTTATTTAACACTTGGAATTGAAAAATTATGTGATAAACTTCCTGATTCATTAGAAGGACTTAAACCTGTATTAATTTATCCATTATCAGGAATCTTCTTGATTGGCGTTATCATGTTTGCAGTAAATCCATTAATGTCTAGTATTAATATTGGTATTACTAATTTATTAGATTCAATGGGCACAACTAATCTTATTTTATTAGGAGCAATCGTTGGTGGCATGATGTCGGTTGATATGGGAGGACCAGTTAATAAAGCTGCTTATGTATTTGGCACAGGTATGTTGGCAAATGGCGGTGATGCCGGCAAGATCATCATGGCTTCTGTCATGGTTGGCGGTATGGTACCTCCACTAGTAATCGCTTTATCAACTACTTTCTTTAAAAAGAAATGGACTTCAGAAGAAAGAAAAGCTGGTGTTGTTAACTATATCATGGGATTATCATTCATTTCTGAAGGTGCTATTCCTTATGCTGCTGGTGATCCAATTCGTGTATTACCATCTTGTATCATTGGCTCTGCAATTGCTGGTGCAATATCTGCTGCCTTTAAATGCATGTCACCTGCACCTCATGGCGGTCTATGGGTAGTAGCTGTTATATCTAATCCAGTATGGTATGTAGTTGCCTTGCTTGTAGGATCAATTGTTGGCGCACTTATCTTATCTTTATTAAAGAAAGATAAAGCATAATATATAAATAAAACATTATTTAATAAGCGTGTAAACACGCTTATTTTTTATTATTTGTTTACAATAAAATTGGAGGTAGCAAAAATGAAGAAAAAAATAGTATTAGTTCTCTTGTTTCTTGTTTTATCTTTAAGTGCATGCACAAAGAAAGCTAGCTATATCATCAATTTTGATAGTGATGGTGGTACTTTTATTGAGGCACAAAATGTAAATGAAGGTGACAAGGTACTTAAACCTAATAATCCTGTTAAAGATGGTAAAGAATTAATTGAGTGGCAACTTAATGGTCAAACTTATGATTTTGATTTACCAGTAAAAGAATCGTTTACTTTAAAAGCAATTTATACAAAATTAAATGTCTGTTCAATTGTAATTGAAGGACAGACATATCAATTAGAATGGGAAGGTGATGAAGTACCAGAACTAAGTAATCCAATTGGAAAAGATGGCAAAGTCTTTAAAGGATGGAAAGTTGATGGTAAAGAAGCACCACTAAGTAGTGCTGTTAATGGTTCAGTAGTAGAGGCTATATTTATAGATGGTGATATTCCATGTGTTTCTATCAATTCTGAATATAACAGTTTCTATGCTTATGAAGGAACAGGCGCATGGAAACTTCCTATAACTGTTTCGCCTGAAGATACAACAGATGAATTAATATTTAAATCAGATGATGAAAATGTTGTTAAAGTTGATAATGAAGGAAATGTAATTGCTCAAAAAGCAGGAGTCACAAAGATTCATATTACTTGTGGAAAGATTACAAAAGAAATTAAATTTGAAACTAAAGCTAAAACCATTGAAGCAAGTGAAGTAAGTGTTACTCCTTCAAGTATGAAATTATATGTAGATGCTACAAACATCTTAACTGTTACATTAAAACCAGATAATGCCACAAGTGAAGTTAAATATATATCTAGTGATAATAGTGTTGTTACAGTCAGTGATAAAGGCATTGTAAAAGGTGTAGCACCAGGTGTGGCAACAATTACAGTAAAAGCTGGAGAAAAAAGCGCTAATTGTTCAGTATGTGTAGAAGGTGAAACAGTAGTCTTTGAAATGCAAAACAATGTAAGTGTTAAAGCAGAATCACATGAAAAAATACCATTTAAGGCAACGCATATCTCATGTTATGACTTTGTGATAAATAAAACTGATGTAACAGATTACGTTGAATTCCATACAGCTTATACTTCCGCACTAATAAATGATGGTGCAGGCAATATTGAAGCTGCAGGCGCTGTATTTGAAACAGTTGATATTCCAGTATATTTTACATATTCAGATGGCAGTTCATTCTTTGTTCAATCACCTACATTTAATATTCATGTAGAAAAATAAATAATTATTTAAAACTGATAAAGATGCACAATAAAATGCCTATTTTAAATTCTGTGTTGAAATAGGTAAATAAAATGTGCATTTTTTATTATAAAATTATAAAGATGAAATATGTTATCTTTGATTTTAATGGAACTATTGTTGATGATTTAGATATCAGTTTAGAAGCTATTAATCTTACAATTAATAAATATCTAGATAGAGGGCCTTTAGATAAAGAAGAATATTATAAATGTTTTACTTTTCCTGTTAAACAATATTATGAAAATGTAGGCTTTGACTTCGATGTTCTTGATTGGCATGAAGTTGGCCAATATTGGATGGATTATTATGTATCTAATCGTAGGCGTTGCAAGGTACATGAAGGAATAGTTGATTTTCTAATTAAAAATCATAAATTAGGAAATAAAAATATTGTTTTAAGTGCTTCAATGAAAGAACATTTAACTCAACAATTAAAAGAATTAGAAGTGTATCAATATTTTGATGAAATAATAGGACTAGATAATATTTATGCTCATTCTAAATTAGAAAATGGACTAGCTTTCATCAAAGATAAAAATAAAGAAGACTGTATCTTATTTGGTGATAGCTTGCATGATGCGGAAGTCGCAAAAGAAATGGGAATAAGATGTATTCTAATAGCTAAAGGACATCAAAATAAAGAAAGATTATTACAATCAGGATGTAAGGTAGTAGATAGTATTAGCGAGGTAACATTATGATGCGTATAGGACAATCACAAGATATCCATTGTTTAGTTGAAGGAAGAGATTTAATTATCGGTGGCGTAAAGATACCTTTTGAAAAAGGCCTATTAGGACACAGTGATGCGGATGTCTTATTACACGCAATCATTGAAGCCTTAATAGGAGCAATGGGCTTAGGGGATATAGGCAAACATTTTCCTGATAATGATCCTAAATATAAAGATATTTCTTCTTTAAAATTATTAGAATATACAAAAGAATTATTAGATGAGAATAACTATAGAATAAACAATATTGATAGTTTAGTTATTATTGAAAAGCCTAAGCTAGCACCTTATATTGAACAGATGAGAAACAATATCGCTTATACATTAGGCATTGATATTAAACAAATAAATATCAAAGCTACTTGTGCAGAAGGTCTTGGTTTTGTAGGGCAAGGACAAGGAGCAATTGCTCAAGCAGTTGTCTTAATTGATGAAAAATAAAAGAAACACTAATGTGTTTCTTTTAAATCCAAGCTTCAATTTTTTCATCACAGCTATTTACATCGCTGCCATGAATGGCAATGCCAGGTTTTACACTTGCACCTTTTAGTTGTGCATTTAATTCAAGAAGGGCAATGCCAAATGAACCTTCATCATTTGTGCAAAATGGTTTAACTGTCTTGCCAGTAAAATCATAATTGCTTAAGAAAGAAGCAACGATTCTAGGGTATGTACGATACCAAATTGGAAAACCAATATAGATTGTGTCGTACTCTGAAATACTAGGAAGTAGGTTTTTAATTTCTACTTTTGGATTTTCATCATTTTCTTTTCTTACTACATTTACAACATCTGTATATTTTTTTGGATAAGCAATTGCTGGTTCAATTTTATATAAATCAGCATTAGCTAATTTGGCGATTTTTTCAGCGACTATTTCAGTGTGACCTTTTTGAATTTCAACTATTTGACGATTTAATTCTGTTTCTCCTACATAAGAGAAGTATGCTACTAAACTTTTCATATTTTTTACCTCAACAATATAATAACAAAATAAAAGAAGGATTTCTCCTTCTTTTTATTAAATCTTGTTATCGCAGCCAAGAACATCAACGATTTTATGTTTTACCAATTCTTTGATGTTTGCTCTAGCTGGTTTCAAATATTCTCTAGGGTCAAACTTTTCAGGATGCTCGTTAAAGAATTTTCTAATTGTACCAGTCATTGCAAGACGTAAGTCAGAATCAATATTAATCTTACAAACAGCCATTCTTGCAGCTTGACGAAGTTGTTCTTCAGGGATACCAACAGCATCTGGCATCTTTCCACCGTTTTCATTAATCATCTTCACATATTCTTGTGGAACAGAACTAGATCCATGTAAAACGATAGGGAAGCCAGGAAGTCTCTTAGATACTTCTTCCAAAATGTCAAAGCGTAGTGGAGGTGGTACGAGGATTCCTTTTTCATTTCTAGTGCATTGTTCAGGAGTGAACTTATAAGCACCATGTGAAGTACCAATAGCGATAGCTAATGAATCACAACCTGTTTCTTTAACAAATCTTTCAACATCATCTGGTTTTGTATAAGAAGAATCTTCAGCAGAAACCTTAACATCATCTTCAACACCAGCTAATGTTCCAAGTTCAGCTTCGACTACAACACCGTGAGCATGTGCATATTCAACAACTTGTTTTGTGATACGGATATTTTCTTCTAGTGGTTTAGAAGAACAATCAATCATTACTGATGTAAAACCATCATCAACACATTCTTTACAAGTTTCAAATGAATCGCCATGATCTAAGTGAAGACAAATTGGTAAACCAGTTTCAATTACAGCTGCTTCTACCAATTTAACCAAATAAGTTCTATTAGCGTAAGCTCTTGCGCCTTTAGATACTTGTAATATTACAGGAGCATTACATTCTTTAGCTGCTTCAGTAATACCTTGAATAATTTCCATGTTGTTTACATTGAAAGCACCAATTGCATATCCGCCATCATATGCTTTCTTAAACATTTCAGTACTAGTTACTAGTGGCATATATTTTTCTCCTTTTTCCTTAATCATTATAATACAAAAAGCTTAATAATGTGCTATAGTAATACATTTAGTAAAGTAGTGTATAATAGAATAGTTATGAGTTTTATTGAAGTAAAAGATCTTTGCTTTTCTTATGTTGAAGATAATCTAGTTTTAGATAATCTTTCTTTTAACATTGAAAAAGGCACATATACATGTATAATTGGACACAATGGTTCTGGTAAATCAACATTAGCTAAATTAATAGCTGGTTTATTAGAAGCTAAAAGTGGTTCGATTAAAATTGATGGTTTAGAAGTGAATGCTACAAATATTCATAGCATAAGAAGCAAACTTGGAATTGTTTTCCAAAATCCTGATAATCAATTCATTGGTTCAACAGTAAGAGACGATATAGCTTTTGGACTTGAAAACAAACAAATTAAAAGAGAAGAAATGGATGATATTATCAATAAATATGCTAAAGAGGTTGGTGTACTAGATTTTTTAGATAAAGAACCAACTGCTTTATCTGGTGGGCAAAAACAAAGAGTCGCAATAGCTGGTGTTTTGGCTATGAATCCAGAAATTATTATTTTTGATGAGGCAACTTCAATGCTTGATCCTAAAGGGAAAAGCGATATTAAGAAATTAATGAGTCTTTTAAGTGATACAAAAAAATACACCATTATATCTATTACTCATGATATTGAAGAAGTTTTATTGAGTGACAATTGTCTTGTATTGAATAAAGGAAAGGTCTATGCATATAGCAAAGCTAAAGATGTCTTTAATAATGCTGAAGAATTGAGAAAAATAGATTTGGATATTCCATTTAGCTTAAAGGTTAAAGAAGCATTTAATAAACAACATATTAAATTAAAGAGCAATGATTTAGAAGGGATGGCAAAAGAACTATGGCAATTAACTTCAAATCATTAACATATATCTATGATGAAGGCATGCCTTATGCTCATAAAGCGTTAGATGATATTAACTTGAGCTTGATAGAAGGCAAAATAACTGCCATTATCGGTCAAACTGGTTCTGGTAAATCAACACTTGTTGAACATTTGAATGCTTTATTATTGCCTAGTTTTGGAAGTTTAGAAATACTTGATAGAACAATAGTAGCTAAACAAAAAAACACAGGTCTTAAAGCGTTAAGAAAAGAAGTTGGTTTGGTTTTCCAATTTTCTGAATATCAATTATTTGAAGAAACGATACTAAAAGATGTAGCGTTTGGACCAAAAAACTATGGTGCAAGTGAACAGGAAGCAATTCAAAAAGCTAAAGAAGCTTTGAAATTAGTTGGAATTGAAGAAAAGTATTATGATATTTCCCCATTAGATGTTTCTGGTGGTCAAAAAAGAAGAATAGCTATTGCTGGCATTTTAGCGTTAGAGCCAAAGATATTAGTTTTGGATGAACCAACTGCTGGTTTAGATCCAAAAGGCGCAAGCGAGATGATTAATATTTTTATTAATCTTAATAAACAAAAAAATACTACTATTATAATCGTTTCTCATGATAATGAAATGGTCTATAACTTTGCTGATAATACTGTCTTAATGGATCATGGGAAAGTAATATTCAATGGATTAACATTAGACTTATTCAATAACAAAGAATTATCAGACAAATATAATTTATTAAAACCTAAAATAGTCTTATTCAAAGAGCTATTAACAAAAAATGGTTTCAAAATTGACCCCAATATTCGAACGATTGAGGAATTAAGTAAATATTTAGCTAAGGAGATTAATAAGAAATGAACGGAATAGTCTTTGGCAAATATTTACCTTTAAATTCGCCAATACATAAAGTAGATCCTAGAGCCAAAATAATTGCGCTATTTATATTGATAGCTTCTATTTTTGTCCCTAAATCATGGTGGTGTTATTTATTCCTTGGTATTATTATTTTTAGTGTTGTCTTGATCTCTAAAATAAAAATTTCAATGATTTTAAAAGCTTTAAAACCAACAACTTTTATGTTGCTATTTTTGTTAATAATAAATTGTTTGACAATCAAAACAGGTGAAATATGGTTTTATATATTTAGCTATCCAATATACAAAACGGCTATCTTGAACACATTATTTATAGTTGTAAGAATATTATTAATGATTATGATAACAACAACGCTTACTGCAACAACTAAACCACTTGATTTAACCTTAGGAATTGAATCTTTATTATCGCCATTAAAGATAATACATTTTCCATATCATGAAATTGCGATGATGATTTCTATTGCTTTAAGATTTATTCCTACTATTATTGAAGAAACAATGAGAATTATGAATTCACAAAAATCTCGTGGTGTTGATTTTGAAGAAGGAAAACTAAGAGAAAAGATTAATGCTATATTAAGTTTAATAATCCCTCTATTTACGGTTGCATTTCAAAGAGCTTTTGAATTGGCAGATGCAATGGAGGCGAGGGGCTATGTACCAGATAAAGAGAGAACACGCTATCATCAATTAATATTTACATTTAAAGATTTAATGTTTGTAATTGGATCTTTAGTAATTTTAGGGCTAATGATTGCTTCGAGGTTTTATCTATGAGGTATAAAGTTACCTTAGCATATGATGGAAATAATTATGTTGGTTTTCAATCACAAAAGAATGGACTAGCTATTCAAGATGTTATTGAAAAAGCTTTAAAAATAATATTTAAAGAAGATGTTCGTATTGTTATGGCATCAAGAACAGATGCGAAAGTTCATGCGTATGGACAAGTCTTTCATTTTGATAATGAAAAGGAATTTGATTGTTATAAATTAAAAGGTTCAATTAATGCGCTAATACCTAAAGATATTCATATAATTGAAGTTCAAAAAGTAAATGAAGATTTTCATGCTCGTTATAGTGTTAAATCTAAAACTTATGAATATTTAATTAATACAGGTGAATACAATGTTTTTTTAAATGGTTATGCATATCAAAGTTTTTTTAAACTAGATTTAAACTTAATGAAAAAGGGCACAGAGTTATTTATTGGTACTCATGATTTTTCATCTTTTAATACAACTCCTTATTCAATTAAAGCTAATCAAATTAGAACAATCACTGAATTTAAAATAACTAAAAAGGGCGATGTTATTAAAATAAAAGTTACTGGTGATGGTTTTTTAAGAAATATGGTAAGGATTATGGTTGGGACTTTAATTGATTTAGGAAGAGGACAAAAAAGCCTTGACGATATTAAAAAAATGTTAAATACACCTAGCAAAAATACAAAGCGTTACAACATTACTGGCTGTGGATTATATTTAGTTAAAATTAAATACTAAATAGAATAATACCTAAAATTGCACTTGTAGCTATCCAGATTACTGGATGAACTTTTTTAAATATAAAACTACAGATTAAGATAAAAATAAATATAATTAATCTTCTTATTTCAATTATTGAATTAATTGAAGTAATGCCAGGTACATATCTATCAAGAAGGATAACGCTAGATGAAAAAACATTAAAGAAAGCATAAATTATTAAGCCAATGCATACGGCTCTTATGCCAGCCATGGCATTTTTAATATAAATATTGTCTTTATATTTATAAATAATCTTTGAAATTAACATGATTATTATTACAGAAGGGCTTACTTCCCCAATTGTTGCGACAAGTGAACCTAAAGGACCACCAACATTAAAGCCTACATATGTTGCCATATTTATACCCATAGGACCTGGTGTTGATTCCGAAATGGCAATCATATTGCTTAACTCTTGCATTGTATACCAGCCAGTTTTTTGACCTATCTCAGTAAGAAAAGGAATAGTTGCCAAGCCGCCACCAATCGCAAATAAGCCAGTTTTAAAGAATTCAAAGAAAAGTCTAAGATAGATCATTTTTATTTGACCTCACTTTTCCATATAACAACCCAGCTATAATACCAAATATAACAATCAAATATACAGGAACTTTAAAAAACTCTACTGAAATAAAAGATAGTACAGCTAATATAAATAAGAAGATCGATTTAATTGAATTATTAAACATCTTAATAATAGAAGGAATAATGATGGCACAAACTCCAGCCCCTAGACCTTTTAATGCGTTTTGAATAATTGTTAAGGATGCAAAATTTTTAATGAAAGAAGCAATTATCGTAATGATAATAAGTGAAGGACTTATTACACCCAAAGTTGTAGCAATGCCACCAATAATTCCACGATGTTTATAACCAACAAAAGTTGCTGTATTAACAGCGATAATACCTGGAGTACATTGCCCAACTGCATAATAATTTAATATTTCTTCTTCATTACACCAGTGTCGTTTTTCAACAATTTCTTTTTCTAACATCGGAATCATTGCTAAACCGCCACCAAATGTAAATAAGCCAATTTTGAAGAAAGAAATATATAAGTCTTTTATACTAATCTTGTTTTCCATATTTACTTAAGTTGAAAATTAATACTTCCTTTATTGTCCTCATAATCAACATCAATGATAGCACCATTGATTATTGTCATTCTTGGTTTTGTATGACCAATATCTAAATCATAAATATAAGGAATATCTACTAATGCTGTTTTGTAGGCTTCATCATAGCTTGTGATTAACTTACTGTCATTTGTACTTTTAAAGGCGACTCTTCCAAATAGTACACCTTTACAGTATTTAAAATAACCAGCATTTTTTAATTGTAGAAGACTTAGATATGTTTGATAGGCACTTAAAGAAAATATGTCAAAATACCATATAATGCCATCATCCTTATATTTTTCAATAAAATCATTAACATAATCATATTTATTACCAACAAATTTTTCGATTACATCTAAACAGCCACCAATGCATCGACCATTGAAATGAATCTTATTATCTGCTTTCCATTTTACTTGATGATACTTATTGTTCTTGTTGACGATATCGATAAAGTCAATATATTTATCAAATGATTTTTGTTCAATTAGATTGCCTTCAATAATATTAAAATTATTTATTTGATCTAAATCAAAATTAAGATCATATGATGAAGCATTATATCCATAAATTGTCGCAATATCTAACATTGTCGTTATCGGCAACAATAAATTTGTAGGATCTGAATAGCCCATAATCCATTTAGGATGTTTTTTTATTTCTTCATAGTTTATATAAGGAATAGTTTCTATTTGACTATCACCACCGCTAGCCATGATGATCATTTTAATTTGTTCGTCATTAATTAATTGTCCAAATTCATTAGCTCTTTCAATTGGGCTATTAGCACGTTCGTTGTTTACTCTTACGCTTTTTGTTTCTACAATATTATAGTTTTGGATATTTAAAACAGCTAATGCTTTTAAATAATCATCTAGTTTTTTTCCTACACCTGCGCTTAATGCACAAATGCCTATATAGTCTTCTTTCTTTAAAAAATCTGGATATAACATATTTTCGCCTTATTTATATTTTGCCACATTAAATGCTAAAATTAAATTGTTGGAGGCATTTTATGAAATACATAATGGCACTTGATCAAGGAACTACAAGTTCTCGTTGTATCATTTTTGATAAGAAGGGCAACGTGTTATCAGTTGCTCAAAAGGAATTCAAACAATATTATCCTAAACCAGCATGGGTCGAACATGATGCTAATGAGATATTTGAATCAATAGTTGAAGTTGCTAAAAAGGCAATGGATAAAATTGATGTTAAGCCAAAAGACATCGCTGCTATTGGTATTACTAACCAAAGAGAAACAACGGTAATTTGGGATAAAAATACAGGTGAGCCAATATACCATGCGATTGTATGGCAATGTCGTAGAACTAGTGAAATTATTGATGATTTAGTTAAAAAAGGTTATAGCGATTTAATTAAAGAAAAAACAGGCTTGATTCCTGATGCTTATTTTTCTGGTTCAAAGATTAAATGGCTATTAGATAACGTAGAAGGTGCAAGAGAAAAAGCTAATAAAGGCGAATTAAGATTTGGTACTATTGATTCTTGGCTTATATATAAATTGACTGGTGGCAAAGTTCATGCTACTGATTATACTAATGCTAGTCGAACAATGATTTTTAATATTCATACATTAAAATGGGATGAAGAATTATTAGACTTATTAGATATACCAAGTAGCTTGCTTCCAGATGTTGAACCATCTAGTTACTTATTTGGTGAAACTTATTCTGAATTATTTGGCGAACCAATTAAGATTGCAGCAGCGGCAGGAGATCAACAATGTGCATTATTTGGACAATGCTGTTTTGAAAGTGGTGAAATGAAAAACACATATGGAACAGGTTGCTTCTTATTGATGAATACTGGACATGAGGCCGTTAATTCTAAACATGGACTTGTTACAACCATTGCTGCTAGTTATGATACGGAAGTAAATTATGCACTTGAAGGGTCTATATTTATTGGTGGTGCTGCCATTCAATGGTTAAGAGATGAAATGCATATCATTGATAAAGCAAGTCAATCAGAAGAATTAGGAAGCCAAGTTGAAGATTGTGAAGGGGCGTATATTGTTCCTGCTTTTACAGGACTTGGCGCACCTTATTGGTCTCAACATACTCGTGGAGTAATTGTTGGCTTAACTCGAGGCTTTAACAATAAGCATCTTGCAAGAGCTACACTTGAATCAATTGCATATCAAACACATGATATTGTAAAAGCAATGGAAGAAGATGCAAATATCAAACTAAAAGAACTAAAAGTTGATGGTGGAGCTTGTGCTAATGATTTGTTGCTATCCTTCCAAGCCGATATTTTAAATGCCTCGGTTTATCGTCCTTCATGCATTGAAACAACAGCTTTAGGCGCAGCTTATTTAGCTGGGTTAGCTATCGATTATTATTCTAATTTAGATGAAATTAGAGCCAATTGGTCTATTGATAAAATATTTGAGCCAAAGATGAGTGAAATAAAACGTATTGAAAAACTAAATGGTTGGAAAAAAGCTATCAATACTGCACTATATTGGTCAAAGGATTAGGATATGAATATTTTACTTGTATTAGCGTTCTTGTTTTTTGTTGGATCAATTATTGGCTGGATACTGGAATTCTTTTTTAGAAATCTCATTGCCCATGATGGGCCTAAAGGCTTATTCTTTATAAATCCTGGTTTTTGTTATGGTCCATATTTACCGATATATGGTTTTGGTCTTGTAGCGATGTTTCTTGTTACTTATATAAGCAATGAAATTATTCAAACTCGAATTGTTATTATACCGATAATCATTATTGGTTTAACAATGACACTAATCGAAATGATAGGTGGATTAATTCTTTTAAAATTCAATATTCGTTTATGGGATTATAGCCATTTATGGGGCAATTTTAAAGGTGTGATATGTCCAATATTTGGACTATTGTGGACACTACTTGGCGCAATATTTCATTTATTAATATATCCAATATGTATTAATGGAATTATCTGGCTATCAAATAATTTAGCATTTTCATTTTTTATCGGTTTATTCTATGGTGTTTTTATTATTGATATTTTCTTTAGTTCTAAATTAATATACAAGATTAAAAAGATTGCGGAAGAATATAATGGCGTAATATTTATTGATCGTTTAAAAGGCGAATTACAAAAATTAAGATTGTCTGCTCAAGAAAAATTGAAATTCTTTAATCAACTAAAAATTGATCGCAATTCATTAATAATCATCTTGAAAAACAATTATAAAGTAATTGAAAAGAAAGTATTAAAAAGAAAAGGTCATCATAATTGATGACCTTTAACTTGTGTAAGATTTTGTTGTTTAAAATTAAACAATGAAATAAACAATAAAGATAATATCTAATACCCAAACTGAAGGGTGAATATCTTTTATTTTGCCACAAACAGCATTAACTAATGTATATACAATAAAGCCTGTAGCAATACCATCAGCAATTGAATAGCCAAGTACCATTACAAGAATTGTAATAAATGCTGGAGTAGCATCAACTATATTGCCCCAATCAATGTCTTTTAATTGTTGTGCCATCAATACACCAACAACAACAAGTGCTGGAGTAGTTACTGATGAAGTGATAATTGAAAGAACAGGCGCAAAAATAATTGCAAGAATAAATAAGATACCTGTAGTTACAGCAGTCAAACCAGTTCTACCGCCAGCTGCAACACCGCTTCCTGATTCAACAAATGATGTAACGGTTGATGTACCACATACAGCACCAACAACTGTGCCAACTGAATCAGCTAGTAATGCTTTTTCAACATTTTCCATTTCACCATTTTCATTAACTAAGCCAATATCATTTCCTACAGCGACCAATGTACCAGCAGTATCAAAGAAATCAGAGAATAGGAATGCGAATGTCATTACAAACCAATCAGGATGATTAAATAAAGTTTTAAATCCATCAAAGAAAGCACCAAATGTTGGCATTGAGAAATTAAAGCTTAAGCTAAAATTTGAAAGTGATGGAAGTGGATTATTAATTGGATCACCAGAAGTTAAGCCACAAAGTGTCATGATAATACCAACAACAGCAGTGATTACTAAACCCCAGAATACACCAGCAGGAACTTTTTTAATAACTAAGGCAACGGTAATTAAAATACCAAAGATGGCAAGTATTACTTCTGGGCTTGTGAAATTACCAAGAGATACTGCAGTAGCAGAATTTGCGACAACAATACCAGCATTTTTTAAGCCAATGAAAGCAATGAAGAAACCAATACCAGCACCAATAGCAAGCTTCATATTCTTAGGAATTGCATTGATGACAATTTTTCTTAAACCAGTTATAGAAATAATTACAAAAATTACACCAGACAAGAATACAACAGCTAATGCTTCTTGATACGTATATCCAGCACCTAAGCATAATGTGTAAGAAAATAGGGCATTAGTACCCATACCAGCACTAAGTGCAACTGGATAATTTGATAACAATCCCATTAATATACAAGAGATTGCTGAAGCAATGGCTGTAGCTAGGAATACTGAATTAGAATCCATTCCTGAAGCAGATAATACAAGTGGATTTACTGCCAGGATGTAAGCCATTGCAAGGAAAGTTGTTAAACCAGCGATTAATTCTGTTTTAACGTTAGTCTTTTTTTCTTTAAGTTTAAATAACTTCTCTAACATTTTGTCCTCCCATAGTTATTCATCTACATATCGTAAAAAAATAAAAATCTTTCGAACTTACACTTCCGAAAGATTGATAAAAGTTCATCGTAGTCCCGCGATTAAGGTCACAGGGTAGAAACGCTTTCACCAGATTTGAAAGTATATACGATTATGTAGGACAATTTCATAATAACACTAAATTACAATTTATTTCATATAAATTATAAAAATATAAAATATAATAATTTTAGGAGGGCATTCTTATGAAAGCATGGGAAAGAGCAACATCAATATTAAGGAATGAAGTTCCCCAATTTTTACAAGATGATAATGAAATATTTTGGGAAGAACAATCTAATGGACCAGAAGAAGCACAAGACTTATTAACTAAGATTCATTGGCATTCTCAAGTTCCGGGTTCAAGAGCGCATGAGATGATTTGTAATGCTGCAATACAGGCCACGGAGAATAAAGGTTATATTGTAGAAAACAGCAACGAATTAATTGAAAAAGGACTAAAAGCCTATGATGATAATGATATGGTATTACTTCATAAGTGTGAACAAGATGTATTCAATGCTTGTTATGATGCTAAAAAAGATGAAAACAGTCCTTATTGGAAACAAAAATTTTATGATTCATTTGAAGAATATGCAAATAGTGTTAAATTACCGATTTATGATGTCGATATTGAAAATAAATTAGATAATTTTTATGCAGGTTGGTTAGGACAGATTATTGGTGGCGCATATGGAACATGTCTTGAAGGACATACTGGCAAAGCTATTAAAGAATTCTACAATGGTGAAGTAAGTAAATATGTTCGTAAGCCAAATACTTACAACGATGATATTACTTATGAATTATGTTTATTGTTAGCTTACAAAGAAAATGGTAAAGCTACTAGCGCAAAAGATATCGCAAGAGAATGGGTAGCAAGAATTCCTAGTGGTTGGTCTGCAGAAGAGTGGGCTTTAAATAATTTGAAGGTAGGTATATTGCCACCTGAATCTGGACGTTTTCATAATCCATTTAATGAATGGATTGGAGCTCAAATGAGAGGCGCTGTTTGTGGACAAATATATCCTGGAAACCTTTATATGGCTGCAAAAGCGGCTTGGAAAGATGCGTCAATATCTCATGATCGAAACGGCATCTTAGGCGAAGTGTTTAACGCATTAATGGCTTCACTTGCGTTTGTTAAAAGCGATACAAAAGAAATCTTAAAATATTGCATCGAATTAATACCAAGCGATAGTGAATATGGACAAGTAATTAGATATGCATATGAACAATGTTTAAATCATGATGATTATTATAGTGCTTGGCTTCCATGTGAGAAGAAACTTGAGAAATATAATTGGATTCATGCCTATCCAAATGCAGCAATTGAAGTAATTGCTATGTATTATGGAAACAACGATTTTGTCAAAACTTTAGAAATATGTGGTGGGTGTGGGCAAGATGTAGATTGCAATGCTGCTCAAATTGCCACAATTCTAGGCACAATTATTGGCTCTAATAATATACCAGAATATTTTAAAGCTCCATTTGGTGATAAATTAGATACATATGTTAGAGGGATAAAACAAATTTCAATTAAACAACTGGCAAAAGATACCCTTGAAGTAGCAAAAAATCTTAAATAATTTGTATTATATTTATCTTGAAAAAGCATCTTCATTGATAATATAATAAATATGTTCAAATGAACAAAAAGGAGAAAATAATGAAAAAACTATTGACTGTTTTATTAGCTTGTTTCATGATTTTTGCTCTAGTTGGTTGTACTAAATCTGAAGGCGGCCAAGAAGAACAAGGTGAAACTGCTGAAAAACTAAAGATCGCTTATTGTATCAATGGTACAACTGGTGATAAGTCTTTCTTTGATTCAGGTACTGAAGGTATGCAATGGATCAACAGAGACTTTGGTGACAAAGTTGAAGCTACTACTATTGAATTCACTTATGATGATTCAACTTGGAGAACTCAATTAGAAAACGCTTTCATGTCAGAAGAATACGATATTATTATCGTTGGTACTTATGATATGTTAGGCATGACTGTTGAACTAACTGCTGAATATCCTGATCAAAAAGTTTGGTTCTATGATGAACAATGGGATTTCGAAGCTAACCCAAGAGAAAATGTTCTTTCTTTATTATTCAAACAAAATGAAGGTTCATACGTTGTAGGTTATATGGCTGCTATGGCTTCTCAAACTGGCTACATCACATTCTGTGGTGGTATGTCTAACACAGTATTATTAGACTTCTATGCTGGTTACAAACAAGGTGCATTAGCTTATAACCCTGATATCAGAGTTGAAGAAACTTGGATGAATTCATTCTCAGATCCATCAACTGGTAAGAACGTTGCTACAGCTTCTTATTCTGATGGTGCTGATGTTGTATTCGCATGTGGTGGTTCTGCTGGTTTAGGTGTATTTGAAGCTGCATTAGATTTCGAAGGCGCTAAAGTAATCGGTGTTGATGGTAACCAAGGTGCTGCATTTGAAGCTGCTGGCGATACAGAAAAAGCTGCTAGAACTATTACTTCTATGACTAAGAACGTTAACCAAGGTTTCTATGATACTTGCAAGAAAGAATTAGACGGAACTCTTGAATATGGTCAAAACTATAGATTAGGTCTTAACGGTGGTTACGTAGGTGCTGCTGTTACTGCTGCTACTGAAGCTACATTCACAGCTGAACAATTAGCTGCTGTAGAAGATGTTAAAGCTAAGATCGCTTCTGGCGAAATCGTAGTTGATACTGCATTCTAATCTAGAAAAAAATATTTAAACCTAAAAGGTACTATTGTTGCCTCTGGTCTAGTGCCAGAGGCAATTTTCTTTAAGAAGGAGATAATCGTATGGAAGACTATCTTGTAATGCAAGATGTTACTAAGATTTATAACAACGGTATCATCGCCAACGATAAAGTTAACTTCTCAGCTAAAAAAGGTGAAATTCATGCCATTTGTGGTGAAAATGGTGCAGGCAAAACTACACTAATGAAAATGCTATTTGGTATTGAACAACCTGATGAAGGAAAAATAATTATCAAAGGTGAGGAGATGAGATTAAATTCTCCTACTGATGCTATTAAAGCTGGTATCGGTATGGTGCACCAACATTTTATGCAGGTTCCTACATTAACTGTTGCTGAAAATGTAACATTAGGTATTGAACCAACAAAAGGCTTAAAATTTGATCACAACAAAGCCGTAGAAATGACAAGAGAATGTTGTGAGAAATATGGGTTTGACATTAATCCAGAGGCTCATATTCAAGATTTATCTGTAGGTGTTAAACAAAAAGTTGAAATTGTTAAAGCACTTGTAAAAGGATGCGAAATCTTAATACTTGATGAGCCTACTGCTGTTTTAACTCCACAAGAAACTAAAGAATTGTTTATTCAATTAAAGAATCTAAAAGATTCTGGTTGTACAATCATCTTTATTTCCCATAAATTAAATGAAGTTAAAGAATTATGTGATCGTGTTACTGTTATTAAAAAAGGTAAGACGATTGGTGTGTGGAATATCAAAGATGTAACAGAAGCTGATATTTCTCGTTACATGGTTGGTGTAGATGTTGATTTAAATATTCCAAAGAAACCTGCTGAACCAAAAGAAAATGTATTAGTTGTAAAAGATTTAACAGTTTACAATGAAGCAGGAAAGAAAAAAGTTGATGATGTTTCTTTCTCAGTAAGAAAAGGTGAAATTGTCGGAATTGCTGGTGTTGAAGGCAATGGACAAAGAGAATTAATTGATGTTATTACAGGTTTAGCTAAATATAATTATGGAAGCGTTACTTTGATGGGCAAAGAAGTCAAAGACTTAAATATTCATGAATTAAGAAAAGCTGGCTTAGTACATATTCCAGAAGATAGAAATCTTTATGGTTGTGCAAGAAGCATGTCTATTAAAGATAATATGGTAGCTGATAAGATAGCTAATCCTGAATATAACAAAGGTTTGTTTATTAATGAAAGCGCTATCAAAGCAGATACTGATAAATGGATTGAAGAATATCGTGTATTATGTGATAATGGCGAACAACTTTGTGGCATGTTATCTGGTGGTAATGTTCAAAAAGTTGTTGTCGCTAGAGAATTCACAAGCTATTCTGAATTAGTTGTATCTGACCAACCAACTCGTGGTATCGATGTTGGTGCTGCAGAATTTGTTAGACAAAGAATGGTTGAAATGAGAGATGCAGGAAAAGCAATATTATTAATTTCAGCTGACTTAGCAGAAATTATGAGCTTATCTGATTCATTGATAGTTATGCATGGTGGAAAGATTAATGCTTATTTCCCTAATGTAAAAGAATTAACTGAAGAAGATTTAGGTTTCTATATGTTAGGTGTTAAACACATGAGCGATGAAGAAATAGGAGCGGCTTTACATGAATAAAGAAAAGAAATCATTATTTGGAAAAATGGATGTTGAAGCGCGTTTTGGCTTAATGAGAATGGGTGTAGCTATCGCTATCGGTTTAGGACTTGCGGTTGTCTTAATTGTTGTTGCAGCTAAAAATCCAGGTGAATCATTAAAATATTTCTTCGCTGGTCCACTTCAAATATTAAATCCTGCTGTAAAAAGCGGTTTAGCATGGAACTATTTTGATTTATGGATTCAAAAAATTATTCCATTGCTATTCACTGGTTCTGCTGTTTGTATTATGTTTAGTGCAAACAAATTTAACTTAGGTCTTGAAGGCGCAATTATTGCTGGTGGTCTATCTTGTGCATGGGTATGTACATTGCTAGATGGCGATATGTTAGCTGCAAATGCTAATCCTGTACTTTGCGTTATCTTGGGACTAGGTGTTTCAATTATTGCTGGTGCATTAGTAATGTTAGTTCCTGCATTATTAGAAAAATTCTTTAATGCTTCAACAATGGTTACATCATTAATGATGAACTATATCTTGCTATATGTATCTCAACACTGCTTATTTGCTACATCATTAAGAGATGCAAAAACATCTAAATATTCTAATCAATGGACTGAAGATGTAGTTCTAACAGCAAAAAAATTCTTAGGCACTGACTTTACAATGAGATATGGATTCTTTATTGGCGTTGTAATTGTGATTCTTGCTTGGGCATTCTTATTTAAAACTAAATGGGGATACAAAATCAGACAAATTGGTCAAAATCCACATTTTGCTAAATATGTAGGTGTTAGTGTAGTAAGCTTAGGAATTTTAGTTCAAGTTATTGGTGGTGCTATTGGTGGATTAGGTGGCGCAACAGTAATTCTTGGAAACTACAATTATTATTACGGTATTGAAATGACAGGTTTTGGTTGGGATGGTGTAACAATGGCAATCTTCTCTGGAAATAATCCTAAGAAATTATTTGCTTCTTGTGCATTCATTGCTTATATTAGAGCTGGTGCTCAAATCATGGCTACTCAACCAGGTGGACCTATTTCCGAAATGACTAAGATAGTTGAAGGTGTAATTATCTTATTCTTGTTAGCTGAACAATTCTTAGCTAGAACTCATCGTAAGATGATTGTTGCTGAGGCTAAGAAAAAACAAGCCTTAAAACTTGCAGCGGAGGTAAATGAATAATGAGCGTTTTTACTGAAATTTGGAGCATTTTATCTACTGCTTTTTCAACAACTGAATTCTATACAATGATCATTGAATCTACTGCACCAATTTTGCTTGCTGCTTTAGGTTGTGCTATTGCTGCTAAAGCTAATGCCACAAATATGGGTATGGAAGGTATCATGATGATGTCAGCACTTGTTGCCGTTCTTGTTTCAAGTGCACTTGGCGGTGCAGGCGTTGGACCTTGGGTTGGCTTAATTGCTGCTGTAGTCGTTGGTTGTATATTAGGATTCTTAGTATCAGTTTTTGCTTTTAGACTAAAAATTGATATTATCCTAGTTGGTATTGCTATGAATTTAATATGTACTGGCGCTTCTGTCTTCTTAATGTATTCAATAACTGGAGATAGAACAACTACTACATCTTTAATTTCTGGCAAATTGCCTTCATTATCAATTCCACTTATAAAAGATATACCAGTTATTGGCACGGTTTTATCAGGACGCTTTGTTCTAACTTATCTTGCCTTTATATTAGTTGCTGTTTTGTCTTTCTTATTATTCAAGACAAAACTTGGCTTAAGAATTAGAGCCGTTGGTGAAAATGAAAACGCTGCTGAATCTGTAGGTATTTCTTCACTTAAGATTAAAACAATTGCTTTAATTATCTCAGGTGCATTTGGTGGCTTGGGTGGTGCATTCATGTCACAATGCTACTTGGCATATTTCTCAAGTGGACTAATTGCTGGTAGAGGTTTCATTGGACTAGCTGCATGTACAATGGGTTCTGCTAATCCTGGAATCATTTGCTTATGTTGTTTAGCATTTGGTATCTTCTATGCTATTTCAATGTTCTCTCAATCAATGAAATTATTCGCAATTTCAAGCTACGCATTACTTGCTTTACCTTATGCAATAGTATTAATTGGTGTTGTAATCTATTCAATTTATACTAGAAATAAGGAATTAGAAAGATTAAGAGGTCTTGATAGCGAAGAAAAAACCGAGCAAAATAAAGCTGTCGAATAGAATAAAATAAAATCTTCAAAGGTTGTTAGTTATCTAACAACCTTTTTTAATGCTTAATAAAATGAATAATTTAAAATATGTTAATATTTAAATGTAAGATAATTTATTAATTTAACTAATAAATTTGGAGAAATATTATGAAAATACTTAATTTTGGATCTTTGAATTATGACCATGTTTATGAGATGGAACATTTTGTTTTGCCTAAAGAAACAATTTCTTCTATCAATTATTCACGCAATTTTGGTGGAAAAGGATTAAATCAATCGATTGCTTTAGCAAAGGCTGGGATGGAAATTTATCATGCTGGAAGAGTTGGAAGTGATGGCCAAGATTTTATTGATTATTTAAATAGATACAATGTCAAAACCGATTATCTATTGAAAGATGAAAATGAGGCAACAGGACATGCGATTATTCAAGTTTGTAAAGGACAAAACTGTATTATTTTACATGGTGGCGCAAATCAAAAAGTCGATGATAAACAAGTTGATGAAGTATTAAGTCATTTTGAAAAAGGTGATGTTTTATTACTTCAAAATGAAATATCTAATATCGCTTATATCATGAAAAAAGCTCATGAAAAGGGAATGAAAATTGTTATAAATACTGCACCAATGGATGACAAAATTTTTACATATCCACTAGAATTTGTTGATATTTATATTGTTAATGAAGTTGAAGCAGCTGGTCTTGTTAAAACTAAAACTAATGATGAAAAAGAAATAATACAATTAATTCAAAAACAATACCCTAATTCAAAAGTAGTTATGACGGTAGGTGAAAAGGGCGCTTATTTTATTGGCGATGATAAAGTGATACATGAAGATGCAAAAAAAGTTGAAGCAATTGATACAACAGCAGCAGGCGATACATTTACTGGTTATTTTTTGGCATCTTATTTAGATGACAATGATCCAATAAAAGCATTAAAAATAGCGACTTTGGCTAGTTCTATAACTGTTCAAGGAAAAGGCGCTGCAAAATCTATTCCAAGCATTGAGGATTTGAAATAATGAAGGATTATGTCGTTGGTATTGGTGCTGCCAATATTGATATTTATGGTAAATCACATATCCAAATAAAAGAAAAATATGACCATCCAAGTGATATTTTTACAAGCATTGGTGGAGTGAGTAGAAATATATTAGAAAACATTCAATTACTTGGAGTTGATACTGTTTTATTATCGGCTGTAGGCGATGATTTTTATGGTGATGAATTAATCAAGAAAACTAACGATATCGGCATAGATACAAGTAATATTTTAAAAGTCAAAAATGCTCGAACTAGTGTTTTTATGCAGATTCAAAACAAGAATAATGATATGCAACTTGCTTTATGTGATATGAATGTCATTAAGAATATTGATTTAAAATATTTAAAGAAGAAAGCTAAGATATTAAATAACGCAAAAGCTTTAATTATTGATCCTTCGTTAGATAATGAAAGTATTAAATATTTACTAGATACATATAAAGAAAAAGAAATATTTGTTGATCCTGTTTCTTGTGAACTTTCAATTAAACTTAAACCATTTTTATCTAAGATTTATTGTTTAAAACCTAATATAAGCGAATTAGAAGCTTTAAGCGACATGAAAATAACTAATAATGATGATTTAATTGTCGCTAGTAAAAAAATGATAAAAATGGGCATTAAAAAGCTTTTTGTTTCATTAGGAAAAAACGGTTTCCTATATGTAGATGATAGTGGAAACATCATTAAAAGAAAGTTTAAAAGTGTCAAAAAAGTAGTTAATGCATCAGGAGCAGGTGATGCTTGTTTTGCGACAATTGTGTATTGTTTTATCAAAAATATCAATATTAGTGATACGATAGATATGGCGCTTGCTGCTGGCATTAGCGCTATAAGTAGTCTAAGTACTACTAATAAAAAATTATCTGTAAATCAATTAAAAAGAATTATAAAGGAGTATAAAAAATGAGTTACAAAGATTATTTAAGTATTACGCCTGAAATTGAAGAGGCTATTAAAGAAGGTAAACCAATTGTTGCGCTTGAAAGTACTATTCTTTCTCATGGTATGCCTTATCCAGAAAATGTTGAATTTGCTCATAAGGTTGAAGAAATCGTTAGAGCTGAAGGTGCAATTCCGGCAACAACAGCTATTATTGGTGGCAAATTAAAAGTTGGGCTAAATAGTGAAGAACTTGAAATTATGTGCAAAGCTGAAGGCGTTGGCAAGGTTTCAAGAAGAGATGTTGCAGTATTTTTAGCAACAGGTCAAACTGGAGCTACGACTGTTGCAACAACTATGTTAATTGCTTCGCTTGCTGGAATTAGAATTTTTGCAACTGGCGGTATAGGTGGCGTTCATCGTGGTGCACAAGAAACAATGGATATTTCTGCTGACCTACAAGAATTAGCTCATACACCTGTTTGCGTTGTTGGCGCTGGATGTAAATCAATTTTAGATATTGGTCTAACTTTAGAGTATTTAGAAACAATGGGTGTTCCAGTTCTTGGCTATCAAACAGAAGATTTCCCTGCTTTCTATTGCCGTAAATCAGGCTTTAAAGTTGATTATAAATTAAACGATGCAAATGAAGCTGCAAGAATATTAAAAACTAAATGGGATTTAGGTCTTGAAGGTGGATTCCTAATTGGTAACCCAATTCCAGAAGAATATGCATTAGATTATGATGAAATGGAAAAAGTAATTGTTAAGGCACTTGATATGGCTAAAAAAGAAGGAATCAGAGGTAAAGCAACTACACCATTCTTATTAGCTCATATTAAAGATTTAACTAATGGCGTAGCATTCGCATCTAATGTTCAACTTGCATTAAACAACGCAAAGATTGCTAGCCAAATTGCCGTTGAATTATCTAAATTAAAATAAAAATGGCTTTCGCCATTTATTCACTTAAAGATAAAGCTAATTGTTTAGCTTTTTCTTTTGCTTCATTTAAGGATCTTACTCCATCATAACCTACGATGTCCATTCCATCAGCTGCTATTGAAGTATATTTCTTAAAGCCAAAGAATGGTACAAATGATGATAAGTAATGATCAGCAGTTTCTAAAGGACTATCTTTATAGATACCGCCACGTGTTGTAAAGTAAATTAAATTATCAGCTTTACATAGTCCTACTAAACCATTAGCACTAGTTCCAAAAGTTATACCATCTACAGATATATTTTCAATATATATTTTTAATAATGCAGGGAAGTTTAAATCCCAAAAAGGAGCAGCCATTACGACCATATCAGCTTCCGCAAATTCGTGCGCATAATCAAAACGTGGATGATCTAATTCTCCTTTTTCTAATAATTCTTGTCTTTCAAAGAAGAAGTCTCCTACAAGAGGTTTTAATTCTTCTTCTTCAAGTATTAAATGTTTTACTTCATATCCTTTTAAATTTTCAAAGAAAGCAGCAGCTAATTGTTTTGTACGTGATTCATTTCTTCTAATACAGCAATCAATATATAAACATTTTTTCATTATTTATTCTCCATTTTATAAAATGCTTCTAAAGCAACTTTAATTTCTCTTTTTTCTCCAATAGAAGTTATGCTTTCACCATCAACATAATCGCCAATCGATTCAGATGTATCTTGACCATATAAAACGACATTATTTAATATTGATGCACATTTTACTTTTCTTATTCTTCCTACAACAAATAATGCAGCAGACTCAAAATCGGCTCCTAATACACCAAGTTTTGACCATTTCTTTTCTTCTTCAGTATTTGAATCATGATAAAAAGTTTCATGAGAATGAATTATTCCAGTATGATAAGGAAAATCAAGTTCTTTACAAGATTCAACAATCATTTCTAATAATTCATGGTCAGGACAAGCTGGATAGATAGAATCAACATATGCTTTTGAAACGCCATCATCTCTTATTGCGCCTTCACCAATAATTAAATCTCCTAAAGCAATATTGCTTTGTAAAGCGCCAGCAGAACCAATTCTTATCATGTATTTAACTCCTAAATGAGCCAATTCTTCACAAGCTAAAGAGGCACTAGAACCGCCAACACCTGTAGATATTGCGATAACTTTAATGCCTTTATATGAACCAATAACGCTTCTAAATTCTCGATTATACATTAATTCTTTTGGGTTTTCTAAAAACTCTTTAATAACATCAATTCTTTTTGGATCGCCAGGCATAATAGCATATTTTGCGTCAATAGTTTCTAATTGAATATGGGCTTCTAACATATTATTTTTAAACTCCTTTTATACTTTTAGAATATCGTTTTAGTAAGTCAAGTGTCAATGTTATAATGATAATAGATTGAAAGGATATCTCTAATGAATCAAATAAAGAAAAAAGCAATTATACTTGATGGTGATCCTGGCCATGATGATGCTATTGCATTTGTTTTAGCCGCAGCATTCAAAGATTATTTAGATATTAAAGCTATTACTGCTTGTGGTGGCAATCAAACTTTAGCAAAAACTACATTAAATTATCGAAAGATAGCTACTTTACTTGGCTTAACAAATATACCAATTGCTGCTGGTAGAGAAAAACCTCTACAAGCTGACTTAGTTATTGCGCCAAATTATCATGGTGAAAGTGGACTTGATGGTCCTAAACTTCCAGATCCTGAAGTAGAATTATCTGAATTATCTGCTGTTGAATTAATGGCAAATGTATTAAGAGAATCTGATGAAAAAGTAACAATTGTTGCGACTGGTCCACAAACAAATGTAGCATCTTTATTGCTTGCTCATCCTGAGCTCAAAGATAAAATTGAAGCTATTTCAATTATGGGTGGAGGACTAGAACATGGTAATTGGACTTCTACTGCTGAGTTTAATATTATTGTTGATCCCGAATCTGCTGACATTGAATTTAGAAGCGGTGTTCCAGTAATAATGGCTGGACTTGATGTCACTGAAAAAGCATATATACTTCCAAGTGAATGGGATGTATTAAGAGGAGATAATGAGGTGGCAGATATAGTTGCTCAATGGTGCGACTTCTTCTATATTCATTTAAAAGAATTGGGTTGGCCTGGTGCGCTTATGCATGATCCTTGTTCAATTATGGTATTAGTTCATCCTGAAATATTTGTTTCAAAAGATCTATATGTTCAAATAGATACAAAAGGTGAATTCACAAGAGGAGCAACTGTTCCTGATTATCATGGCTTATTAGGACAAAAGCCTAATTGCAAATGTCTATTAGATGTTGATAGAGAATTATTTGTTAAATATTTAATAGAAGCTTGCCAAAGCTTTAGAAAGGATGCCTAATGAACAATATAAGACCTGTTTGGATAGATACCGATACTGGAGTAGATGATGCCTTTGCTTTAGTTTCAGCTTTAAGGCTACCTAATATTGATGTTGTAGGCATTTCAACTGTTGCAGGTAATGTTGAAGTTGAAAAGACTTTTAAAAATGCTCGAAATGTAATTAGTTTATGTCAAAGAGAAGATATTAAAGTTTATAAAGGCGCTGATAAACCACTAATTGTTCCTTTACATACTGCATATGCTGTTCATGGTGAAGATGGATTAGGTGGAGTTGTTATTCCCAAATCAAAAGCTGATATTGAAAAAGAAAACGCCTATGATGCTTTATATAAAAAAGCAAAAGAATTAAATGGTGAATTAGTTGTTTGTGCTGTTGGACCTTTAACTAATATAGCGATTACAATATTTAAATATCCTGATTTTGTTAATTATGTTAAAGAGATTGTAATTATGGGAGGCTCTATTGGTGTTGGTGGAAATACTACAATTGCTGCCGAATTTAATATTTATGTAGATCCCCACGCTGCCCAAACGGTATTTAAATCAGGACTTAAAATCACATTGTTCCCACTTGATGTAACAATGAAGACTGTGCTTACTCGTGATGAATTAGAAAGTTTAAAAGATGTCGATAATGATGTCGCAAGATTTTGTTATACATCAAGTAATGCACCAACATCTTTATATAAACATTTAGGTTTAGGTGATTTAATGTGTCTACATGATACTTGCCCACTTGTATATTTAAATAGTCCTGAATTATTTTTCGGAAAAGAAGCTGGTGTCTATGTAGAAACTTTATCTGAAATATCATTAGGAAGAACAGTTAGTGATTTATATGTTCATCGTGATGAATTGTTTGATACAAACGCTATGGTCATGTTAGATGTAAAACGTGATGAAGTAGCTAAAATAGTAATTGATACATTTAAAGCATATTAGGGGTAATTATGACAAGAAAAGTAATTTTAGATGTTGATACTGGCAGTGATGATGCTGTCGCAATAATGTTAGCTGCTCTTCATCCAGCAATTGATTTATTAGCAGTTTGTTCTGTTAAGGGAAATCAATCTTTAAAAAGTACTACTGAAAATACAAAAAAAGTATTAGATTTAGTAAATAGTAAAACACCTTTGTACCAGGGCTGTAAAGAAGCTTTTGTAAGAGAAGTTTGTCCTTGGCGTATTAAATTTGAAGATCGAGCAACCATCGTTGATGAAGAAGGCAAGGAACATTTTATTCATGAAGATTTTGATATGCTTCCAAAATCTGATCGTAAAGTAGAAGATATGCCTGCTTCGATCTTTTATGTAGATTATTTAAAGAATGCTAAAGAACCAGTAACAATTGTTGCGGTAGGACCGTTAACTAATTTGGCAGTAGCTTTAGCAATTGATCCAAGCATTACTAAAAATATTGAAGAATTGGTTTTAATGGGTGGGGCAGACGATGAAGCAAATGCAACAAGTTCAGCAGAATTTAATTTCTTTAATGATCCTGAATCAGCACAAAAGGTTTTCCAAAGTGGCATCAAAAAAATTACATTATGTCCACTTGATGTTACTCATAAGACAATGGTCACAAAAGATGACTGTAAACGTTTTGAAGAAATTGGTACACCAGCTGCGAAGTTTGCGATTGATATGTGCTTAAAGAGAATTGAAGTACATACGCAAAGACAGCCTCTAACTTTACCAGATGCTTGTGCATTACATGATCCATTATGTGTAGCTTATCTAATTGATCCTAGTGTACTTACTGATGTTAGATACTTACACTTAGATATTTCTTTAGACGGATTAACTGATGGTGCAACAATCATCGACCATCGTTACTTCCAAGATAATAGAAATGTATATATCGCATATGATGGTGACCGAAAGAAGTTTGTAGACATCATGTGTGATGCGTTTAAATTAAGTAAATAAAAGAATAAAGCGACAGTTATACAATTGTCGCTTTTATTATGCATACCCACTAATAAACAAACATTTGATATAGTGTATTATCCATTAAAATAAAGATGTAAGGGAAACCGTAAAGGCGAGGTTTTATTATGAGAATTAAAAGAGTTATTTGCACATTACTAACAGTGCTATTGGTCGTTACTGGATGGCCATCACTGATTCAAGAAGTACAAGCTGATTCATACACTTGGACTGATGAAACAAATGGAATTGTTTTTACTTATGAAGACAAAACCGATGGTAGTGTAATCATTACGAAAATCGAACCCGTTAATACAAGCACTGAAGCTGGTAACTTGGATTTAGTATTCCCAGATATCATTAACGATAAAAACGTAACAGAAATTGCTTTTGATAGCGTTAAGCAAGGCTCATTATATAAAACAGTTACATTTAATAAATACATAACAGGAGTTCCATACCATTGGGCTCAAGGATTAACCAATGTAACAAGCATAACTTTCCCAACAGATAGCGAATGTGTAGCCTTAGCAGAAGAAGCATTTGCTGGCTGTGGTAAATTAACAACTGTAGTATTTGGAAATGGACTTAAAACAATAGGGAAAAAGCTCTTTTACCAATCTGGAAACCTTTCTTCAGTTACTTTTGGTAATAGTCTTGAATCAATAGGAGACGAAGCGTTCCAAGGCACAAAAGTTACAAACATTGTTATACCTGATAGTGTAACTAATATAGGTGAAAAAGCATTTTATAGTTGTACCTCACTTGCTACTTTAACCCTAGGATCAGGACTTACAAGTATAGGGGAAGGAGCCTTCCGTAGAATTGCTATATCTGAACTTGTTCTTCCAAATTCTCTTACAACATTAGGTGTAGATGCTTTTAGAGATATTGGTAATCTAACTTCAATAACATGGCCACAAGGAAACGCAATGTTTAATACAGTTGATGGATTTAATGGTTGTAGTGCACTTTCTAATGATGTTTTATCAAGTATTCCTTCAACAGTAACTACAATTGCGGATTACGCTTTTGCAAACTGTCACTTCACTACGGTTACAATTCCACAATCTGTAGAATACGTAGGAGAGTATGCTTTTTCAACTAACTCTTATCTTGAGAGTATTGTAATAAAAGAAAGTAATGCACCACTTACTATAGATGAATATGCATTTAAAGAAACTTCAAAATTAGTAAGCAAAGACATTATTCTTCCAGAACGTGTAAGCGTGTTAAAAGACAATGCCTTTGGTTTTGGATATAACACAAATAATACTTTCACGATTTATAACAAAAACATAGTAATAGAAGGAGATCCATGGGACAAAACTCGTTGGACAACAATAAAGTATCCTTCAGATTTAACTTCTGAAACATCTCCAACATTTATAACATATAAAACAAATAGGGAAGCAAATCCTGGAGACTATCCATTTGCTTTTGAAACTTTTAATATTATTCAAACTTACACAGTAAGTGGAACAATACCAAATGGTGCTATTTTAACTGCAAATGTAAATGGTACGATTACTTCTCCAACTCTTACAAGTGGAAGTTTCTCTTTTGAAGCAAATAGTGGAAGTTATGTATCACTTACTATTAGTTTAGATAAATACCAAGATTATGTTTTAACTAAAAAATCTAGTGAATTTACTTCTGATTTGACGATAGCTGTTAGTATTGCGGATATGGTACCTGTAAGTACTTCTGGAATTCTTGAAATACTTACTGAAGGTGATGGTGCCATGGATGCAAATGTTTCTATATTTGCATCTGATGGTTCTATAGCAGCTTCTGGCGTTGCAACAGGAGGATTGTTTGTTTCACCTTCATTAAAACAAGGATCATATACAGTAGTAGCAATTGCTAAAAACTCATATATATCATCTATAACTTCATTAACAAGCTTTGATGAATTAGGTCTTAAAGCTTCTGATTACGCAAGAGTAAATGCAATGATTACTGCTGGAGGAACTGCAAAAACAACTCTTAATGTTCCTAATGTCAGTGTTGCTGATTATTCTACTTGGGTTGACAGTGTTGGAAGTTTTGTAGATATTGATAGATCAATTGTTACTCTAGGTATGGAATTCTATGCCGATGTATATTATAGAATGGCAGATGACAAAAATGCCGATGAAGTTAGAATTGTTATTCCTTCTGGCTTTGATGTTGTATCAGTTACATCTGAATCTACTAAGTATAATGTTTCTGCAATATATAACGCAGGTGTTATAACTTTATCAGAATTAAGTGGAAAAGATAAATCTTCTGGTACTGTATATGTTGGTTTAAGATCACAAAAAACTGGTAGTTTTGCAATTAGTGCATCTGTTACATCTAGCGATGTAACGATTCCTATCGGAAGTAAGGATTTTGCAGTAGATTCAATAATGATGAAACTTTCTTCTGAATTATTAACTTCTAGAGAGTTTGGTGTGACTATATATGCTCAACCAGGAAAAACAATAAAATTAAAACCAGGAATTGGTGACGAAATCGTTCTTGGTACTGCAAATAAACTTGGTTATTTAAAAGCTACTGCAGAACTTCCAACAGATAGCATACCAGGAATTTCATATGGTGTTATTGCAACTGTAACTGATGATGAAGGAACACATAGCGATGTTTCATATGTATATCTTGTAGAAGAATCAACATCGATTAAAGATTTCTATTTTATCCATGGTAATCGCCAATATTATCTTGCACAAAACGGAGTCAATAAATCTGGTGGTTTCTATAACTATATTTCAGACGGAAGTGAAGCAAGTAAAAACTGGACGTTTGGAGTAACTTTTGAAAGTATAACAGCTATATCTGGTAATGTTACTGTTTCAATAAAGATGGAAGATGGTAGCTTTAGAGACTTAGTATTATCAAAAGTAAGTTCAACTGTACAAAACGGAAAAGTACTAACAGTATATGCAGGAAATATTTATTTAGGTACTGGTGAATATCACGTATTTGATAGTTCAATGATTCCAGCAGGTTTTAATGTTAACTATGAAAGTGAATTTGTTCCTATGGAAACAACTGAAGAATATGATGAAAACCTTTATAAAATAGCTGAAGAAGAATATGATGATAGACTTATGTTTGCGATGAATAAACTACATCCTGGTTATTCTGATAACATTGGTGTTTGGACTAAAGAACAAGCAATCAATTATATAGTAACTTCCGGAGATTATAACTCAATCTTTGGCAAAAAGTATTATGTAAGTACTAGTAAAGACCCAGATGTAGTAGCATTATACAGTTTATTAACTGATGAACAAAAACAAGATGTCATCGCTATGGAAAAAGCCATAGATGATGCATTAGTTGCGCTTGCTGAATATTTTGGTGACAGCAAACCTTTATATGAATATTCAAGTTGGGATGAGTATATGTTAGATAACTGGATGGATGTTACTGAGCATACACTTAAATCTAATACGCTTCTAATGAAGAAGGGTTCAGGTGGAGGAGAAGTAGATGTTGAACAACTTATTTCTGCTGGTTACACTATAAGCGGTAATGTAGCATTTAAAGTTGATAAAAACAATGGTGCATATTCATATTTCTTCCTTGATACGAAAAATAATTCTGCAACTGAATATACGCAAAAGAATAAGGATGTGAATCTCGAATTTTGGGATAATGTTAGTGATACAACTTCTACTGCATCAAGTCTTACTGATATAGGCTTAAGTACTTTAGATGCTGCTGCACAAGCCTCAGGTAGTGCCAAAGCAATTGAAGCTGTCGGAGCAGTAACAAGCAAAGTTGGAACACCATTAGGCTTTATTAATACTATAGCTTCATATGTTGACTTATATAACAGAAGTGAAACATATAAGAACAATATGGATGAAGCAAGAAAAATAGAAACCGATATGATGAATGCTGATATGAAATTGGATCAGATTCATAAGCAGTGGTTAGAAGGCAAGATTTCTGCTGAATGCTATTTTGCAATGCAAGATGAAGCACAAGCTTATAGTTTTGCTAACGATGATGCTAAACTAAGAAACGATATTGTATGGCAAGGTATGTGTTATGGAGCAGTAAGTGCTACTGTAGGAGCTATTCTATTTGTTCCAGCTGGAGCTGAAGCAATAGGGGCAGCTGCTACGGTTGAATCGTTTGCGTTTTTAAGTGGTACTGAAGCAGCATGTACTAGCACTTTAGTCGGAGCTTTAAGTTTTGGTGTTGACCAATGCGTTAAGAAGATAACTGCAGATGCTAATATTGATGTTGCCTATAATTTAGCGAGAGCAAAATCGGCTCATATGCGTCGTGTAGATGCTTGTGAACGTAACGACTTTAGTGTCGATTACTGGAAAGAAGCAATCAAAGACCCATCTGGCTTCGTATATGAAGCAGTTGAATCTAATAGAATTGAAGGTGCAACTGCTACACTTGTAAATGTAACAAGTGGTCTTAATTTCAATGCTACAGATTACGATCAAGAAAACCCATTAACTACTGATGTAGAAGGTCGTTATGCATGGGATGTTCCAAATGGAATTTGGAGAGTAGACGTATCTAAAGCGGGATACACAACTTCAAGTAGTGCAAACTTGGAAGTTCCACCTCCACGCATGGATGTTAGAATCCCACTAGTTACTAATCAAGCTCCTCAAGTTGAATCTGTAAATGCTTATAAAGATTACGTTGAAATAATCTTTGATCAATATATGAAAGTTGATGCTGCATCTGGAATAGTTGCTTCTATAGATGATATTGCTGCTTCTAGCTATAGTTGGATAGATCCAGAAGAAAGCCCAAGCTCAGAATATTATTCTAAGGTTGTTAGAATTAATACGCCTTCTGGCACTGAAGTAGGTGATAACTTACAAATAGTAGTTAATAACGCTAAAAACTATGCAGGTAGTTCAATGTCGTCAGCTTATAACTCAAATGTTGAAGTTACTCATAGACCTAGCACTATTGAACTTAATTACGAAACTTCACTTACTATCAAGAATGGTGAAACTAAGAAAGTAATTGTAAAAGTTAAAGATGAAGACGGTAATTACATGAAAGGACTAACAGTAAATGCCGTTATAGAAAATACTTTCTTTGCGACTATTGATTCAAGTGGTGTTACCGATAGTAATGGTACAGTAATTCTAAATGCTGAAGGAATTTTACCAGGACTAACAAATGTTAAATTTTCTGTTTCTGGAACTACTTTTGAAAAAACAATAGAAGTTAAGGTTGAAACAGAACCTGTAAGAACTAAACGTCCTACAGCTATAGTAGGCGGCACAACTATTAGTGAAGGAGCTCCTAAAGTTAATAATGTTACTGTTGAAAAAGGTTCTACTTTAACTCTATCAACTGCTACTGCAGGAGCTAAGATATACTACATGACAGGAGAAAGCGTTCCATGTTCTAACTGTGTTTTAGAGAAAGAATACACGGGTCCAATAGTACTTAATGAAAACGTTAAAATAACAGCTATTGCATACAAGGCAGGTCTTGAATATAGTGAAGATCTTGTTATAAATATTACAGTTACTCAAAAGGCAGATTATACAATTGCTTATAATCTTAACGGTGGAAGTATTTATGGACTAACAGGAACTATTTATGAAAGCTACAATAAGGGCACAACAATTAATTTATTAGATGCTCCTAGTCGTGCTGGATATAAGTTCTTATACTGGGATAGTTCTGAATACAAAGCAGGAAGTAGTTATGTAGTTAATGGAAATCGTACTTTTAATGCAATTTGGAAATTAATTGATAATAACACTGGTGGAAAAGATACTGGTAAAGATGATACCGGAAAAGGAAGTGATACTGATCCTAAGACATCTGGGAAAGATGATACAACTCCTAAAAATCCTACTGATAACCCAGTACCTGGTGAAGATACCACAAACAACCAAGGTATAAGCACACCGCTATTAATTACATTAATTGTTTGTGGAATAGGAGTACTTACATTTATCTTTATTCTTATTGGTAAAAGAAGAAAGAAAGAAGATGAATAAACAATCAGCTAAAAAAGTCTTAGATAAACATAAAATCCCATATGAATATAGACAAGCTAAAAGAATAACTAAAAATGATTTTGAATACTATGACTATATAATCGTTATGGATGAAAACAGCATTAGATATTTAAAATATTCGTTTGATGAAATAGATGTTTTAAAAGCGAAAATGTTATTAAGTTTTACTAACGATAATTAAGATGTAGCTGATCCTTGGTATACTGGCGGATTTGAAATTGCGTATAAGGATATCTATAAAGGATGTAAAGCATTACTTGAATATATTAAAGAGAATAATAAAGACAGCTTGTAGCTGTCTTATTAATTAGTTAGAGTAGACTTTCTAATTCTTTTATCATTGCTTCTTTATATTCTTTAGGAGCGAATGATACATTGAATGAATTTATATTTAGTTTAATAATATCTTTATAATCAAAGCCCATTTCATTAATACAATGATCATATTCTTGATCAAGTGTAGTTTTAGCCATGACCATGTTGTCGGTATTGATGGTTACAGGAATTCCTAATTTAAACAGATTATATGCAGGATGCATTGGAAATGATAATCTAGTTTTACACTGAATATTTGATGTTGGACAAATCTCTAGAGCAATTCCTTTTTTAGCAGCTAATCTACATAGCTCAGGATTTTCATAGATATGATGACCATGCCCAATTCTTATAGCGCCCATATTGATTGCATCTTTTACCGTTACCCAGTCTTGAGAATCTCCTGCATGGCAAATATATGGAGTATTTAATTCACGAGCTTTATCAAATAGGCTTTTGAAATTAGTTAAAGGAACTATTCCTTCTGCCCCAGCTAAATCTAAAGCTACAACACCTTTATCTAAGTATTCATGAGTTATCGTAACTGTTTCCATATTGGCTTCCCAGTTAACAGTTTCTGGACCAAATACCATCATGCAGCAGATGATGCCAATCTTAATTGAAGGGTTTTCTTGTTCACCAATTCTTTTTCCTTCTAGAACCGCTTCGATAGCATCTCTTTGTGTTAAACCTTTTTTAACATGTAATTGAGGTGCGAATCTAATTTCTGCATATCTTTCACCTTGTGATGCAATATCTTCAATTAATTCTTTAGTTACTCTAATTAATGATTCCTTATCTTGTAATACTGCAGTAGGGACATCAAACATTTCTAGATATTCATTAACATCTTTTGCATCTGCGTGTTCATCCATCCATTTTCTAAATCCTTCTAGCGAATTTGCAGGCAAATCAATATTTCTTTCTTTCGCAAGTTCAAACATAGTCTCAAGTCTAAAAGAACCATCTAGATGTAAATGTAAATCTACTTTCGGGAAATCATACTTATTCATCATCGTTCTCCTTTATTCAATATTTATTTCTAAGCCAACACCGACTTCATTAACTTTACTTACTTCATATAATAAGTGTTTCGCATATAAAGAAACACAATGACATGGATATAATTCTTTGATATTCTCTTCTTTTAAGAATTTAATGGTTTCTTTTAATTGCTCATCATCTTTTAATAAATGGAAGCCACCAATAATACCGATGATTTTATTATTTGGGAATAATTCCTTAGCATTTAAGATAATATTACAGATACCACTATGGCTACATGCAGTAATTATAAATAAACCTTCTTTTCCTTTATAAACTAAAGCAGAATCATCATATAAATAATCAGGATTACCATCTTCTTTAATACCTATAGGTTTATTCTCAAAAGAAGTAATTCTTTTTATTTGACCTAAATAATATAAATTATCACTTATCTTATATGGATTAATTCCATTGATATATTCTTTTACTTTTAAATCTTCTAATTTGATAGGGCATCCTATATTTAAGCCATTATCTTTTCTGCCTATAAAAACATCCTTATGAGCTAATAGTTTTGTCTTAGATAGGTCTTTATCTTTTAGATATAATAGGCCTCCTGTATGATCATTATGGCCATGTGATAAGACTAAATAATCTAGACCATTAAGATTAATATTCATCTTAGCTGCATTTATTAAAAAGATATTAGAATAACCTGTATCAAATAGGATTTTCTGATCATTTTCTTCAATATAAAACGACAAGGCTGGTTCACCTAAATAATATTCATCAATATATGTATTATTATCTGTTAGTACTTTTAACCTCATATAATAATTATAAATGATAAAATTAATTTATGAAAAACATAAATAAAGAAGAAATATTATCATTAGGAAACAAACTATTAAGGTGTCCTGAACTTGGCTATAAAGAATTTAAGACTAAAGAAATTTTAGTTGATTATTTAAAGTTAAAAGGTTTTAAGATTGAAAATGAATGTTTTGAGACCGCTTTTTCTGTATCAATTGGAAAAGGAAAACCACACATTGGTTTAATTGCTGAGCTTGATGCTTTGCCAACCCTTGGTCATAAATACGCAAATAAAAATGACAATAATGCTGCACATGCCTGTGGACACTCTAGTCAATGTGCGATTATGGCAAGTGTAATTAGTCTTTTAAAAGAAGACACATTTAAAGGTAAGGTTACATTGTTCTTTACGCCTGCTGAAGAATATACTGATATTAAATATCGTGAAAAACTGATTAAAGAAAAAAAGATAAAATATATTGGTGGAAAAATAAATATGTTAGAAAAAGGCCTATTTGATGATTGCGATATTATTTATCATCTTCATGCAATGGGTGAGAATAAATTCAAATATTCTATTAATTCAGATTTAGCTGGTTTTGTATATAAAAAGATTACATTTAAAGGCAAGGCAGCACACGCAGCTGTTGCGCCACACATGGGTATTAACGCTCTTAATGAATATGCATTATTTAATGATGCATTAAATATGTTAAGGGAAACATTTAAAGATTCAGATACTGTAAGAATACATGGTTTTGTTTCCGAAGGTGGACAAACAGTGAATTCAATTCCTGAAAAAGTAGTTTATGAATGCTATGTAAGGTCATGCAATGAAAGTGCATTATTAGAAATATCAAATAAAGTAGATAATGCAGCAAGATGTTGTGCTAAAGCACTAGGTGGTCAAGCAATTATAAAAACAAGCCCTGGTTATTTACCATTGATTCAATGTCGAGTAATTAATGAAATTGTTTATAAAGAGATGTTGAAACATGTTAAAGATGAAGAAATAGATAAAAATAGCCCATCAATGGCTGCAGGTGATATAGGCGATATCTCAATCTTTAAACCAGCAATTCAAATTGGCTATGGTGGTTTTGTGGGTATTCCACATGGTAAAAATTTCATGATTAAAGATGAAGAATTAGCATATATTACAACAACCAAAATTATCCATGATTCAGTTTTAGATCTATTAAATAAACCACAATATATTAAAGAAATAGTAAAGAACTATAAACCAAGAATGTCTAAAAAAGCATATTTGAATTATATAAATAATTAATTTATAATCCTTACATCAACAATATTTATACTAGACTATATAATATAATTAAATTAGAAGAAGATGAAATTCATTATAAATAAAAGAAAGGAAATTGATAATGAAAAAACAATTCTTAATGGTAAAAAGAATAATTTCTATTATGTTTATTGTTTCATTATTAACTGCTTGTAGTTCTTCGATAAAAAACGATGTTTTGAAGGCGATTAAAGATAGCTCGATAGAAGATTCTTATATTGCATATGACAATAGAAATGAGCGTTGGTATAACTTTAAAGATCAAGAAGAAGATGTTCAAGAATTATATTTGGAATACCTTGATAAAATTGTTGAATTCATATCAGAACTTGAATTAGAAGAAGCAAAAGTTAATGAACTAAAGCCAGAGCATCTAACAACTATCAAAATCAAAGTTATTCAAGATGATCATGATTATATGTTACATATTACTTATAAATGGGCTAATACACTTTTTTATAAATTCTCTATCGATAAAAAAGAGGTTTATTATAAATTAGATGGAGCAAAAAGCAATGAATTATCAAAACTAATTACTTCATCTGAATACGCTCCATTTCAAAATATCAGCTTTTATGATTATTTAGATCACGAAAATAAATAATAAAAACGCATTAAATGCGTTTTAAGAATTGATATGGTGCCGACTAACGGACTTGAACCGTTCACCTACGCGTTACGAGTGCGTTGCTCTACCTGATGAGCTAAGTCGGCTATTTTTTTGACATTTTATATATCTTTAACATCATATCATAAATATTCTTTAATGGTTTTTGAATTGTATATTCAAATTGACCAATTAATTCTAATACTTCTCCACCATATTGTTTCTTATATGTGTAAAGACCATAATTTTTATTATTTGGATCAAAGTTGCCTGTAATGCCATAAAAATTATAATAGTCATATCCTTCATTGATTGAAAGTTTTATTAATTCTGAAACAATGATATTTGATGAATTAAAATGTTGTAAATAATCTTCATCATTTCCAGCTAATAACATAATTGCTTCTTTGCCATAAGTTAAAAGGCAGACAACACTCAATAAAATATTTTTTCCTTTTTCTTTTTCACAAATATTTAATTGTTTTAATAAATTATTTAAAGAATTTAATGTAACATTTTCTTCTTTTAATTTTCCGATATTATTTTCTTTATGCTCTGATAATTTTTCGATTCTCTTTTTTATTTTATTTTTTTCAATTGAAATATTTTCTCTACATCTATCAACATCAATATAAGCACCCATATATCTTAATATGCCATCATCGTGAAGAGTATCATACATTTGTTTATAGTAGGTAAGTGGTCTATCAATAAATGATCTTCTTTTTGAAGTATCTTCCATTAAATCTTTAAAATCAGTTATTTCTTCTTTTTTAAGTTCTCTAACACTAATAGCTAAAAAATCTTTCTTATTTACGCGACGTTTCGTTTCTTTTTTAAAGTCTTTTTCTATTTCTTCATAAGTTTTGTTTTTTAAAGGTAATCTAAATAAAAAACGGGGTTGAAGATTTTCATAATTTAAATTATAACCTGTATGTTTGTATCCAATTTTCTTTAGTTCTTCAACAATATATGTATTATCAAAAGAATTAGGCACAACATCACCATTGATATCTCTTTGGTTTAATGGAAGATATGGATCAATGATGAGTTCAAAAACATTTTCATTTTTCAAATAAGATATTAGTTCTTTATTAAAACTTTCCAATTGTTCAAAATCAAAATAATTAATTAAATAACCTCTTGGGCAATATGCCAAAAAGGAGTCAAATATAGGCATGCTTCTAAGTAAAAATAAGCCAATTCCTAGTAATTTATTATTTTCATAGTAGCCTAAGTAAAGGGGCTTCCAACCAGTAAAAGACTTCAGAGAAGCCCAATTACTTGTTTGATAAAAAGTGACATTAGGGAATGTTCTTGCTAATCTATTAAACTCTTCTACTTTAATTTCTTTTATCATTGTTTTAGTGAACGATGGTACAATATCCTTCTTCTTAATTTAAGTACCTTATTAATTATACTATTCATAATTGGTTTAATGACAAAATCAAATTCACCAATAAATTCATCAAAGTCACCACCAAATCTTAATTTAAATAAATAGATTCCATAAATAGGGGAATTTTTATCAACTTTTCCTTCGCTACCATAAAAATCAACATATTGATATCCGTTATTATGAGCATCTAATAAAATATGATAATAAAGTTCATAATTTGCGTTTAAAAATTGCAATCTGTCACTATTACCACCATGTATTGTCCAAACTTTGTTGCCAAATTTTGTAGTAATGATCGAAGACAAAATAATTCTCTGTTCTTTTAGATCATCTACTTCTTTTTTCATTTTAAGAATTTTATTTCTTTTTAAATCTAAATCCTTTAGTTTGTTTTCATTTTTCTTATTTTTAGTTTTGTTGTTAAATTCATTAATTTCCTTATCAACATCTTTAATTTTATTATCTAAAATATTCTTTAAATCTTGAATATTGACACTGGCAACATAAACATCTGCTTCATCTTTGTTTTGTAATAATTCAAAAAAATCTTTAAAGTATTCAAATGGTTCTACATATAACTTTTTTCGTATAGAAGTCTCTTTCATTACTGAATAAAAGTCATCTAAGGCATTTGGATAATTCTTTTCAATTTGAATATTATAAGGATTATTTTCCTTAATTATTTTTTTTGTGGTGTTATGAAATAAACTAAATATTTCATCAATGCTTTTAGATACATCAACTCTGAATGTAAAGCGAGGAGCTGATGACTCAGAAAATTTTGTTGTAAATCCGCGATGCTTTCCGCCGTTTTCTTTAAAAAAATCTATTAAAGAAAAATTATATTCATCAATATAAGTAGGATTCGCATTATCATCGAGTTTTCTAATTATGATGTCTGGATTAATCTTAAAATACAATCCTTTATTCTTTTTTGTATATTCTTTAAGTAAGGAAATAATTTGTTTAAGTATATTCTTATCATAATAATTAGCGTTAAAACCTCTTGGGCAATAAAAGGTTGAATAAACGGGAAGTTTTTTTTCTAATAAAAGAGCACTGCCAACAATCTTATTTTCATCATAAAATCCTAAATAATGAGGAATATAATTTCTTTTCTTTGAAACATCTCCAAAGCCACTTGTTTGCATAAAATGTGCATCTTTAATGCTTCTTTGATATTGATCGAACTCTTTTTCGCTTATTACTTTTAATTCCATAAAAAAATTATAACATTTAATGAATTGCGAGGTATAACCTTGTCAAATTTTAATATGTTATAATTAACAAGATGAAATACGATGTAATTGTTATAGGTGGTGGTGTTACAGGTTGCGCCATCTTGAGAGAATTAAGTAAATACAATCTTAAAATTGCTCTATTTGAAAAAGAAGAGGACTTATGTTCAGGAACTTCGAAAGCAAATAGTGCTATCATTCATGCTGGATATGACGCTAAAAATGGTTCTTTAAAAGCTAAATTTAATGTTCGTGGATCAATTTTAACAAAAAAATTAGCTGAAGATTTAAATTTCTCTTATCGCAACAATGGTTCTTTCGTTGTTTGTTTTAACGAAGAAGATTTGCCTGGTTTAACTGAACTATATGAAAGGGGAGTTAAAAACAAAGTTGAAGGCTTACAAATCATTAATGGCGATAAAGCTAGAGAATTAGAACCAAATTTATCTAAAAATGTTGTAGCTGCATTATATGCTCCTTCGGCTGCTATTGTATGCCCATTTGAAATGACTATCGCCCTTGGTGAAAATGCTGTCATGAATGGTGCTGAGATTTTTTTGAACAAGCCAGTTAATGATATTAAAAAGATTAATGATTATTATTTGATAAATGGCCAATATGAAACAAAATATATCATTAATGCTGCTGGCCTTTATGGCGATGTGATTCATAATCTAATTTGTGACGATAAAATTATAATTAGTCCTAGAAAAGGTGACTATTGTTTATTTGATAAAGAAGTTGGAAGTTTAGTAAAACATACTATTTTCCAATTGCCAAATAAATTTGGCAAAGGCGTACTTGTCGCTCCTACTGCTCATGGCAATATGCTTATCGGACCTAGCGCAAGTGATGTAGAAGATAAAGAAGCTAGCGCAACAACCAGTGAAGATTTAGAAATGATTATTGAAAAAGCTAAATTATCAGTCGATAATATACCGTTCAATAAAGTTATTACTTCTTTTAGCGGATTAAGAGCTAGACCTGAAGGTGATGATTTTATTATTCGTGAAGCTAACGACAATTTCTTTGATGTAATTGGAATTGAATCACCTGGTTTAAGTAGTGCTCCAGCTATTGGCGAATATGTAAGTGAATATGTTGCGACTAAATTAAATGCTGAAAAAAAAGAGAATTTCCTATCTAAAAGAAAGGGCTTGAATAAATTAAACAAGATGCCTTTAGAACAAAGAGCATCATTAATAAAAGAAAATCCTTTATATGGAAATATAATTTGTCGATGTGAAGAAATTTCTGAAGGCGAAATAGTCGATGCTATTCATTCAATTGTTCCGGCAACTTCCTTAGATGCTATAAAAAGAAGAGTTAGAGCTGGTATGGGAAGATGCCAAGGTGGCTTTTGCAGTCCTAAAGTAATGGAAATAATAGCTAGAGAATTAAATATTCCATTTGAAGATGTAACAAAGAATAATGCTAAATCAAAGTTAGTATTTGGAAGGCTAGGTGAAGAATAATGAAATATGATGTTGTAATTATTGGTGGTGGTCCCGCTGGCCTAGCTGCTGCTTTAGCTGTTAAAAAAGAGGGCGTTGATAATATCCTCATTATCGAAAGAGATGATAAGCTTGGCGGCATTTTAAATCAATGCATTCATAATGGTTTCGGGCTTCATACTTTCAAAGAGGAACTTACTGGTCCTGAATATGCAAATCGCTTTGCTCAAAAAGTAATTGAAGAAAAAATTGCTTACAAGCTTAACTGCATGGTTATTTCTGTTTCTGATGATAAAAAAGTAACTTATGTATCAAAAGAAGATGGTTTAAATATTGTTGAAGCAAAGGCAATTATTCTTGCGATGGGTTGTCGTGAAAGACCTCGTGGAGCGTTGAATATTCCAGGATTCAGACCTGCAGGTATTTATTCTGCTGGTACTGCTCAAAGATTAATGAATATTGAAGGCTATAAAGTCGGAAATGAAGTTGTTATATTAGGATCTGGCGATATAGGGCTAATAATGGCTCGAAGAATGACACTAGAAGGCGCAAAAGTTAAATGTGTTGCGGAATTAATGCCATATTCTGGTGGCTTAAAAAGAAATATTGTTCAATGTTTAAATGACTACAATATCCCATTACTATTAAGCCATACAGTTGTTGATATTAAGGGAAAAGAAAGAGTAAGTTCTGTTGTTGTTGCTGAAGTTGATGAAAATCGTAAGCCAATAAAAGGTACAGAAAAAGAATTTAAATGTGATACATTATTGCTTTCAGTAGGCTTACTTCCAGAAAATGAATTAAGTAAATTAGCTAATGTAGAATTATCAAGAGTTACAAGTGGACCGATTGTTTCTGATAACTTTGAAACTAATGTAAATGGCATATTTGCTTGTGGAAATGTCTTGCATGTTCATGATCTTGTGGACTATGTTTCTAGTGAAGCAGAATTGGCGGGTACTTATGCTGCCAAATATGTAAAGGAAAATACGGCTCACAATAGTTACATTAATGTTGAAGTAAAAGATGGTGTTAGATATACTGTTCCTCAAAAAATTGATATCGATAATATGGCTGATCGTATTATTGTAAGATTCCGTGTTAGCAATGAATATCGAAATAAACGCATAGTTGTTTTAAAGAATAACGAAGAGATTCGCAGTATTAAAAAGAAAGTTCTTGCGCCTGGAGAAATGGAACAGTTATTCTTATCAAAAGATGAATTAAAAGATGCAAAAACTCTTTGCGTATGTCTTAAGGAGAATCAATAATGGAAACTAGAGAAATGATATGTATTGGCTGTCCATTAGGTTGTAATTTGACTGTTAAAATAGATGGAACAGATATAATGGTTAGTGGCAATAATTGTGCTAATGGAGAAAGATATGCAAAAAATGAAGTTACTAATCCCGTTAGAATAGTTACTTCTACAATTAATGTTCAAAATGGTAAAGAAACAAGAGTATCTTGCAAAACCGAAAATGCAATTCCTAAAGATAAGATATTTGATTGTATGGATGAAATAAAAAAAGCCCATGTAAATGCACCAATTCAAATAGGGGATATCTTAATCAAAAATGTAGCTGAAACAGGAATCAATGTTATAGCTACAAAAAATATATCACAAAAATAAAAGAAGGCGTCTGCCTTCTTTTAATTGAAACTTAATTAACTGCGCTCACATTTATGGCTTGAGGACCTTTGTCGCCTTCATTAACATCATAGCTAACAGCTTGGCCGTTTTCTAGTGTCTTGTAGCCTTCAACATTGATAGCTGAGAAATGGACAAATACTTCTTTTCCATCATCTCCTGTAATAAATCCGTATCCTTTTGCGGGATTGAACCATTTTACTTTACCAGTCATTCGCATTCCCCTAACTAGCACAAAACTTATGCTTTTTTATTATAAAATGAAGGAAATTCATTTTCAATATAAAATGTAAGCATTTTCAAAAAAAATAACAATTATTGAAAATATTTACATAAAATATAAGCCACTATATAGTGGCTTATATTAATTCTCTTAAATCTTGTGCAAATTCTAATATCGCTTCTTCTCTTGTAGACCATGAAGTTATAAATCTACATACTGAAGAATTTTCGTCATATTTTTCCCATATTAGGAATGAATATTTTTGTTTAAGCTTTTTAATTAAATTATTATTTAAAATAACAAAGATTTGGTTAGTTGGTGTTTGTACATAGAATTTAAAATTTAAAGCTTCAAAAACATATCTTAAAGCATTGGCGGTTTTATTAGCGTGTTTAGCAAGCTTAATGTATAAATTATCAGTAAATAACGTTTTAAATGTGATACCTAATATTCTTCCTTTAGCAAGCATTTGTCCTTTTTGTTTTAATTCATATCTAAAATCATCTTTTAATTCATCATTAACTATTACGAATGCTTCTCCTAAAAGTGCACCATTTTTAGTTCCGCCAATATAGAATAAGTCAAAAATATGTGATATATCTTCAAGCATTAAATTGTTATCAGCAAATGCTAAAGCATTAGATAATCTAGCACCATCTAAATAGAAATATAAATTATAACGATTACAAATCTCTTTTAAAATTTTTATTTCATCTAAAGTGTAAATTGTACCAAGTTCTGTAGGATTAGAAATAAATAACATTTTTGGCTTAACCATATGTTCGTCATTATGTTTTTCACATGCTTCAATGACTGATTTTGGATCAACTTTACCATCAATATGATTTACTTCAATTATTTTATGGCCAGTAGCTTCGATAGCACCTGTTTCATGAACGGCAATGTGACCAGTTTTAGCTGCTATTACAGCCTCATGAGGTCTTAAACAAGAAGCAATTGCCAATATGTTGCATGGTGTTCCACCAGGTATAAAATGAACATCAACATCTTCATTATGAATTGCTTTTTTTATCATTGAACTTGCTTGTGAACAATAATCATCTAAGCCATAACCACTTGTTTGTATTGAATTGGTTTTTATTAATTCCTCCATTATTTCAGGAGCACAACCTTCTAAATAATCACTCTCAAAATTATACATAATTAGACCTCTTACATGACTTTATAATAACATAAATAATTTAAAGAAATAATATTGAGTTAAAATAATTATATATGGCAAAAAGCAATAATTTTAAATTGGCGGTAAATTTCACAATTAAAGAAACACTTGTAATGCTGGCGGTTGCTTTTTTGGTATTTGGACTACAAATTAATTGGCATTTTTTTAACAAGGAATCAGTTCATGAAGATGCTTATAAATATCAAACTAAGACATGTTTGGTATTTTATCCAAAAAGTGTATATGCTAGAGAAACAGCTGCTAAAATTTGTGAAACAGCACCAAAAAATGCGATTTATGATTATGCATTAATTCCTTATGGAGATTATTATTTAGTTCAATATCCAAATGGAGTATCTTACTATTGTGATAAGAATTATGAAGAAATTAAGATTCAAAATATTTCTAGCGAAGGTAAACAAATTGTTTCTGATTATTTAAGATATTCGATGAAAAAAGATGAATTAGATGTTGCCTATACATATGAATTTTTAATTGAGACAAAGCCAGATAATATTGATTTAAGTGAATGTAAATATGAAATTGTTGATAAGGAATTAAAAATATATTTTCCTAAATACGATTACGATTTATTAATTCCTTTAAAATATATGCAAGAAGCTTGTGATTTAAATTTGGGATATGAAAATGAGCTTTATATTAAACCTCGTTATATCTCTAAAAATCGTAAGATGATTTGTTTTACTTTTGATGATGGTCCAGATATGAATTTAAAGACAAGTAAACAAATAGTAGATAAGCTATATGAACTTGATTCCGCGGCTACTTTTTTTGTTTTAGGCAATCGCTTAAATTCTAAAACAATTGCTTTTTGTAAAGAATCTGTTGAAAAGGGAATGGAATATGGATCTCATACTCAAAGTCACGCAAACTTGTTAAAACTATCTTCAAATGATATATATACGGAAATAATGACACCATTTCATGATTTATATGATAGTGAATATGGCTTTTCTTATATGATGAAAGTATTTCGTCCTCCTTATGGAAATCATAATAACTTAGTTGATAATGCTACAAATCTTACTCCAATATTGTGGAATGTTGATTCTTTAGATTGGAAATATCGAACGATGTACAATCATGATGAGTGTGTCAAAGTAATATTTGATAAAGTTGTTCATGATAGTGATGAAAATGATATTGTTTTATTCCATGATATTTATCAAACAAGCGTTGATGCAGCATGTAATTTAGCTGAACATTATATAAAAGAAGGCTATCAAATAGTTTGTGCTAGTGAATTAATGAATGCGTTAGATATATCTAATGTATCTTATTTCTCAGGAAGATAATTGTTTAATATATCATATAAAAAATTCTGATATCGCTTTGTGATATCTTTTTCTTTGATTACAATACTTTTTCCATATGAAACAAGTTTTGAAAAGAAAATATTATTTATATTTACTTTAATAGAATAGCCATCTTTAGTTTTTATGGCGTTTGGGAAATCATCAATTAATCTTTCATGAATATATTCTTTTTCATCTTTAACCAATAAAGTGACTGATTCGCTTTTGCCTTTATAAAAAGAATTGGATGAAGCCTCAATGTTTTCTAGTATTAAATTCTTTGAAATGCTGATGCTATCTACTTCATCAGTTAAAGATAAATCTAGAATATTATCGAAACGATAATGGTAAATTGAATCATTGTTTTCATAATGATAATAAAAATAATAATAATCATTACTTCGATGTAAGAAGATAGGGTAAATTTTCTCTTTATTATTATTTTTTCTCTTAATTATAATTGCGACTTTAGAGTTAATTGCTTCAAGTATTAGATCTAATCTTTGCAATAATTTTTTATCTTTATGCTTGCTTTGATAAGAAAGTTTATCTAATATCATTTCTTCATTGTAAGAAATAAATGAATAGAGCTTATCGTTTAAATTATGCAATAAATCAATATCAAAATTTTTTAATGAATTGAGCGAATCTTGAATAATCTTAATTTCTGACAATGAAAAAGGAGCTTCTAATAAATAATAGCCTTTGTCATCATATTCAATATCATAGCCCATAGAATTTAATAATTTTATATCTTCATAAATTGTTTTGCGATTAGGGGGATTAAGTCCTTCATTTTCCAGATAAGAACTTATATCTTCTCTAGAAACTCTATTATCTGCATCGCTATTCTTTTTTAAAAACTCTAAAATAAGTAATAATCTTTTGCGGTTGTTATTCTCCATAATTCAATTTTATACCTGTCCAAATAATTGGACAATATATATTGTAATAAAAGTTATATTTAAATCAGGAGGAAGAAATATGAAAAAGATTATGATATACAATTTCTGGTTTATTATTATCGCTTGGACATTAATGCTATACCATCATCCTTATTTGGCTATAGGTGTTTGCTTTATCGAATTACTTTATAATTATTATATTTATAAAAAAATTAATCTCTGGCGTCTTTCACTTATATATCTATTATTAACAGTATTTACGATTTTTTTAGCTAACAAATCAAGCCTTCCAATAATGTTTGCTGGTTTTATCCCTTTCCTTGTAATTGTAAATTTAAATAATGTGATTCTAAATGAAGTCTTTTATTTATCTAATATAAAAAAGATGAATAATATTTACATTTATCTTGCAATTACTACTTTTGCCGCATTAATTATGGCACTCATAATGCCTGAGCATCCATTTGATCAAAATTTAAAATACGATATATTAACTGCTGTATTTCTAATCTTTTTCCCTTCCTTTATTGAAATGAGCATTTGTTTAGCAAGTAAACATTTGCGTAGAATTGAAATAAAAAAAGCTATAAAAACTAATTAACCATCTTAGATGGTTTTTTAAAATGTAAAAAGATAATAATTATGATATTATTTCTTTATGTTTAAAAGATTTATACAGTATTATAAACCGCATAAAAAAGTATTCATATTAGTTATGGCTGTTGATTTAGCGATATGTATTATAAATATGCTATATCCAATTATTAATCGCCATATGCTAAATGATCTTATACCAAATAAAAGAATGAATCTAATTATAATTTTTGGTATATCGCTTTTTGCCATATATTTAATAAAGGGCTTTTTAAAATATTTATTTGATTATTATGGTCATGTAGTTGGAACCAATATTCAAGCAGATATGCGAAAAGAATTATTTTGTAAATTGGAAAAACTGCCTTTTAGTTTTTATGACAACAACGATACAGGAAAAATAATGTCAAGAATCATAAACGATCTTCAAGAAGTTTCTGAACTTGCACATCATGGGCCTGAAAATGTCTTTATGGCAATCTGTATGTTGATATTTTCTCTTGTCTATTTATCACATATACATTTGCCTTTAACACTAATTATCTTTTCTAGTTTACCAATTCTTGTTTATATTTCTTTAAAACTTCGTATAAAACACTCAGCATCAACAAGAATAGCTCGCAATGCTTTAGCTCATATTAATGCTAATGTGAATTCATCTATTTCTGGAATTCGTGTTACAAAAGCTTTTAACACTAGTGATTTAGAGATTAAAAAATTCGATAGCGGAAATAAAGAATTTATTAATGCCAAAAAGAAACAATTTCATACAATGTCTTTATTTCATGCTTCAAGCATTTTAATAACTGATGTATTTAATGCAATTTGTTTGTTGTCTGGTGGTATCTTTTTATTTAATGGACAAATATCTTTTGGCGATTATTCAGCATTTATAATATCTATTAATTTCTTTGTATCACCAATCAATACCTTGATTAATTTTGCTGAAGTATTTCAAGAAGGCGTTACCGGCTTTGAAAGATTTATAGAAATTATGGATTTACCGATTGAGGAAGATTTGCCTAATGCTAAAATGATTAATAAATTAAATGGTGATATTGAATTTAAAAATATTAATTTTTCATATATAAAAGATGACAAAAATGAAGTTTTAAATGATATTAGTTTTAAAATCAAAAAAGGTGAAACCTTGGCTCTTGTTGGACCATCTGGTGGCGGAAAAACAACAATTTGTCATTTGTTGCCTAAATTTTATAAAGCTGACAGTGGCGATATTTTAATAAATAATATTAATATTAATGATATCAAAATGGAGTCTTTGCGAAATAATATTGGAATTGTTCAACAAGATGTTTTCCTATTTAATGGAAGTATTTATGACAATATATTATATGGAAAACCAAATGCTTCAAAAAAAGAAGTAATTAATGCTAGTAAAAAGGCCAACATTTATGATTATATTATGTCTTTACCAAACGGTTTTGATAGTGAGGTTGGCGAAAGGGGAGTTAAATTATCAGGTGGGCAAAAACAAAGAATAGCCATCGCTCGTGTATTCTTGAAAAATCCTAGTATTTTAATTTTGGATGAGGCAACATCTGCTTTAGATAATACAACTGAATTAATGATACAAGAATCTCTTAATGATTTAAAAATAGGACGTACGACAATAGTCGTTGCCCATCGACTTTCAACAATTAAAAACGCTGATGAAATTCTTGTTTTAGATCAGGGAAAGATAATAGAAAAGGGCACTCATTCACAATTGATTAAAAAAAGAAAAGGTCTATATTATCGTTTATATAAAGACCAATTCAAGGATTAATTATATTTTTTCAATTTCTTCTTTTAAAGTTGAAACGATATCATTTTGTGGTATCGTTTTTATTATTTTTCCCTTTTTAAATAGAATTGCGCAATCTTTACCACCTGCAACACCAATATCAGCTCTTGAAGCTTCTTGTGGGCCATTTACAGGACAGCCCATAATCGCTACATCAATTTTTTTATTTATGGTTTCTAAATATTTCTCAATTTCTTCAGCAATTGGCAACATATCATATTGTATTCTTCCACATGTTGGACAAGATATTAAATTTGGAACGTCATCTTTTAATTTACATGCTCTAAGTATTTTTTTAGCGATTATTACCTCTTTTACTGGATCATCACTTATTGAAATTCGAATTGTATCGCCAATACCATCTAATAATAAATTACCTAAAGCTAATGAAGACTTAATTGAACTATCAATAAGTGTTCCAGCCTCTGTTACACCTAAGTGTAAAGGATAAATAAATTCTTTACTCGCCAATTTGTAGGCATTGATACATTCAATTGGGTCTGATGACTTAAATGATAGGCAAATATCATGAAAATCTAAAGCTTCAAGAATTCTTAAATGATCTTTAGCACTATCGATCATCGCTTCTTCAGAATGCTTATATTTTTTATTCAATGATCCGCCATTGATACCAATTCTTATAGGAATATTCCTTTCTTTACAAAGATATACAATTTCTTTTATTTTATCTTCATTTTCAATGTTACCTGGATTTAATCTAATTTTATCGATGCCATTGTTTATAGCGGCAATTGCAAAGTCAGGATTAAAATGAATATCACCGACAAGAGGAATATTAACTTCCTTTTTTATTGCGCTTATAGCTTTAGCATCTTCTAAATCAAGAATCGCCATTCTTACAAGTTCACAACCATTATTCTCCAATTCTTTAATTTGTTTAACCGTGGCAGCAACATCTTTTGTTTTGGTATTGGTCATTGATTGAATAACAACTCTATTTTGGCCACCAATTTGTAAAGACTTAATTTTGATAGGACGCGTATTTGTTCTAATTGTCATATTTGTTTCTCCAAAGCTTTTATTACTTCATCCAATTTATCTTCATCACCACTTTTAATAGCATTTTTAACACAATTATCTATATGATTCTTCAATATGAGGTTATTTGCTTTTTTTAAAATAGCAATTGTTGCCATAATTTGATTAGAGACATCCATACAATAACGGTCTTCATCTATCATTTTATTTATGCCTTCCATTTGTCCTTTGGCAATATTTAAATATTTTCTTATTGATTTATTATCTTTAACCATTTATTATTTCCTTCACCTTATATCCTGCATCATTTATAGCATCAATTATCTTTTTGTCATCGAATTCTTGATCAATAATCGCTTTTTTATCTTGTAAAGAAACATTTGCTTTTATTCCTAAATTTAAAAATGCATCTTCGACATGTTTTTTGCAATGTTCACACATCATACCTTCAATATAGATAGTTTTCATCTTAAACTCCTTATACCCCCTAAGGGTATTAATATTATATATTTTGTTCTATATTAACTCAAGTTTGTTTTAGTATAATAAATTTATGGGATGTCCATTATATATAAGAAGTGTCTATACTTTGCTATCTAGCATGTGCACTATTTCAAAAATTATATCTAAAGCTAAAGAATATGGCTATGCTAGTGTTGGACTTGTAGATCGAAATGTTTTATCGGGTTCAATGGCTTTTAAAAAAGAGGCTTTAAAAAACGGTATTAAGCCCATTTTTGGTTTGGAATTTGATATAGAAATAGATTCTAGAATATATACGATGCTTTTATATAGCAAAAATGATGATGGCTTTAAAAATTTAATGAGCTTGTCATCATATATTAATACATCTGAAAATAAAGTAATTAATATCGATATATTAAATGAATATCGAAATAATAATTATTTAGTTTTATTATCTGATAATATGCCATTAACTATCGCCTTACAATCAAATGGTGATATACAAAAAGCATTTGATAGGCAACAAGAACTATTTGGCTCTTATATTGTTGGAATTGTGGACAATGATTTAGCTGGGAATAGGGTTTTAAATAATAAAATAAAAGATTTTTTAATTGATAAGAATATCAATACAGTAGCACTATCAAGAACATTTTATATTGATGCTCAAGATTATAAAGAATACGAAATTCTAAAATGTATTAGAGATAAAAAAGTATTAGATAAAAATGAAACTTATTATGATGAAGGACGTTATTTTTTAAATAAAGAAGAATATAAAAGATTATATGATGAAAAAGATATTCAAAATTCTGATATCTTGGCATCATCTTGCAATGTTGAAATTAATTTTAAAACTGAATTGCCTAAATTCCCTTGTCCAAAAAATATCAAAAGTAAGGATTATTTGATTGCTTTATGTAAAGAGGGCTTAAAAAGAAGATTAAAGAATAGTGTTAATCAAGAATATGTTAAAAGGCTAGAGTATGAATTAAAGACCATTATTGATATGCATTTTGAGGATTATTTTTTAATTGTCTATGATTTTATTCTTTATGCTAAAAGAAATAATATTTTGGTTGGCCCAGGAAGAGGATCTGGTGCAGGATCTTTAGTTGCATATTGTCTTGGCATAACTGAAATCGATCCAATAAAATATGGTTTGTTATTTGAAAGATTCTTAAATCCTGAAAGGATATCTTTGCCTGATATAGATACTGATTTCCCTGATAATAGAAGGGATGAGATGTTTGAATACATAAAAGAAAAATACGGAAATGAACATGTTGGACATATTATTACTTATGGAACCATGAAGGCCAAACAAGTTTTAAGAGATGTCGCAAGAGTTTTAGCTTACAGTACAAACGAAGTTGACCTCTTAGCAAAAGCAATTCCAAATACTATTGGTATAACTTTAAAAGGTGCATATGATAATTCTGAATTATTTAGAAATCGTATAGAATCTAGTTCAAAATATCGTGAATTATATAAAATTGCTTTAAAACTTGAAGGCTTTCCGCGTCATGAATCAACTCATGCTGCTGGTATTGTAATGTCTTCAAAGCCTCTAAAACAAGTTGTTCCAGTTATTAAAATTGAAAACGATTTAGATTCAACACAATATACAATGGAACACTTAGAAGAACTTGGCTTAATTAAAATGGATTTCTTAGCTATTAAAAACTTAAGTACAATAGCGGAAATTGTCGATGATATTAAAAATAATTTAAAGGCTGATTTTGATATTAGAAAAATTCCCTTAGATGATGCAAAGACTTTTAAATTAATTGATGATGTTAATCTTTTGGGCGTTTTCCAATTAGAATCTGCTGGTATGCAAAATCTTGCTAGAAAAATGAAGCCAAATTCATTTGAAGAACTTGGAATGATGATTGCTTTATTTAGACCAGGACCTATGGAAAATATTCCTCAATTCTTAAAAAATAGAGCAAATCCCAACAATATCCATTATTTAGTTCCTTCTTTAATGCCAATCCTAAAAGAAACATATGGAATCATTGTTTATCAAGAACAAATAATGAATATTGCTAGAATATTAGCTGGTTTTTCTTATGGAAAGGCTGATATTTTAAGAAGAGCGATGTCAAAAAAGAAGGCCGAAGAATTAGAGAAGCTTGAAAATGATTTTATTAATGGTTGTATAAAGAATTCATATTCAAAAGAAGTAGCCGTTGAAATTTATAATTTAGTTTTAAAATTTGCTAATTACGGTTTTAATAAATCACATTCAATCGTTTATTCTTTAGTTGCATATCAATTAGCGTATTTAAAAGCTAATTATCCTTTATATTTCTATAAAGCTTTATTAAACAGTGTAATTGGTTCTACAACCAAGACATATGATTATATTCAAGAGTGTTTAAGAATTAAACAAGATATTAAACTTCCATCTATTAATAAATCATTAAATTCATATATTATTGATGGTAATTCTTTGTTAATGCCGTTTGACGTATGCAAAGATGTTGGAAGAATTAGTGGAATAAAAATAATCGAGGAGCGTAACAAGAACGGCCAATTTAAAGATTATGTGGATTGTGTATGTAGATTAAACAGTGTTGGAATTGAAAAAAATGTAATTGAAAATTTAATTAATGCCGGGGCTTTTGATGAGTTTTCTTTAAGCCGCTTTTCAATGACAAATTCTTTAAATAATGTTTTGAAATATGCCAACGCACATAAAGGCGAAATATCTTTATTAGAAAACTTAGATGATGCACCAATTATTGAAGATTTAAAAGATGATAAATACGTTAAAGCGAACAAAGAAAAAGCAGTAATTGGCTTTTATTTCTCGTTTAATCCAATACTCGATGTCAAAAATAAAAATAATATAGTCACAAAATCACTTAGTGAATTAAATGTTTTTGGCACATATATCAAAGGTTTTGGTATGATAAGAAGAATAAAGACACATCGTACAAAAAAAGGTGACATGATGGCTTTTGTTGATATATACGATGATAGTGGAGATATGTCTCTTGTTTTGATGCCAGATATTTATCGTTTATTACAAGCTGATTTATTAAATGATAGGTATATTGAATTTGAAGGAAAAATTGAAAAGGAAGCATCAACTCTAGTTAAAAAAGCTAGAATAATCTAGGAGGACAAAATGATTAAGCTATTAATTGTTGATGATGAAATAAAGATTCGTGAAGTAGTTAAAGAATATGCAAGAGTTAATGGTTTTGAATGCTTAGAGGCATCTAATGGAAAAGAAGCTGTTGACTTAGCTTTTAATAATGATTTTGATTGTATAATTCTTGATATTATGATGCCAGAACTAGATGGTTTTAGCGCTTGTAAAAAAATTAAAAAATATAAAAATGTGCCAATAATTATGTTAAGCGCTAGACAAGATGAAGAAGATAAATTGTTAAGCTTTGAAATGGGCGTTGATGATTATGTGACAAAGCCTTTTTCGCCAAAAGAATTAATGGCACGCATTAAAGCGATATTGTTAAGAAATAAAAAATCTGAAAACGAGAAATTCATCTATAAAGGATTAGAAGTAGATATTGATGGCCATAATGTGTTAATTGATGGCAAAAAAGCTAATATGACACCAAAAGAATATGATTTATTATTTTACTTAATTGAAAATAAAAATGTTGCTGTTTCAAGAGAACAAATATTAAATGCTGTTTGGAAGATTTATACATATTATGGTGATGATCGAACTGTTGATACACATATCAAAATGTTAAGAAAATCTCTTGGACCATATCGAAATCTTATATATACAGTAAGGGGAATGGGGTATAAGCTTGAAGTTTAATTTTAAAGGAATTAAATTTAAAACCTGGTTATATTTCTTTATTTTTTCAATAGTGATACTATCGCTTTTGGGCTTTTTATTAGTCGCTTTTATTAAGCCATATTATCGTGAAAACCGAATTGAAACAATCGATATTTTAGTTGATAAAATTGAAAACGACTTAATTAATCGAGAAAAAAATGAAGAGGGAATTGAAGAAACAAATCGCTTATTAGCTGGCAATAATGTTTGTGCCATTATTTATAATCAAAACGCAAGATCAATATATCAAACCGATTCACTTGGCGAACTTTGTATGTTAGATGAACAAATCAATATTGAAGGCGAGAATGTCATTGTTAATAAGGAGTCTATTAAAATAATTGATATTTTAAATAGATATAATTTGCTAAATATAAGTGTTATATCACCAATTACTGGCAACGAAATGCTTTTATATGGAAAAAAGATCACAAATAATCTAGCAAATTATTATTTAATTATTAATACTCCTCTAGAATTGCTAGAATCATATATTGATTTTATTCTAAATCAGTATTTATTATTATCTATCTTTATTATTATATTGGCGCTTGTGATTGCATTTTTATTAGCAAGCCGCATAACCTCACCGATATTAAAAATGCGAAAAGAAGCTAATAAATTAGCTGATGGCAATTACAATGTCCATTTTAAAGAAAAAGATTCTTATACCGAAATTAATGATCTAGCTAATACACTTGATTATGCGACTTTAAAGCTATCAAAAGTTGATGAATTAAGAAAAGACTTAGTTGCAAATGTATCTCATGATATTAAAACACCTTTAACTGTCATTAAATCATATGCTGAAATGATTAAAGATATTTCTGGTGATGATCCTATAAAAAGAAATGAACATTTGGATGTTATTGTTCAAGAAAGTGAATATTTGACAAGATTAATTAATGACATGCAAGAGTATTCAAAGATGCAAGCTGGATATATTGAACTTAAAAAAACCAATTTTGATTTACAAGAAGTTGTTAATAATGTCTGTGATTTATTGGAAAGTTTAATAGTTGAAAAAAATATTGAATTAATTAAAAATATTAAAAGTGTAATTGTTTACGCTGATGAATTAAAGATTTCACAAGTTGTATACAATTTTGTATCTAATGCTATAAAGCATTCTAATGATAATGGAAAAATCATCATAAATATCATCGATAATGAAAACTCAGTGCGCTTAGAAGTTATAGATAATGGTGAAGGAATATCTAAAGAAGCTCTTCCATATGTGTGGGATCGCTATTATAAAATTGATAAACAGTTCAAAAGAAATGCAAATTCTACTGGACTTGGTTTAGCAATCGCCAAAGCAATTCTTGAAGGACATAAAGCGAGTTATGGAGTTAACTCAAAAATAAAAGAAGGTTCTACTTTCTATTTTGAATTGTCAAAGGATTATGAAGATTATGAATGATTATCTAAAATATATAAATTATCCATTTATTCAAAACGATGCTGTATTTAAGATAAATACCGATACAGCAATTTTAGGGATGTTTCTTGAAGATTTACATAAAAAAACAGTTCTTGATATTGGAACTGGTTCCGGTGCTTTATTGTTATATGCCCATTATCATAATGCTGGAAAATTAATTGGCATTGATATACAAGATGAAGCATTAAAACTTGCACAAATTAATATTTCTAGATATAGCGATAATTTTGAATTAATAAACTGTTCTATCCAAGAACTTAAGATTGATCCTGTTGATGTAATTATCTGTAATCCTCCATTTTTTGAAATTGGAAATTTAAGGAAATCTGACAATTGGAATAAAGCTATGTTTGAAAAAACTATGCCATTAGATGATATGTTTAAGGGCATACGCAATAATTTAAAGGACAATGGTGAAGCATATATTCTTTATCCTGCTGAAAGATTTCCAGAATTTTATCAATCTTGTCTAAAACATAAAATGAAAATCATGAAAATTCAATTTGTATATGATGAAAAAAGGCCATATGCAAATCGCTTTGTCGCTAAGTTAAAGATTGGTCCTTTTAAAAAACTTAAAGTATTAAAACCATTAATTATTAAAAATGGTAATTTTCTTTATTAATATAATCTTAATTGCTATTGTTATATAATTTTATTAAGGAGGTAATAATATGATTTTATATGTTATTATTGCTATTTTAGTTATAGTTTTATTTTTAGGGCTACGTATTGTTCCAGAATCTTATGCATTTGTTGTTGAAAGATTAGGAAAATATTATACGGTATTAAATCCAGGTTTACATTTTATTGTTCCAATTCTTGATAAAGTAAGAAGAAGAGTTTTATTAAAGGAACAAGTTGCTGACTTTGCACCTCAACCAGTTATCACAAAAGATAATGTTACGATGCAAATTGATTCTGTTGTATATTTTAAAGTTTCTGAGCCTCGTCTTTATACATATGGTGTTGAAAATCCTATTATGGCAATGGAGAACTTAACGGCAACAACATTACGTAATATTATTGGTGATTTAACTCTTGATGAAACATTAACTTCTAGAGATCGTATTAATTCACAAATGCTTGCGATAATTGATGAAGCTACTGATGCTTGGGGTATAAGAGTTAACCGTGTTGAACTTAAAAACATTCAACCTCCAACTGCTATAAGAGATGCAATGGAAAAACAAATGAAGGCTGAAAGAGAAAAACGTGCTGCAATTCTAACTGCTGAAGGTGAAAAACAATCTATGATTCTTAAAGCCGAAGGTACAAAAGAATCTGCGGTATTAAATGCCGAAGCTAAAAAACAAGCTACAATTTTAGCTGCTGAAGCTGAAAAAGAAAAAGAAGTTAAAGAAGCAGAAGGTAAGGCTGAAGCTATTAGACTTGTGCATGTCGCAAAAGCTGAAGGTTTAAAAGCTTTAAAAGAAGCTGGTGCTAATGATGAAGTTATTAAACTAAAGAGTTTAGAAACAATGGAAAAAGTAGCTGATGGTCAATCAACAAAAATAATTATCCCATCTGACTTACAAAATCTTGCAGGTCTTGTTTCAACAATTAAAGAAGTAGGCAAAGAATAGAATGGTTGTTGTAATTCCAATACTTGTTTATTTTCTTTTAATGGCATTTATCATTACTTTAGCTAAAAAAAGTCAAAAAAGAAGAATTGTTTTATCTGATGATGGCCATGAAGTTAAGCAAAGTGAAGATTTGACTTGTGAAACAAAAGAGGGTCATTGCCATCCAAAAAATAATGATTTTGGTCCTCGTTATATAGTTCATAATGAGCCATCTGAAGGCTATGTAACTTTAAATGGTATTGTAAGAAAAATAGAAGACTGTAAAGACTTATAATATTTATTATTTTTATAGTAATTTAAATATTATTTTGTGGTAAAATATTTAATGTTGTCTCCCTATAGGGTCTCAACCGCTCAGAAAAGGTTTTAAGCATAGCACCTTTATGGCGAGTCTAAATCAAAGAAAGGAGAAAATTATGTACGCTATTATTGAAACTGGTGGTAAGCAACTTAAAGTTGAAGAAGGCCAAGAAATTTATGTTGAAAAATTAGATGTAAATGAAGGCGATGAATATGTCTTCGATAAAGTTGTAGCTGTTAGTAATGATGGTTTAACTCTAGGAACACCTTATGTTGATGGAGCTAAAGTTACTTGCAAAGTTGTTAAACAAGGTAAAGAGAAAAAAATCGATATCTTCAAGTACAAACAAAAGAAGGGCTCTACTCGTAAGAAACAAGGTCATCGTCAACCATATACTAAATTAACTGTTAGTAAGATTGCTTAATGATTAAAGTTAAATACAAAATCAATGATGATAACAAAATCATATATTTAGATGTTAAAGGCCATGCTAATTATGCATTACATGGAGAAGATCTAATATGTGCATCTGCATCAAGTATTGTTTTTGGATTATTAAATGGTTTGGATGAACATAAAGATAATATTCAAATCAAAGAGTTAAAAAATCATATTGAAGTTATAAACAACTCTAATTCAGAAATTGTATACAATTATCTTGAATTAGCCATTATTCAACTTAAGACTATTGAAGAATCTTATGCTGAATACATCAAAATAGAAAGGATATAAATATGAGATATATATTAGATATTCAATTCTTTGCTTCTAAAAAAGGTGTTGGTTCTACAAAGAACGGCCGTGATTCTCATTCTAAAAGATTGGGCGCAAAGATAGCTGATGGTCAATTTGCTACTGCTGGTTCTATTATTTATCGTCAAAGAGGAACTAAAATTCATCCTGGCACAAATGTTAAAAAAGGTGGAGATGATACATTGTTCTGCACTTGCGATGGCGTAGTAAAATACGAACATTTAGGAAAAGACAAGAAAAAAGTTTCTTGTTATCCACAAGCTTAATACAAGGTCCAATAGGACCTTTTATATTTTTATATGCAATTTATTGATAAAGTTAAAATTAAATTAAAAGCTGGAAATGGCGGCAATGGAATTGTCGCTTTTAGACATGAAAAATATAACCCGTATGGTGGTCCAATGGGTGGTGATGGAGGAGATGGCGCTTCCATTGTATTTAAAGTTGATACAAATAAAAATACACTTCTTGATTTACGATATTCAAAGATGATTAAAGGCGAAAATGGTGAGGATGGTAAAAGCAATAACATGTATGGTAGGTCAAGTGAAGATGTTATTGTGAAAGTTCCACTTGGAACTATTGTCAAGGACTTAAAGACAGGTGAGATTATTGCTGATTTAAACAGCATAGATTCTCAAGAAGTTATTTGCAAAGGTGGAAAAGGTGGTAAGGGCAATCGTCATTTTGCCACAAGTCGTAATTCTGCTCCAGAAAAAGCACAATTAGGAGAAAGTGGAGAAGAAAAAGAAGTTGAAGTAGAATTGAAACTGCTTGCCGATGTAGGCTTAGTGGGCTTACCAAGTGTTGGAAAATCAACAATCTTATCTGTTGTTTCAAATGCTAAACCAGAAATTGCCGACTATCCTTTTACAACTTTAGTTCCTCAATTAGGACTAGTTAAAGTTGGAGATTCTTCTTTTGTTATGGCTGATTTGCCAGGTTTAATTGAAGGTGCAAGTGATGGCAAAGGCTTAGGACATGAATTTTTAAAGCATATCGAAAGATGCCGAATTATCCTTCATGTACTTGACATGAGTGGGACATATCATGATCCAGTCGATGACTATAGAATCATTAATGAAGAGCTTAAACTATATCCTGGTTCATTAGATAAGAGACCACAAATTGTTATTGCCAACAAGATGGATAGTGATGATGCGTTGATCAATTTAAAACGTTTTAAAGAAAAATATCCTGATGTTGAGATATTTGAAACAGTAAGCATTATTAATGAAGGCTTAAAACCTGTACTATATAAGATTGCTGAAATGTTAAAAGAAGTACCGGCATTTCCTTTATATGATTTACAGAAATCCAATGAAAAAGCATATTATACATTTACACCTAAAAGAGAATTTGAAGTCTTTAATGAAGGAAACGGCATCTTCAGGATTGAAGGTGAAAAGATCATTAGATTATTTGAACGAACTAATCTTAAAAATGAAGATTCAGCCTTATCTTTTGGCAGAATCTTAAGCAAAATGAAGGTTGATGATGCCTTAAAAGAAAAAGGGTGTAAGAATGGCGATAGGGTCTTTATTAAAGATTACAGCTTTGAATTTGTTGATGATGAAGATGACTACGATTTAGAATAATCGTAGTTTTATTTTTTTATTGTACATTTTATATGTGTGTTATAATCAAATTATGATTGGTTTTCTAAGAGGTACTATTCATCACTTTGGATTAGATTACCTATTGATTGATGTAAACGGCGTTGGCTACCGCGTTAGTTTTTTTCACCCTGATAAACTATCTATAGGTCAAGAAATGCTTATTTACACATATGATAATGTTCGTGAAGATGAAAGAACACTTTATGGTTTTTTAACTATTGATGAATACGATATGTTTGTAAAACTTATTTCAGTTAAAGGCTTAGGCCCTAAGATTGCTTCAAATATATTAACTGTTGCAAGTGTTGAAGCGTTAACTGAAGCTATTCAAAATGAAGACTTACAATTTATGAGAAACATGCCTGGCATTGGAATTAAAACAGCGAGTCAAATTATTCTTGATTTAAAAGGTAAACTTGTTTCTGAAGATAATAGCGATGTTGACGATGAGATTCTTGTTGATGTATTAGAAGCTTTAAAGAATCTTGGTTATAAGCCTAGCGAAATTAAACCGGTTTTGAAAGAATTATCAAAAGAACCGGGCTTGAGTGCAGATGAATATTTGAAACGTGCTCTTGCTATGTTTATTAAATAATATGAGTGAAAAAGAATTTAAAAGTTTATTGACTACAGAAAAACTTGAGGATGAAATTGAAGAAGAATTAAATTTGCGTCCTCAGTTTTTAAATGAATATGTAGGTCAAAGTGAATTAAAAGAAAATTTAGAAATATTTATTAAGGCAGCTAAAAACAGAAATGAAGCACTTGATCATTGTCTTTTTTATGGTCCTCCAGGACTTGGAAAAACTACTTTAGCTTATATTTTAGCTAATGAAATGGGGACTGATATCAAAATTACATCTGGTCCAAGTATTGAAAAAAGCGGAGATTTAGCTGCGATACTATCAAATCTAAAAGCAGGCGATGTTTTATTTATTGATGAAATTCATCGTTTACCAAAAGTTGTTGAAGAAGTCTTATATCCCGCAATGGAAGATTTTGTAATTGATGTTGTAGTGGGAAAAGACCAAGGCGCAAGATCAATTAGAATTGAACTTCCTCCTTTTACACTTGTTGGTGCTACAACTAGAATGGGTTCCATTTCTTCTCCTTTAAGAGATCGTTTCGGAATTGTTTCAAAGCTTGAATATTATAATGAAAATGAATTAGCTTCTATTGTCAAAAGAACTTCAAAAGTCTTTAATACGACAATAGATGATGATGCTGTAATTGAAATTGCTAAAAGAAGTAGAGGAACACCACGTATAGCTAATAGATTATTTAGAAGAATTAGAGATTTTGCCCAAGTATTAAATGAAGGTCACATCGATTATCAGATTGCCTCAAAATCTCTAGATCGTTTGAAAATTGATCCTATCGGTTTAGATCGCGTTGATATTAAATATCTAGAAGGAATAATCAATAGATATAATGGTGGTCCTGTTGGTGTTGAAGCTATTGCTAGTGCTATTGGTGAAGAAGTTGTTACTATTGAAGATGTCTATGAACCTTATTTAATTCAAATTGGTTTAATAAACAGATCGCCTCGTGGTAGACTCGCAACACAAAAAGCTTATGAACATTTAAAAATTAGTTCAAGCGATACTCTTTTCTAAATAGAATTTATATGATATTATTTTAAAGTGTGAATAGGAGGTTATTTTAAATGCCTAGAGAATTTGTAACATTCAAATGTGCAGAATGTGGTGAAGAAAATTACATCGGTTCTAGAAATAAGAAAAAACATCCAGACAAAATGGAAATAAAGAAATACTGTCCTAGATGTAATAAAATGACTGTTCATAAGGAGAAAAAATAAGCGGTAACGCTTATTTTCTTTATTATTCTATGGAAGTTAAAAAAATATGTCTTGGAAGTTTTGGCACAAATACTTATATTTTAGAAATTGATAATAATGTTGTGCTAATTGATCCAGCAGGAAAATATGAGAAATTTTTGGAAATCTTAAATAATAAAAAACTAATCAGTATTTTACTTACGCACGGACATTTTGATCATATTAAAGCTGTTGATGGTCTATATAGATTATTTAATATTCCTGTTTATATAAGCAAAGAAGATGATGAATTATCAAGAGACAAAAACCAGTGTCTTGCTTTTGGACTTCCATACTCTCCTGTCATATCTTGTCCTGTTATTTATTTAAAAGAAGGTATGCTTAAGATTGGCCCATTTAATTTTGAAGTAATTTTTACTCCTGGTCATACTGAAGGATCTGTATGTTATAAAATTGATAATTATTTATTTACTGGTGATACTTTATTTAGAATGTCTGTTGGTCGAACTGATTTGAAAGGTGGAGATAATCGCAAATTGAAATCTTCTTTAAGGATATTGTCGCAATTAAATCCTGAATTAATTGTTTGTCCAGGACATGATTCACTAACTACTTTAAAGGAAGAATTAGAAAGTAATCCATATTTAAAATGAAAAAGATTTTATTTATATTATTATCTATTGTATTGTTAAGTTCTTGTTTTTATAAAGAAGAAATTACTAATAATGAAATTATAAACGGCAACGATAATGCCGCTATTGATAGTTTTTTATCTGATTTACAAGGCAACTATTATGACACCAATGGGTCAATGAGCGAAGCTGAATTAAGCCTTTTAAATGATAATACAATCGCTTTTGATATTTATATGCCTATAAGTAATGAAGAATTTGAAGAATGGATTATGTTTGTTAAATATGAAGATAACAAGCTAATCTATGATGAATATTTACATACAAAAGTTAAAACTTTTGAAGGCAAAGATTATACAGAAATTTTAAACGATAGTAATGAAGGCTTTTTATTAATTGAGGATAATAAAATATCGTGGCACGAAACATGCCACGATATTGATTTTATTTTTGTAAAAAAATAATTAACGTAAATAATTGACGATTGAATTAGCCGCAATAGCGCCATCATTGGTTGCGGTAACAACTTGGCGAAGACTTTTTTTAGTTACATCTCCAGCTGCATAAATTCCTTTTACAGAAGTTTCCATATTATCATTTACGATAACATATCCATTTTCATCTAAAATATCTAAATCGACAAATGTAGTATTTGGTTTAGCACCAATATATGGGAAAATTCCACTACAGTTTAATACTGTTGTTTCTTTAGTATCAACATTTTCTATTTCTAAGCCAACTATACGATTGTTGTCAATTACAAGTTGCTTAGGGATACTTTTTGTGATTATTTCAATCTTATCATTAACTTTGACTTTATCAACAATTGATGCGTCTGCTCTAAAGACATCTCTTCTAATTACAATGTAGATTTTATTGACAATTGATGTCAAATATAAAGATTCTTCAAGTGCAGAATTGCCTCCACCTACAACTACAACATCTTTGTTGCGATAGAAGAATGCATCACAGACAGCACAATAAGATATTCCTCTTCCTGTATATTCATCTGACTTATCTACTGGTAAATGATTTTCTTTTGTACCTGAAGCAATAATAATAGTTCTTGCTTCAAATTCTTCCCCTGTATCTAAATAGATTTTTTTAATGTCGCCATTTACAATTTTAGAAACATTTCCAGGTCTTATTTCTACACCAAATGATTGACTGTGTTTGACAAGTTCATCTGCTAATTGGCCACCAGATATCTTTGTAAAACCGGGATAATTTTCAATTTCATATGTTTTGGTGAGTTTACCACCCATACTTTCATTTTCAATAATAAGCACACTTAAATTGGCTCTAGAAGCATATATAGAAGCTGTTAATCCTGCAGGCCCAGCACCAATTATCAATACATCATACATACAATGTTACCCTCCATTAATTGTTGTAGGAATTATAACATGTTGTCTTGCAATTCTACGAACCATTTGCCCCTGTCAAAGAATAAATGTCTTATGCGATTATTATCAAATACACATGTATATCTTAGTCCTGAACCACCAACTTTTAATGATGCACGTGGACAAATTTCCTTAATTTTAATGATCGGTATTTTACGATTATCATTCCATATTAAAAATAAAGGTGTTACATTTCCAGCTTGATCATTTAAACAAATAACATCTACATATTTTCTTTTCATATTTACCTTCCAAAATAGCTTACAGGATGTGTTACATGTTCATCCTTAGGGTTAAAACTCGCTAGTTTCTCATCTTCTAAAGAACGCAAATTGCGAATAGAGTAATAACCAAATCTTTTACGAATATCATAAATGGCAACATCTTTCTTTTTTTCTTTTAATGAATATTTTATATTGCCATTTAAGTCAATAATGCTTGTTTCCTTTTTATTAGAAAGATTACTAACAGATACGCCTATAGAGCGATAGGGGATTTTAAAATCTAAATGGTTTATTTCAAATAATTCTAAAGCGGTATTAAAGATGTCACTTGCTAAGTCACTATTTTCACAAAGGCTTTTTTGCATGGTGCGCCATTTGAGTTTCTTATCTCTTAAGCTTAGATGGATAGTTTTATAAAATAAACCAGCTTCTTTTATTCTTGAGGCAACAGAATCACATAATATATTTAAAACAAGTTTTAAATCATCCAAGTCATATAAGTCCCTAATAGTGGTAGAAGAATTGCCAATGCTTTTGATTTCTTCTTCATCATCGTCATATCTTCTTACTTTGCTTAAATCATAACCATTAGCAAAATACCATAAAGTTTCGCCATTTTTTCCTAAAATATTTTTTAAATAATCTTGTGAAGAATAAGCAACATCTTTAATTGAATATAAACCATATGATTTTAATTTTTCATATGTGTGAAAGCCAACTCCAAGTAAGTCATTAGCTGGTAGATTTTCAATATCTTCAAGCTTGCTTATCACAAAATATGAATCTTCTGCGGCAATATCACTTCCTAATTTTGCCCATATTTTGTTATTAGAAACACCTATGCTCAATGTTAATCCAATCTCTTCTTTAACTCTTCTTAAGATATTTTCCACAATATATTTAATTGAACCAAAATATTTTATACTTGAACTAATATCCAACCAACATTCATCAGGACCAAACGATTCAACTTTATCTGTATATTCGTAATATAATTTTTTTACTTGATTTGAATAATATGTATATGAATCATAATCTGGTTTTCTGATAATTAAATTAGGACATTTATTTTTTGCTTCAAAAATAGCTTCAGCAGTTTTAACTCCAGCTTTTTTAGCCAATACATTTTTAGCTAAAATGATGCCATGTCTATTTTCTGGATCACCAGCAATAGCCATCGGTACATTTCTTAATTCTGGATGATATAACATTTCAACTGATGCATAAAAGCAATTTAAATCGCAGTGAAGTATTATCTTGTTCATACTTTAATTATACTTGAAAAATATTCATGTTCAATAATTACTTGAAAAATTTTCTATTATTTTTTATTATTAAGTTATGAAATTCAAAGAGAACTTAAGATATTTAAGACATAGTAATAATATGTCTCAAGAAGATTTAGCTAAAAAATTTGGCTATAAGTCATTCACAACAGTTCAAAAATGGGAAGATGGCACAGCTTTTCCTAAAATTGAAAATCTAAATAAAATTGCTCAAATATTTAATGTTGAATTAGATCACTTATTAAATGTTGATTTGCGAACTAATAAAGTTAAAGTTCCTGTTTTAGGTGAAGTTAAAGCTGGCTATGATATGTATATTAACGAAGAAATACTTGGATATGAATATTTAAACAATAATGAATATACACCTGGCGAATACTTTTATTTAAAAGTAAAAGGCGATTCAATGATTAATGATCGTATTTGTGAAGGCGATATAGTCTATGTCCGCAAACAAGATTATCTTGAAAATAATGATTTGGGTGTCTTTGTTATTGATAATGATGAAGTAACAATAAAAAGAATTGAATATAGAGACGATGGTGTTGTATTGAAAGCTTCAAATAAAAAATATTCTGATCGTTATTTTGATAACGATAATATTAAAATATTAGGTAAGGTATTACATAACAAGGTGCTATTCTGATGAAAATTAAATATCGTTTTATATATTTCTTTACTTCTTTCTTTGCCTATGTAGCATTGGCATTTTTAGATTTCTTTGTTTTAAGATATTTGTTAGAAATGATTAGTACAAATTATCTTGTCCATACAATTATGATGCTAATATGTTTAATAATCATTAATCCAATAATTGTATATTATTTGATTAATTATTTGCCTATTAAACCAAAACTAAAAAAATTAGAAAAAACAGCTATTACTGACAAGTAATAGTTTTTTTATTTTTTATCATTAAATGTTAAAATTATTGCATGAAGATTGCGATTGCTGCTGGAGGAACTGGAGGACATATTTATCCTGCATTAACTCTAGCTAAAGCTTTAAAGGAAAGAGGACACAGCATAGTCTTTTTTGGTTCTAGTGACAGAATGGAAAAAGATGTTGTACCAGAAAATGGTTTTGAATTTATACCTTTAAATGTTTTAAGTACTCAAGGAAATATAATTCACAAGGTGGTAAGCTTATTTAGCATTATTAAATCTTATTTTTATTGTAAAAAAATGTTAAAGGGCTATGATCTAGCTATTGGTTTTGGAAATTATATATCAATTCCAGTTATCTTAGCTGCCAATAAAATGAAATTAAAAACTGTTTTACATGAACAAAATTCATTTGTAGGCAAGGCGAATAAATTTTTAGATGAAAAAGTAGATTTAATCGTTGGTTCTTATGAAGAGAATAAGCAACAATTTAAGAATCCTAATACTTTGATTTTAGGAAATCCTCAAAGTTATCGTGCCTTGCATATTGAAAAAGATGACAATACTTTATTAAATATGGGCCTAAAAAACAACATCAAGACAGTTGTTATTTTTATGGGTTCTCTAGGCTCAGAAACAGTTAATAAAGTTTTAATTGATTATTTTAAATTATTAGATAATTCTTATCAAGTTATTTATGCTGCAGGTAAAAATTATTATTATGAAGATAAAAAACAAATAAGTGAAACTGATTATCTAAAATTATTCGAAAGAATTGATGGTATTAAAGTAATGAAATCATGCGACTTGTTGGTGTCTAGGGCTGGTGCAACTACGCTATGTGAGATTGCATCTTTGGGAATGCCTTCTATTTTGATTCCTTCGCCATATGTTCCTAATAACCATCAATTTTTTAATGCCAAAGCTTTTGTCGATAAAGATGCAGCTATAATGATTGAAGAAAAAGATTTAAGTCCAATTAAACTTAAAGAAACGATAGATAGTATAATTAATGATGACAAAATACTTGCTAAACTAAAAACTAATGCACGCAAGTTATCAAATGATAAAGTTCTTGATGAAATGGTGAAAGAAATAGAAGGTTTATGATCGAGGAATATTTAAAAATACATGGTGATTATCGAAATGATAAGTCATTTAAAGAATTAACGACAATAAAAATGGGTGGAGAAATTGCTCATTATATTGAACCATATAACATTGAAGATTTAAAACAAATTATATCTTTTTTAAAGGTCAATTGCATTCCTTTTAAAGTTATCGGCAATGGTTCTAATTTAATATGTGGATCAAGTAGGTTTGAAGGCGTTGTCATTTGTTTAAAACATTTTGATAATTACGAAATCAACAACAACATTATTTATGTTGAAGCGGGTGTTATGGTACCTTATCTTGTTCAGGTGATGTTGAAGAATAATTTAAAAGGGCTTGAATTTGCAAGTGGCATTCCAGGTACAATAGGGGGCTTAATATATATGAATGCTGGTGCCTATAAACAAGACATGTCTAGTGTTGTAAAAGAAGTTCTTGTTTTAAAAGATGATGAAGTTGTAAGAATGAATATTGATGAATTAAAATTTGCTTATCGTTATTCAATTTTTCAAGAACATCCTCGTTGGTTGATAATTGCTGCATATTTAAAACTCGAGGCTGGTGATCCGATAAAAACAAAAGCTCTTATTGAAGATAGGGCAATGCGTAGAAGACAATCACAACCAATAGACAAACCAAGTGCTGGCTCATGTTTTAGAAATCCTGAAGGTGATTTTGCGTGGAAATTAATTGATGGCATAGGTTATCGTGGTATGAGAATAAATGATGTGGAAGTATCAAATAAGCATTCTAATTTTATTATTAATACTAGTAATGGATGTGGGGAAGACTATCTAAAATTGGCGCTTGATATACAAGAAAAGGTAAATGCCAAATATGGAATAAAGCTTGTCATGGAAGTGGAGAAATTTAATTGTTAGACTATGATGAAAAAAAGATAGTTAATGATAATTATCTTATAAATAAACATAAAAATAAAAAAAGAAAGAAAGTTTTTAAGGCAATTAAGAATTTTTGCTTTTTATGTGGAATTATCTTAGGACTAATTGTTTTGATATTCCTATATTTTGTATCTGATTATTCTAAGATTTATCATATCTCTGTTCATGGCAACATCTATTTAAAGGATAAGGACATTATTAAAATATCTGGAATTGATTCTGATGATCGTTTTATATTGCTAATCCCTAATATTATTGAATCAAGATTAAATAATTCTCCCTATATTGAAAACGCAAAAGTTGAAAAGTTAGATGGAAATCTAATCAAGATTACCGTTAACGAATATAAACAAGTTGCCTATTTTTATGAGAATTATGAAACAAAATTACTTCTAATTAATAATGATCGAATAACTTTAAATGAAGACAATCTTTATTTAATTAATAATGTTCCATTATTAGAAGGTTATGTATCTGAACAAATCAATAATATTCTTCGCGGTTTTAAACAAATAGATTATTCGGTTATAAATGAAATATCCGAAATACATCGCTATCCTTTTAGTTATGATGAAAATATGCTTGAAGTAATAATGAAAGATGGTAATTTCTGTTTTCTATCTTGGACTGGACTATCAATGTTGAATGATTACTACAAGATAAATTCAGCATTTGATAAATCACAAGGTAATGTTTGTATTTATTTAGATGAATTAACCAAATCGGGATATGCTAGCTCATGTCCATGGCAAGACACAAATATTTCAAGCGATAAAGCTAATAATGAATAAAAAAACAGATTGAAATTTCAATCTGTTATTTTTAATGGTGGTTCCGGCCAGAATTGAACTGGCGACACATGGATTTTCAGTCCATTGCTCTACCAACTGAGCTACAGAACCATTGGTTGCGAGGGAAGGATTTGAACCAACGACCTCCGGGTTATGGGCCCGACGAGCTGCCAGACTGCTCTACCTCGCGATATATAATGGCGGAGGAACTGGGATTCGAACCCAGGCGCCGGTTTCCCGACCTACCGGTTTTCAAGACCGGACCCTTCAGCCACTTGGGTATTCCTCCGTAGTTATAAAATTATGGTGGACCCTCAGGGACTCGAACCCGGGACCGACCGGTTATGAGCCGGTTGCTCTGACCAACTGAGCTAAGGGTCCAAAATGGTAGCGAGGGTGGGACTCGAACCCACGACCTTCCGGGTATGAACCGAACGCTCTAGCCAACTAAGCAACCTCGCCATGCTTTAGATAAAAAATGGTCGGGATGACAGGATTCGAACCTGCGACACCTTGATCCCAAATCAAGTACTCTACCAAGCTGAGCTACATCCCGAATTCTAAGTGGCGCGCCCAGTAGGACTTGAACCCGCAACCTTTTGATCCGTAGTCAAACGCTCTATCCAGTTGAGCTATGGGCGCAATAGATGGTGGGGATGGAGGGAGTTGAACCCTCACGGTATTGCTACCAAGGGATTTTAAGTCCCTCGCGTCTACCATTCCGCCACATCCCCATGTGGAGGTTCCTACCAGATTCGAACCGGTGATCACAGAGTTGCAGTCTATTGCCTTACCACTTGGCTAAGGAACCATTTCATATCTGCGCTTATTTATAATACTAAAAACAATTAAAAAATGCAATATCTAACTTGTTTAATAATTAAAAAAATTATTATAATTATTTAAGAGATAAATAAGATTCGAAAGCGAGAACTATCATGGCTAAAAAATTAAGTAATGAAGAAAAAAGTATTGAAATAAGTAAAATGAATAAGAAAGATGTTGATTCTAAACTTAGGTCTACTAAGATTAAAACAAAGAAAACACAAGATGAAATAAAAGCTAAGGAAGCATCTAAAGAAAAAATTAAAGCTGAGTATAAAAAGAATCAAGAAAAGTTGATTAATAGCCATAAAAAAGATTTAAAGAAAATTGAAGATTCAAAAAAACAAATTAAAAAAGAAATCGAATCTTTTGATAATGAAGTAATTGAAAAAAATAATAAAAGAATAGCCGCAAAAAATAATGTGATAAGTAGAAAAAAAGCCTTAAAGGATAGTCATATTGAGCTTGCTAAGAAAGTTCTTGAAGAAGAAAAGGAAAAGCACACTAAAAATGTTAACTCTTTGAATAACAAAATAGCCCAAACTGATGAGATGTTAAATAATCAAACAGTTAACTTTAATAATACAAAGAATAAAATTGAAAATAATTCTAATGAAACCAAAGAAAAATTGAATAAGAAAAATTTATCTTTGAAAGAAGCAGAAGAAAATTTAAAAAGTAGTAATGAAAAAGAAATAGAAGATATTTTAAATAACATTGAAAATACTAAAAAGAATAATGCTGCTGCAGCAAAAAAAGCAAAGGAAAAATCTGATGAAGAAATCGCAATTGAATTAGCCCAAGCAGAAACAAAATTAAATGAAAAACGAATGGAACTTGAATCAGCATTATTAAAACTAAATGAAACTGATGAATTAAAAATAAAAGTCGATGATGAATATGATCGTACTATTTCAAGACTTGAAAGCGAATATAATCAACTTGTCAGAGACTTTGATAAAGAAAGAGATACTTTATTAAAGGAAAATGATGCATTAAAAAGGCAACTGGAAATTAATCGCGAAGAATTTAATAAAGCAGAAAAAATCGAAAATGAAGAATACGAAAAAGAAGTATTAGAGCTTGAAAATTTAATTAGTAATTACGGTGATAAAGAAGCAATCACGAAAGCTAATTTTATAAAGCAGATTGAAAACAATGATCTTGCAAAAAAGAAAGAATATTCTGAACTTATTGATCATTTAGATGTTGAATACGCACAAGAAAAAACAAATAATGAAAAAGAAATAGAAGATTTGAAATTTAGATTATCATTAAAAGAAACCGAGTTAAATAATCGAAATGCATATTTAAAAGAAAGATTAGATAATTTTGAAGCAGAATATAAAAAGCAAAATGATCATCTAGCTAGTGAAAATGATGAACTAGAAAAAAGATATGTTGTTCTTGAACATGAATACAATGAAAAAATTCATAATCTTAAAAACGAGCTTTTACATATTCAAAAAGAGTATGAAGCTGAAGTAGAGGAAAAAGAAAAATCATTTAAGAATCAAATTGAAGCCATTAAAGCAAATAATAATGACAAAATTAAAGAGATTCTAAAACAAAAAGAAGATCTAAATAATAAGATTGATGAAATCAATAATTCAATCAAGAATAAAAAAGATGAATTATCAGCATATGAATCTGAAAATAGAATTAAAAAAGAGTCTCTTATCAATAAACATCAATTAGAAGTAGATAACATTTTTTCAATTAAAGAATCAATCAAAGCAGAAATTGAAAAATTAAATAAGAAACATGAAAATGAAGTGGCATTACATGATCAAAAAGTTGCTGAACTAAGCGAAAAGACTAATGAAGCAAATTTAAATTATGAAGAAAATATTAAAACATTAAATCATGAATATAGTAAAAACATCGAAGATGCAAATACTAAATATCAAGAACTTGTTGAAGATGCAAAACATGAACACGATATCGCTGTAAATAAGCTTTTGGAAGAATTTAATAGAACTAAGGAAAGTCTTGAAGAAGAAAGCAACAAACTCGTTAATGATTTTGATAATGAGAAAAACAATCTTTTAAGTCGGATTGATGAGCTTAATGAAGATTATGACAATAGAATTAATAACTATCAATCTAAGAAAGCTGAGCTTTTAATCAATATTGAATATCTTAAAACAAATTACGACCATGAATTTAAGAAATACAATGATGATAAAATTGCAATTGAAAAATTAAGAGATGAAAATATTGAAAAATTAAATAATAGTTTTAATGAGGAAAAAGCAAATATATTTGTTGATCCTGCATTATTAGATGAATTAGAAAAAGTTAAAATTAGATATAATAACAAAGTTTCTGAGCATGAAAAAGAAATTGAAAAAATTGAAAATCAAAAAGTTGTTCTTGATAATGAATATGCTCAATTAGAAGAAGAAAATAATCTTAAACTTGAAAAAATAAAAGGTCAACTTGAAGAAGAGAATAATGGTTTTGAAATCATTAAACAAGAACGTGAAAGTCAAAGCAAATTATTGGAAGATGATTTGAATGAAAAGACCAGATCTTTAGAAGAACTTAAGAATGATTTATCAAATAAACTAGATGATATTAGAAATAAAAACAATAATGATCTATCTGATCTTATCAATAGCCAAAACAATCAATTAGAAGAGATTAAAAACAATTATTTAAATGAAGAAAACTCTATTAAAGCTGCTTATGATCAAGAGATACAATTCAAAAATGATGAATTGAACGCAATTAAAAATGAATATCAAAATCAATTAGAAAGTATAAAGAATAATAAAGAAAGAACTGAAAACGAATTAAAGAATCGTTATGATTTGGTTAGAATCAAAACTGAATCACTTCAAAATGAGTTTAATCAAATTAATTCGCAACTAAATGAAAGCAGAAACAAATGGAGTGATGAATTAAATTTATTAAAGTCTGAAATGTCTAAGGAAGCTGAAAAGATAAGCGAAAATAATTCTTCGCTAATATCAGAAAATAGAAGACAATTAGAAAATGAAATTAATGAAATTAAAAATAATATTAATCAATTAAATGATGAAGTTTTCAATTTGAATAATGATATCGAAAATAAGTATCTTGAATTGAATAATTATAAAAATCAAAGAGTAAATGAATACAATGAATTAAAACAAAATGCTGATGCATATTTAAAACAACTAAATAATAATTTAAAAGATTTAGTAAACAAGGAAAAAGAAGCAGAAATAATTCATTCAAAAAGAGTTAGTGAAATCAAAAATCAAATCATTAATGTTTTAAATGAATACGATAGTTTAGAAAAGAGCGCTCCATTTGTTATAAGGAAGAATGAAGAAGATTTTGAAAAAGAACTTATTCAAACAGCGAATGAATTTAAACAAAAATTAAATGATTTAAATGAATCTCATAAATCGATTCTTGAATGTTTGGCTGAAGATAAACAAAAAACAATTAACGAATTATCACAACAATTTGAAAGCATAGTTAATGACAAGAATAATGCAAGTAAGGAATATGATGAAAGTGTTAATCTATTAAATCAAGCTTATGATGATCTATTAAAACTAGAACATGATAAACAATCATCGCTTAATAAGCAAATAGATGAATTAAAGAATTCAAAAGAGAAAGAAGAAAGTGAATTTGAAAACCTTTCTCAAGAATATGCATCTAAATCATATTTTCATCAATTATTAAATGATTCAATTAAAGAAAATGAAAGTTTAGAAAACAAACGTATTTTATTAAAGAATCGTTATGATCAATTAATGGATGCATTTAATAAAATTGATGTTGAAATTAATAATAAGAAAATTGATTTATGCAAGAGTTTTAAGAATAAGGCTGATGAAATAAATGATTATTACCAAAAGATTGTTGATGACAATAAAAAACAAATAAATAATGTTGATGTTTTAGGAAAAAATATACCTGACTTATTTAAAAAATAATTAATATTTATTGGCCTATGGACATTATCCTGAAGTTACTTAATTCAGGAATTTTGTTCATTTCTGTTTCAAATTCATTTAATGAAATATTAATATTAGATATATCAAGTGACAGCATTACTGGCGCAACATTATCAATTGGTATAGATTGAAAAACTGTTAATATTGAAATATCAAATTTTGCTAATTTATCACATATTTTAGATAATGAACCTTTTTCGTGAATCAAATTCAATGATACAGCAATTTTTTTAATATCTTTTCTTTCTTCATATGAATATACAGAGTTTTGATATTTATAAAAACTGCTGCGGGAAATATTTAGATAATCACATACTTTTGAAACGCTATCAAATTTGTTTTCTTTCAATAGTTTTTTTGCTTCAATTACTTTTTCAAAACATTTAGGTAAAAGTTTTTTATCAACAATTAGGTATTCGTTAGACATTTCTTACTCCATCCTTGTCTATTTTTACATTTATATATTTAAAATCATTTTCTTTTATTGATAAATCTTTGTCACTAATCGACAGGCATGCACTACCAGAGCCAGAAATCACAAAAGCTAATGCACCATTTTGTAACGCCATTTTTTTATAAATATTAAATTTTTTAATTAATTTTTTACGATATGGTTCATGTATTTTATCATTCATTATTTTTTTGATATTAGCAATATCAAAATCTTCTAATGCCTTTAAAACAAAAAGGGCAGAAGAGACGTTATTGACAGCATCATCAATGCTTATTTCTTTTTTTATTATGTTTCTTGCTTTTTCGGTATTTATATAATAATTAAAAATCCATAAACCAAAATGCCATTTATTAGATATTTTAATTTTCATAATTTCATTATTATTTATAATACACAATCCGCCATAAATTGCTGGAGCTATATTATCAGGGTGTTTTTCAATTGATAGTGCAATTTTAAATATTTCATCTTTATTAAGACAATTATTGTTTATTAAATTAAACGCATATATACCAGCAACAATTAAACTGCTAGAAGATCCTAGACCTCCACACATTGGAATATTTGACTTTAATTTTACTAATAGTGGCTTAGCTTTTATTTTTTTATATTTTGCCGCTTTTAAATAAGATTTTAAAAATAAATTATTCTTTTTAATTTCTTCTTCTATAAAGCCTTCAAATATCCAATTATTAGCTTCTTTAATTTCAAAAAAATTATATAAATTAAATGCAATGCCCATGCAATCAAAACCAATCCCTAGATTCGCACTTGTCGCAGGAACTTTAAACTTAATTGTCATTTTGCCTCCAATTCTTTAATAATTTCATTAATTTGATCTTTGTTATATGTTTTATTGAATCTAACTTTTAAATCTTTTAAAATTTTAAGACTATTAGGTATCTCTATATTCGTATATTCATTTAATAAATCCATTGATTTTAAATTATCTTCTATTTTTTTGTCTGTTAAATAATAATAAACATCTTTAGAAAATTTGAAAGGGGAAGCTGTTGCTAAGACGATTTTTTTATTATTTGATTGATATTTATTAATTACTGATGCGCCAACCGCTGTATGAGTATCAATTAAGTAATTGAAATTCTCATAATAATATTTCAAAACATTTTTAATTTCATCTTCATTTGACCAATATGCACTAAAATCTTCATTAATCTCTTTCAATAATTCATTAGATATTTTAAAAGACTTATTATTCTTCAAATCTTCCATTAAGGATTTAATTAAATCGCTATCTTTTGTTTTTAAATATAAATATCTTTCAAGATTTGATGAAATTAATATATCAATAGAAGGTGAACTAGTGTTATATAGTTGTCGATTTGAATTATATATGCCAGTATTGAAAAAATCAGTTAATACATTATTGATGTTTGATGCACAAACAAGTTTACCAATTGGCAATCCCATTTCTTTTGCTATATATCCAGCCAATATATCTCCAAAGTTACCAGTAGGGACAATAAAATCTACTTTTTGTTTATCTCTGATTTCTTTATTATTAATTAAATCTAAATAAGCTTTAAAATAATAAACTATTTGAGGAACTAATCTTGCAATATTAATAGAATTTGCACTTGTTAAAAAAATATTATTGTTATGATAATTTTCAAGAATATTTTTAACGATTCTTTGACAATCATCAAAATTTCCATTAATAGATATTACATTTGTGTTGTTTCCTAATGTAGTTAGCATTTGTCTTTCTTGGATTAAAGAAACCATATTATGTGGGTAAAGAACTAAAATCCGAGTATTTTTTACATCTTTAAAACCTTCAAGTGCTGCTTTGCCTGTATCGCCGCTTGTAGCGCTCAAAATTGCGATTTCTTTATCTTTATTGACCGTTGACATTAAATGAGGTAAAAACTGCAAAGCAATATCTTTAAATGCGCATGTTGGTCCATGGTATAGTTCTAAAAAATAATTATCTCCAACTTTTCTAAGCGGAGTTATATCTTCATATTTAAAGTTTCTGTTATATGCTAGATTAACGCATTCTTTTATATCGAATTCATTAAAATATTTTGAGATGATAAATGACGCAAGTTCATTGTAAGAAAAATCTTTTAAATCAGATATATTTTCAATATATTCAATATTTTCTGGAACAAATAAACCGCCATCATCGCTTAGTCCATTCATTATGGCAAAATCAGCATTTACTTTATTTTTATCGTTTCTTGTACTTATAAATTTCATATTGTTTATCCAATAAAAAAATGATACTATGTTTTTATATAATAAACAAGTGTATTGTGATAACGGACAAAATATGAAAATAGCGATATTAGGATATGGTGTAGTAGGCAAAGGCGTTGCTAAATTAGCAATAGAAAACAAAATAGATGTTTCATATATTTTAATGAGACAAGATGATGATTTAATTTTGCCAAATATGTGCAAAGATTTAGATACAATTTTAAATGACAATAATGTTGAGTGTGTAGTTGAATGTATTGGCGGTGATGAACCCGCATTTTCATATGTTAAAAGATGCTTAAATGCTAAAAAAAATGTCGTTTCTTCAAATAAAAAAATGCTCGTTAATCATTTTGAAGAACTATATAATCTTTCAAAGAAAAATAATGTGAATTTGTTATTCTCGGCAGCATGCGGTGGGGGAATACCTTGGATTAAAACATTATCAAATATTAAAAACATATCTTCGATAAATTACTTCGAAGGTATTATGAATGGGACAAGTAATTTTATATTGGATAACATTTTTACACAAAATGTTAGTTTTGAAGATTCATTAAAAAAAGCTCAAATGCTTGGCTATGCTGAAGCTGATCCAAGTGATGATGTAGATGGTTTAGATACAGCTAATAAGACAATATTAAGTTCAATAGTTGCTTATGGAGCCAATTTTAAGATTAATGATTTATTTATTAAAGGAATTCGTTATTTTAATAATGATGACTTAAAATTTTGTTTAAGTAACCATTATCGCTGTGTATTAGTTGGAAAAGGAACTAAAATAAAAAATAAATATCATTTAACTGTTATGCCTAGATTTGTTAATAAAAAATCAGCTTTTTATTCTATATCTAAGAATCATAATTGTTTTATATTAAATACAAATAATTTAAATGATTTATGTCTAATTGGCCAAGGCGCAGGAAGTTTGCCGACTGCGAATAATATAATTAATGATATTTTTGATTTAAATAAACCATACACATATTCATTAAACAATTTAAATAACAAAATGGATTATGATTCAATTAAATCAAAGTATTATATTAGAACAAATCATTTAATTGATAATAAATATATTGATATAAAGATAAATCAGAATTGTTTTATAAGTAAAGAAATAAGTATTAATGAAATAAAAGAGTTTTTAAAAGATGATGATTTTATAGGGGAAATATCAAATGATTAAAGTATGTAAATTTGGTGGTAGCTCATTAGCTAATTCAAAACAATTTAAAAAAATTAAGAAAATAGTCAATAGTGAAGAAGATCGAAAAGTCATTATTGCTTCAGCATGTGGAAAATCAAATAAAAACGATCATAAAGTAACTGATTTATTATATTTATGCATTGCTCATAAAAAATATGGAATGTCATACGATAGTATATTAAATGAGATTAAGAATAAACATTTACAAATTATCAATGATTTAAAATTAAACTTTGATTTAGAAAATGAAATTAAAAGAATTAAATCTTTATTAGACAAAAACGGCAACGTGGATGAAATTTTATCTTTTGGTGAATATTTATCAAGCAAGCTATTATCTTTATATTTAAAATGTGACTATGTAGATGCAAAAGATGTAATTTGTTTTAATTATGATGGAAGCATTAATTTTGAAAAAACCAAGGAATCGTTACTTAAATATTTAAAAACTAACAAAAAAGTAGTGATACCTGGTTTTTATGGTTCTTTGCCAAATGGAGTTATAAAAATCATGAGCAGAGGTGGTTCTGATATAACTGGTTCAATAATAGCTAATGTAATAGATGCAGATATTTATGAGAATTGGACTGATGTATCTGGCATCTATGTTTGTGACCCACGAATAATAAGTAATCCTAAAAAGATTGAATTAATTACTTATTCTGAATTAAGAGAAATGTCATATATGGGCGCAAATGTTTTGCATGAAGAAGCGATTTATCCCGTAAAAAACAAAAATATTCCAATTAATATAAGGAATACCAATGATTACCTAGAAAATGGAACATTGATTGTTTCAAATACTGACAAAAAGAAAACACCTCCTATTAGTGGCATTACTGGAAAGAAAGATTTTTTAGTTATAAGCATTGCTAAAATTAATTCTTCAAATGAATTAGGATTCTTAAAACGTATTCTTGATATTTTTGATAATTATAGAATTCCAGTTGTTTTAGTAACAACAGCAATTGATTCTTTTTCAATAATATTAGATAAATCAAAAATTAAAAACGATATCTATGAAGTATGTAATGAAATAAAAACATCTTTAAAATGTGATGAAGTATCTTTATATGACAATTTATCTTTAGTTTGTGTTGTTGGTAGGGGAATGAAAGATAAAAAAGGAATATCTGGAAAGATATTCTCATTACTAGGAGAAAATGATATTAATATTCGTACAATTTCACAAGGAGCAGATGAAATATCTATAATTGTTGGAGTTGATGACGATAATTATGAAAAGACGATTAAATGTATCTATGAGAGGTTCGTGAAATAATGAATATTGGAATTATTGGTGCTACTGGTGTTGTTGGCAGGCAAATGATTGATTGTTTAATTGAAGAAAAAATAAAAGTTGATAATTTACGACTTTTCGCAAGTGAAAAATCTGCTGGACAAAAAATTAAATTTTTAAATAATGAAGTTGAAATTGAAACCATTAATGAAAATAGTTTTAAAGGTTTAGATATTGTTTTAGGTGCTGCAAGCAATAATATTGCTAAAGAAGTTGCTCCTTTAATTAAAAAAACTGGTGCTGTTTTTATTGATAACTCAAGTTATTTTCGTTTATTTGATGATGTTCCATTAATAATTCCCGAAATTAATGGTGAAGAAGCAAAAAAACACAATGGAATAATTTCAAATCCAAACTGTTCAACAATTATTACTTTGCTAGCTTGTAATGCAATTAATAAAATATCACCTATAAAGTCTTTAATCGTATCTACATATCAAGCAGTTTCTGGTGCAGGCAAAGAAGGAATGAATGAATTACTATCCCAAATAAACGATTCAACATTTAAACCAAATGTTTTCCCTTATGAAATTGCCTATAATCTAATACCATCAATTGGTAGCCCTAGTGATGATGATTACACAAGCGAGGAAATGAAACTTGAGAATGAAGGAAGAAAGATTATGAATTTGCCTGATCTTAATGTAACTTGTACATGTGTTAGAGTTCCAATTCTAAGGAGCCATAGTATTTCAATCTCTTTGCAATGTGAAAAAGAACTTAATCTTGATGAAGTTAAAGAATCATTAAGAAAACAAAAAGGTGTAATTTATTATGATGATTTAGTTAATAAAAAATATCCTATGCCTATATTATCTTCTAATCAAAATAATGTATATGTAGGAAGACTTAGAAAAGATAAAGTTTTAAAAGGTGGTGTTGCGCTTTTTTGTTCAGGCGATCAAATAAGAAAAGGCGCTGCCAGTAATGCTGTATCAATAATTAAATGTTTATAATATAATGTTAATAATATTTCGGGAGCTAAAATGTTTTTTGCTAAAAATAGAAATTTAAAAAAATATGTAGATGGCATTTACCCAATAACAAATGCCTGCAAAAATGATAAGAATATCAATAAAGTTAATGGAACAATTGGCTCTTTATATAATGAAGAAAATGTAATCGTTGCCTATAAAACAGTATATCAAGCATTAAGAAATTTAAGTAATGAAAATATTGCAAGTTATGCAAGCGGATCATTTGGAAACAAAGATTATAATGATGCAATTAGTAATTATGTTTTAGAAGATAGAATTAATAATTATCGTACAATTCCTACTCCAGGTGGAACGGGTGCAATTAATATGGCAATTAATATGTGTCTTGAAAAAGGAGACTCAATTATTCTACCTGAAGTTGCTTGGGGTAATTATAAAAATATTGCTCTTGAATATGACCTTAATGTGCTTACTTATGATATTTATGATTTAGATTCTTTATTAATACTATTAGATAAATTAGATAAAATCTTCATTGTAATTAATTCACCATGTCAAAATCCATGTGGTCTTTCATATACATTTGAACAATGGAAAAGAATCGTTGATTATTTAAATAATTGTAATAAAGAAGCAATTATTTTGAATGATGTTGCTTATATGGATTATTCATATAATCAAAACTACAAAGATTATTTTGAACTATTTAATCATTTGAATAATAATGTGCTTATTCTAATTGCTTATTCATGTTCTAAAGCTTTTTCTTTTTATGGTGTTCGATTAGGTTCATTGTTTGTCATTCATAATGACAAAATATTCTTAGACGACTTTATTAATCAATGTGCTAGAAGAGCTAGAGCAACATATTCTAATGTTAATAATGGCGCAATGAAAACAATTGTTGAATTATTAAATAATCATTATGAAGAATACATATCAGAAAAAGATTATTATATTTCTTTACTTAAAAAGCGTTCTAATATTTTTATTAATGAATGTAAAGACAATGGCCTTGATATTTATCCTTATAATGAAGGGTTCTTTGTGACTTTAAAATTTGATGATAATAACATACGCGATGAAGCTTTTGAAAAATTATTTAAAGAGCATTTATATTTTATAAAAATGAATAAAGGTATTCGTGTTGGAATTTGTGCCATTCCTATAAAAGATATTTATGGTTTAGCAAAAAGGATTAAATCTATTATAAGCGGGTAATTTTATGAGCAAGATTAAATATTATGGAAACTTGTATTTAGACAGAGAAAAAGATATTGTAATTGAGTTTTACCAATCTGGTAATTCTTATAGCTATATTCTTAGAACGCCAAATCATAAATCAGGTAATTTAATAAGAAATCTTGCTAAAATATGTGATTTACCATTAAGTTTAGATGACAATGGCCTATTGATAATAAAGGGTGAGTTGCCATCTTTTATAAATGATGAAAATAAAAGAATATATATATTAAAATTTGCTAATAAAACGGTTGCTATTATTAATGAAGAAGGGGAGATAAAAGCGCGAGCTTCTATTCCGGCAATTTCAAAAACATTAATGTCACAAAGCAAAGACATTTCTTTAAGTTTAGATAAAATTTTTGTTAGGACATATATTGAAGAGAAATATAAATTTAAAACCGATTTGCATTGCCATATGAATGCGATTTTACACCCTGACTTTTTAATTGCTTTAGGTATAAAACATCAAATACTATATCCTTATTATTATGTTTTAAAGCTCGGACTGAAATTAACTACTAAACAAGAAGAAAAAATATTAAAACAAAGAGAAAAAGTTGCTTATAAATTTAAAGATACAATATTAGTTGGAAAGTATAAAGAAAGAAGAATTAATGATTTAACATACATTAATTTTGCTGATTTAATTTTAAATAATATTGAAAATGCTGCTTATAATATTGAAAAAATAAGAGCTTCATTATTTATTCTTAAAGATGGCCAAGCTGTTTTTACAAATTTAGAGAAAGTTTATTTATATCGATATGTTTTCACAAAGGGAATTGAATCTAAGACAAAAATTAAATTAAAAAATCTAGATAGTATTCCTGATTTTAATATTAGAAACTCTTTGTCTTTAATGCTTAAAGATTCTAATGATTTTAAATTTAAAAACTTTAATTTAATTGAAGATAAATTATTATGGATAGCTCGAAATTATGCACATCAAGGTATTTATTATGTTGAAATTTCTAATACTACTTTAGTTAAGGATGAAGCGGTTGATTTCATTGAAATGTGTCATAAAGTTCTTCCAATCATCGAAAATGAAACACATGTAAAAATTAGATTTTTAGCTGCTTTAAGACGAATTCCTTTAACGATAATTAAAGATAAGGTCGCTTCTGCAGATTATTTGGTTGACAATTTAAATGTATTAAAAGCCGTTGCTAAAGATCCGTATGTTGTGGGTTGTGACATTGTTGGGGAAGAAATTAATGATATACGAGATTTAAAGCCTGTAATTAATGAAATAGTTAATTATTGTAATCTTGATGAATTTTTTACTATTAGGATTCATGCTGGTGAAAATGATTCATTAACAAACAATGTTGCTTCTAGTATACAGCTAGTAAAAGAATCATTAAAAGAAAATCAAAAATTTCCTAAATTACGAATTGGACACGGTTTATATGTACCTTCATTAACAAGTAAAAAAGGAAAAAAACTAATTAAAGATATTAAAGATAATAATGTTGTTTTAGAATTTCAATTAACATCCAATGTAAGATTAAATAATTTGAATTCTATTGAAAGTCATCCTGTTAAGGAATATCTTAATAATAATGTTAAATGCTTACAAGGTAGTGATGGTGGTGGCGTTTATGGAACAAATATGTTAGATGAAGAACTTGCACTTATTAATTTCTTTAATCTTAAAAAAGAAGATTTAATGAAAATGATTAATGTAGAAAATGAAATTATTGAGTTTTCAAATACTGCCTTTATTAAAAAAACAAAACTATTTAATCATTTAATAAAGAATTTAGGCATAAGAAAAACACTAGAAACAATAATTGAAAATAATAGATCTATATCTAACAATTTAGATTTTAAAAGTAACTCAAGCATATTAAGCTTTAATGCATTAAATAATCAAATTAAGGAACTACCAACTAATAAATTACCAATTATTATATGCGGTGGAAGCTTTAATGCTGATACAAGGAATGATAAATTATTAAGCATTGAAAAGGAACTTATTGATGAGTTATTAAAAAAGCTAAGTCCTAAAAAATATTTCTTTGTGATAGGTCATAAACTAAAGAGTTATGAAAAATACCTTTTTGAAAAAAATAATGAAAAATTTGATTTATTTGCAATTGTTCCTGCAAGTATTAGTAAAACTGAGAAAAATCATTTATTAAAAGCTAAGGTTAATATAAGAATTTCTACAGAATCTTTAGGTATGGGGATTTATAAATCATTTAATTATGAAATATTTGAAAGAAGAAAATCGGTTTTAATTGCCATGATGGGAAATTCGGCTGCATTAAATTTAATACAGGAAGCAAATAATGGTAAAGCAAAAGCTTTAATCTATATTTCTAATAATGACAAGCATTTAAAACAAAAAGCTGATTATTTATCTGGTTATGTAAACATCTATTCAAATAAAAAAGATATTGATTTAATGATTAAAAATATCAAAAGAATTATGTATTAAATAGGTTTATAATGAAGATATGGAAGATATATTTAACATTGAACACAAGAATTATTCTGGAACTATTACTAAAGGTTGTTTAGCTCTTGAAGGTGGGGCATTTAGAGGAATTTATACATCTGGAGTATTAGATTATTTTATTGAGCATAATTTAAATTTAAGCGATGCTTATGGAGTTTCTGCTGGTGCTTTGAATGCTGCAAATTACATGGCAGAAGCTTTTGGAAGAAGTGGACTTCTAATCTTAGAACATCGACATAATAAACATTATGTTGGGCTTCAAGCATTAAAAGAATCGGGCAGTATAGTTGGCTTTGAATTCATGTTGAATGAACTAAATAAAGAATACCCATTAAATGAAGAATTGTTATTTAGCAAAAAGAAAAACCTGACCGTAGTAGCTACAAATGTATATACGGGTCAGCCTGAATATTTTTCAAATCATGATGGTAGTATTACTTTCTATAAAGCGATTAGGGCCAGCGCATCAATTCCTTTAGTATCAAAAATGGTTAAAATTAATAATCAATTATATTTAGATGGTGGATGTGCAACAAAGCTTCCAATTAGAAAAGCAATTGAAGATGGTCATAAAAAAATTATTTTTATTGGCACTAGAGATGCATCATATCGTAGAAAAACAAATTCAAAAGAAAATGAATTAATAAAAGTAATTTATCATCGTTACCCAAATTTTGTAAAGAGTTATCTAAATGCTAATGCTTTGTATAATCAAGATTGTGATTATATAGATGAATTAGTAAAAGAAAACAAAATATATCGTATTACGCCAAGCATTCCGGTTACTGTTGGACGTTTAGAAAAAAGTGTTAAAAAATTAAGCGAATTATATTATCTTGGTTATAACGATGCGGCTAAACACTTTGATAAAGTAATTGAATTTCTTAACTCTAAATAACAATCCGCACGTATAACGTGCGGTTTTTAGGCCACCCTATAAGGGCCTTTACCTCACGTCGACCCTCAAGGGTCTTGTGAAACTTGCCAACCGTGTTAACACACTATGGCTTATCCCTTAAAGGGATCTATGTGTTCTTTCTTGCTTAAGTTATCTTGCATCATATCTTCTTGTTCTTGGTTTTTGATGTATTCTTGTACTACTTTTGCATTTAAACCTACAGTAGATACATAATACCATTTTGCCCAGAAATTACGATTGCCATACTTATACTTTAAGTTCGCATGTTTTTCGAAAATCATCAATGATGATTTTCCTTTAAGATAACCCATAAAACTAGATACTGATATCTTAGGTGGAATCTTAACCAACATATGTATATGATCGGACATTGCATGTCCTTCTATCAGCTCTACATTCTTATATACACATAATTGTTTTAAGATTTGCCCTATGTCAGATCTTAACTTCCCATATATCGCTTTTCTACGATATTTAGGTATAAATACTATATGGTACTTACAGTTCCATCTAGTATGTGATAAACTACTATCGTCATTTGCTTTATTGGCCAATGATACTACCTCCTTTTAATATTCACGATTGACAAGTTCGTGTTTATTATACAAGGAGGTTTTCTTATTACATAGCTTAAGCTATTCTATGCACATACGCATAGCGTATGGTTTTTAATCAGGCTTACGCCTGATTAATAAAAAGTTTGTATATTGAATACAAACTTTTTGTTATTAATTGAATTTATTTTAATTAAGCAACTTCTTTATTTTCTTTTTTATATTTATCAGCAAGGACTAAGAATATAAAACCTAAGAAGAAGAATATTGCTAATAGGGCAACAGCGACATTAATTGTGCCGCCAGCAAATTTAACTGCAGCTATTACGCCTGAACCTAAGAATGATGCACCTTTTGCAAATATATCATAGATGCCAAAATATTCACCTGAATGTTCTGCAGGGATTATCTTTGTAAAATATGATCTAGATAATGATTGAATTGATCCTTGGAACATACCAACCATAAATGCTAAGATACCAAAACTTAATAGATTTTTTAAAGTTAAAGCATATAAACTTACACAGAAATATCCAGCTATACAAACCAGTAATAAAGTAACTGTTTCATATTTTTTTGATAATTTAGCAAAAATTAATGAGAATATCCAAGCTACCACTTGTGTTCCAAGTAATAGAATAACTAATCCAACTTGATCAAGACCTAGATTTGTTCCTATATTAGTACAGTTATCAATTATTGTACCAACACCATCAATATATAAGAAGAATGCTAATAGGAATAAAGCTACTTTTTTATCCTTTGTTATAATTTTCTTAAATGTTTGGAATATATGTTTAAATATTTGAGAAATTTCATGTTTATGAACAGTAGAATAGTTTTCTTGTGTATATCCTTTAATTAGAGGAAGAGTAACAATTAACCACCAAACGCCAGTAATTGCAAAACCTATAATCTTGCCGACAATTTCAGGAATTAAAGATACAATACCACCAGATATAGCAAACGCAACAAGTGCTAATAAGAATGGAATACAAGATCCAATATAGCCCCAAGCATAGCCATATGAAGATACTTCATCAAATCTATCTTCAACTGTTACATCGTTCAACATTGAATCATAGACAGTTAAAGAAACTGAATAGAATATTTTTGTCAATGCAAAGATAATCAAGAATATTAACCAGAAATTTACAAATCCATTAATGATACAGCCAATAACACCTGCTGCAACCGAAGTGGTGAAAATAGCTTTTTTCTTATCTTTATGATCAGCAATAGCGCCAATTGCTGGTCCAATTAAAGCAACAATAATCGTAACAATAGAAATCGCAGTTGCCCATAAAGCCGTAGCTCTATCATCACTAATTTGACCAGGATTTGTTCCAACAGCAATGTTTTTGAACCAAATTGGAATCAACGAACAAGCTAACATGGTATAGGCTGAATTGCCAACATCATATAATACCCATGAAAATTCTTTTTCGCTTAAACCTCTGAAGATACTCAAATTGTTTAACCATTTAAACAACTTTCCCATAATTTTCCTCCTTATTTTTGAAATTCATTAATTGAGTATTTTAATTCATCTTCATAAGATAAAATTGGTATCTGCTTATAATCTTCCTTAGGACAAAAATGATTATGATAATATGCATCTAATTCGCATTTATCATTTAAATAATCAACAAGATTATTTGCTAATAAAGGATAATGCTTAACAGCAATATTAAACAATTTATTTAATCTTTCGTTCGTATCTAAACATCTAGGATCATCTTCCTTGGTGATTAATAATTCTTTAAAAGAATAGGCATGGGCTAAATCCATAGCTTTATTTAAAATCCATCTTTTAATATCACTATCATCTTTTAATAAATTTAAATAGAATAATTGATCTTTAAGTGTTTTATATACATCCTTTTCATTAATTTCTGGAAATAATTGATAAATAACATGTGCAATTTCTTTACTTGGTTTTAATGAAAAAGTAACCGACTTTTTAACAGGATTGTATCCATCTTTTTTTAAGAAATAACGATCAAGCTGAGATTCTATTTTCCCATGAGGAACACCACATGTTTCATCTTTTAAATCAATATAACCATGACAATATGAATCTAAAGTAAAATGACAAACAAAGCCCAATAAATAAGATAATGCGGCATCTTTATTGTCACATTTTTGATATAAAGGTTTTATTTTTGACAATGTATCCTTAAAAGGTATGTCATGTAAATTTGTACCAAATTGATTAATTTCATTGTGCTTTAAACAATTATAATAAAAAAAGATGTCGGGTCCATGAACTCCAAAATCAAAAATTTCTCTATTATTAGTAATGATGTTTTTTAGATTATTATCTAATGTGTCAATACATTTATCGCCAAATCGCCAATGTGCATAGGTAGTAGGCATAATAAATCTCCTTTTTTATATTTTATCAAATGATAAAGAATAACAAAATATAAAAGTTTTAAAATAAAAATAAAAGATATATAATGATGAAGCGTGTATCGCTAACTCTATTAATGATTCGGAGGTTAAATATGAGTGAAACAATTACTGCTAAGGCGCCTTGGAAGAATAATCTTGGTGACTTACCATTTACATTAAAATATTTTGAAGGTACGATGTTTGAAAAAGTCGAAGAAATCGCAAATAAATATCCAAATAATATTGCTTTTGACTTTATGAACAGACCAACAACATATAGAGAAATGATTAAACATATCAGAAACTGTGCTAAATCATTATCAACACTTGGTGTAAGAGAAAATGACCGTGTTACTATTGCGCTTCCAAATTGCCCTCAAGCAATCTATATGTTCTATGCAATAAATTTAATTGGCGCTGTTTCCAATATGGTGCACCCTTTAAGTTCTGAAGAAGAATTAGCTTTCTATATTAATGAATCAGAATCTGAAACTGTAATTACACTTGATCAGTTTTATCATAAATTTGAAGCAATTAGAGCTAAAACATGTGCTAAGAATATAATTATAGCTCGCATTAGAGATGCATTAAGCCAACCTTTAAAATTAGGTTATATGTTAACTGAAGGAAGAAAAATTAAAAAAATTCCAAGTGATGCCCCTGTAATTTTTTGGGATGATTTTTTAAGATTTGGAAAAACGAGATTCTTTGATATTAAAGTTTCAAGAAAAAGCGAAGATGCTGCAACAATTTTATATTCTGGTGGTACAACTGGAACAACAAAAGGTATATTGTTAACAAATAAGAATTTCAATGCATTATCACAACAAATTATTGCTGCTAATCCTATTTTTAGACCTGGCGATAAAATGCTTGCTGCAATGCCTATATTCCATGGCTTTGGACTTGGTGTATGTATACATTCTATGCTAGCAAATGGTGGTAGATGTGTGCTTGTTCCTCGTTTTACACCTGCTTCTTATGCAAAATTAATCACACAATATCAAATTAATTTTATGGCTGGTGTTCCAACATTATTTGAAGCATTATTGAGGTTGCCTAAATTTGATAAAGCTAATTTGTCATGTTTAAAAGGTGTATTCTCTGGTGGTGATTCGCTATCAATCGAATTAAAGAAAAAATTAGATAAATTCTTATATGATCATGAAGCAAAAATTCAAGTAAGAGAAGGTTATGGAACAACGGAAACTGTAACAGCGTGTTGTTTAACACCATCTCATCGCTATAAAGAAGGCTCAATTGGACTCCCACTTCCTGATGTTTATATTAAGATTGTTGAACCTGGAACTGATAAGGAACTTCCTTATGGTGAAGAAGGTGAAATTCTACTAGCTGGTCCTACTGTTATGAAAGAATATATCAAGCATCCAGAAGAAACTGCTGATACTTTAAGGAAACACGATGATGGCCTTACTTGGGTATATACAGGTGACTTAGGTATTATGGATAGCGAAGGATTTGTATATTTTAAAGGTCGTAGTAAACGTATGATTGTTACTTCTGGATATAATGTATATCCTGCTCAACTTGAAAACATCATTGATTCTTGTGATAAAGTATCAATGTCATGTGTTATCGGTGTTAAAGACCCTTATCGTATGCAAAAAGTTAAAGCCTTTATCGTATTGAAAAATGGTATAGAAGCAAGTGATGAAGTAAAAGAGGAAATATTGAATTATTGCTCAAAACGAATTGCCAAATATGCTATGCCTAGAGAGATTGAATTTAGAGCTGAATTGCCAAAGACGCTTGTAGGTAAAGTTGCATATAGAAAGCTTGAAGAAGAAGAGCTTGCGAAAGAACAATCAAATTAAGATTAAGCATTTGCTTAATCTTTTTTGATAAAATAATAAAAAAGAGGGAATTATCATGAAAAAAGAAGAATTTTATTTTGATAGTAATGATGGCTTAACTAAAATTAGAGCTTTAAAGTTTATTCCTGATGGAGAAGTTAAAGCTATACTTCAAATATCACATGGAATGGTTGAATTCATAGATCGTTATGAAAGCTTTGCTAATTATCTATGTGAAAAAGGATTTTTAGTTGTCGGCAATGATCATCTTGGACATGGTGGATCTGTTAATTCAAAAGAAGATTGGGGATATTTCGCTAAAAAAGATGGATATCGCATTGTTCTTAACGATATATTAAAACTATTAAATATTGTAAAAAAAGATTATCCAAATAGAAATTATTTTTTATTAGGACATTCAATGGGTTCTTTTTTAGCAAGACTTTTTCTGATTGAATATGGTAATGAATTAGATGGTGCAATTATTATGGGAACTGGTCAGCAATCAAAAGGAACATTAGTTGCTGGAAAAGCATTAACAAAACTAATTGGTCTATTTAAAGGAGAAAAATATAGAAGCAGTTTCATTAATAATATGGCATTAGGTTCATATAATAAAAAATTTGAACCAAGTACAACTCATTGTGATTGGTTAACAAAAGATGAAAAAATAGTAAATTGGTATTACAACGAGCCAAGATGCCAATTTGTATTTACCTTAAATGGCTATTACAATTTATTTTCATTGATAGAACAAATTATCGATGAAAAGAACCTAGAAAAAATGCCAAAAGATTTACCTGTATTAATCGTCTCTGGTGAAGATGATCCTGTAGGAAATTTTGGAAAAGATCCTAAAGCTGTATATGAAGCATTTAAATCTATTGGCATGAAAAATCTTGATTTAAAATTATATCCAAATGATCGTCATGAAATATTAAATGAAATAGATAAAGATCTTGTATATGATGACATATATAATTGGTTAAAAAAATAAAGGCCTTGTAAGGCCTTTATTCATTAATGTGTTCTAAACCTTGTCCAATGATCTGATAAACATGATCATCGTTCAATGAATAATATATTGTTTGACCATCTCGACGAGATTTAATTAATTTAAATGTTTTTAATTTTTGCAATTGATGCGATATAGCTGATTGATTCATTGACAATTGTTTAGCAATATCATTTACATTAAATTCGCCATTATAGAGGAGTCTTAATATTTTTAGTCGTGTTGAATCACTAAATACTTTAAATAAATCGGCTAAATCAGAAATTTCTATTTCATCTATTATTATTTGTTTTTTCATCATAAATTCCTTACATATAAAGCTCTGATAGCATTTAAGACGGCAATAATCATAACGCCAGTATCGGCAAATATAGCTAGCCACATATTTGCGATACCAAAAGCGCCTAAAATTAAGCAAATAATTTTTATACCGATTGCAAAATATATGTTTTGATATACGATACGCATACACTTTTTAGCAATCTTAATAGCACTAACTAGTTTATATGGATCATCATCCATCAAAACAACATCAGCAGCCTCAATAGCCGCATCACTTCCAAGTGCTCCCATTGCAATTCCAACATCAGCTCTAGCAATAACTGGAGCATCGTTTATTCCATCGCCAACAAAAGCAACCATTTCATTGTCTTTTTTCTTATTATTTAATATTTCTTCTAATTTATTAATTTTTTCATCTGGTAATAATTCAGAATAATAATCATCAATGCCTAATTCTTTACATATTTTATTGGCGGTTTCTTTTTTGTCACCAGTTAACATAATTGTTTTTAAAATTCCAATATTTTTAAGTCCAGAAATACATTTCTTTGATGTAGGTTTAATTAAATCTGCTATATGTAAGTGTCCAACATATTTTCCATCAATTGCGACATAAACAATTGTTGATGAATCAAAACAATCATGAACTTCAATATTATTTTCTTCAAATAGTTTTTTATTGCCTGCAATAACATTTTTGCCTAATACTTTAGCAATAACGCCATGCCCTGGTATTTCTTTAATAGATTCAATTTTATTTTTATCAATAGTTTTGCCATATTCTTTGACAATTGATTGACCAATAGGGTGGTTAGATAGACTTTCTGCATACGCTACATATTCTAATAATTGTTCTTCACTGATTTTGCATTCATGATAGCAACTAACTTCAAAAATTCCCTTTGTCATTGTTCCAGTTTTATCAAAAGCAACATATTTTATTTTTGATAAGTTTTCAAGATAATTAGAACCTTTTACAAGTATGCCTTTATTACTTTCGCCACCAATTCCACCAAAAAAGCTAAGAGGTATTGAAATAACAAGTGCACATGGGCAACTAATAACAAGGAAAGTCAATGCTCTATACAACCACATATTGAAATTAATAGGATTTTTTATTATTAAATTAAATAATGGTGGAATAAACGCAAGAATTAGTGCAAAAATACAAACAATAGGTGTATAGTATTTCGCAAATTTTGAAATAAATTCTTCACTATGTGATTTATTAGAAGATGCATTTTCAACAAGATTTAAGATCTTAGATGCGGTAGATTCTTCAAATAGCTTTGTAGTTTTAATTTTAATAACTGCATACATATTAATGCATCCAGATAAAACATTATCATTAATTTTGACATTCATTGGCTTAGATTCGCCAGTTAATGCAGCAGTATTTAAAATTGATTCTCCTTCAACTATTATGCCATCTAATGGAATTTTATCACCAACTTTAACGGTAATTATTGTTCCAACTTCAACTTCGTTTGGATCAACTTTAATTAAATGATTGTCTTTTTCTATATATGCATAATCTGGTCTAATATCCATTAAATCACTAATATTCTTTCTAGATTTTCTAATTGCATAATCTTGAAAGAATTCACCGATTTGATATAAAAGCATTACCGCAACACTTTCGCCATATTCTCCAAGCGCAAATGAACCAGCTGAAGCAATAAACATTAAGAAATTTTCATCTAATACTTGACCTTTAAATATGCCTTTGATAGCTTTTTTAATAATGTCATAAGCAATTATTAAATAAGCAAATAAATATAAGAAGAATGAAAATTTAAAATCTTCAAAAAATAGGTGAAAGATAACTAATAAGCATACACAAATAATTATTCTAATAAGAATCTTTTTTTGTTTATTATTTAATTTCATAGAAAGATCTCACAATCATCTTCGACTTTTTTACAGTTTTTTAAAACATCTTTCATAACGTTTTTTTCTTCATAACCATCTTCAAATTCAATTATCATTTTTAAAGTCATGAAATTTACTGTTGCATTTTTAACACCTTTAGTGTTTTTGGCTGCTTCTTCCATCTTATTTGCACAATTAGCGCAATCAACATCGATATTATATGTTTTTTTCATAAAAATCCTCCGAAAATAAATATTTATATATGAACATATACTCATATATAATATACCACATTTATTTTTTACTTCAATGAATTTTTATATTCTTTATCAATTTCCTTTTTGATTGTATTCATTATATCTTTTGATACTTTTAATACTTTTCGATCATATGTATATAAACCATTAATTTCTTCTTCAACATCTGATAATTGTGTATATACCGATCCACACAAGCCATATTTAATTGATGGAATAACCATTTTATGATATATATCTAATATCGCTTTATTTAATTCATCTTCACTTGCTTTTTTGCCATAACCGTAATTAGCTTTTCTTTTATTAAAAATATGGCCATTTATCTTTCTTGCAATGCCACCAAATTCAGATAAGAAAAGTATTTTATTTTTATCATTAGACTTTAAGATTTTATTTTTAAAGTATATATGTTCTGAATTAAAATCACTTAAATTATCCTTATGTTTAAACCATCCAGAAGTACTATCAAACAAACGATTAGCATCTAATTTTTTTAAAATTAAATAAGCCTCATCGCTATTTATTTGTCCCCATCCTTCATTAAATATTGTCCAAGCAATTATTGATGGATGATTATATAAATGATTTATAGTTTCTATTGAATGATTTATAAATATTTCAAATTGTTTATTATCGTCTTGATGATCGTTTAAAACTTTTAGTCCTAAATTAGGGAGAAGTGCATGCTTAAAGAAATTAAATTCACCGTTATTCACAAAATCTTGCATTACTAGCATTCCATTAATATCACAATAATAATAAAATATTTCGGGTTCAACTTTTATATGCTTACGAAGTAGATTAAACCCTAATGATTTCATTCTTTTTATATCGTTTTCATATTCGATAGGATTTAAAGGCAAAAATATGCCATCTTCAAAATATCCTTGATCTAAGACACCATTTAAATAAATTGGTTCATCATTCAGATATAATCTTTGATATCCATTGACTAACTTTGCTTCTAATTTCCTAAGGGCAAAGTATGACTTTATTTCATCATCGCTTGTTTTTAAAGTAAAATAATATATTTTTGGATTATCTGGTGACCATTTTTGATATTGTATATTACACTTATCTAAATCGATATAAAAAGTATTTCTTTTAAATGTTTGACTAAATATTTGGCCATCAAAATCAATATCAATTGTGAAAGATTTGGCTGTTGAATCGATATCAATATATAAAGAATGTGTATCAGGACTTATTTTTATAGATTTAATTTGATTTATTTTAGGAACACATTCTAACCATACTGATCCCCAAATTCCTGATATATTTGTATACCACATGCCTGAAGGATTATTAGATTGTTTGCCATATGGATAGTTTTTATTTAATTCATCTTTAACATTTACTACTAGAAAATTTTCATATTTTACATAGTCACTTATATCAAAGCTAAATGGAAGATATGATCCAATATGATTGCCTAATAAGTTATTGTTTAAAAAGACTTCACATTCTTGATCAATTGCATCTAAATGTAAAATTAGTTTTTCTTTATTTGGATTAAAATTCAAGTCTAAAGTAAAGTATTTTTTATATTCTAATAATTTTTCATATTTTTTTCTTTTATATCCAGAAATTTCTGATTGTTTAACATATGGAACTTCAATGAAATCGTCATTTAGGCCCCAAACGCCATCTAATGATTGATAACTATTTCTAACGAATTGAGGTCGAGGATATGTATTCTTATAATAATTCATAATAATAGTTTAACATATGGTTTATAATGATTTAAGATGAATAAAGTGTTTAATATCTTTAAAAATAACAGAATTAGACATATAGGCGAAAATGTTGATCTTGTTGAAAGATATAGAGTATCTGAAAACACATCTTTTGATGGTATACCGACTGTTTATTATGATATATATCTACATGATACTGATTATAAAATTGGAAAATGTGATATAAGATTAAAGCTTGATGAAAGAATGTATTATTATGGCCATGTTGGTTATAGTATATATCCCCAATATCAAGGCCATCATTATGCATATTATGCCTGCTTAATTCTTTTTAAAATAGCTAAAGAAGATTTTAATATGGATGAACTTATTATTACGTGTAATCCTGATAATGTTGCTTCTTATAAAACATTAAAAAAGCTTAATGGTGAATTAATAGAAGTAGCACAAATTCCTGAGGAACATGAGCTTTATCGACAAGGTGAAAAATATAAATGCGTATTTAAATATAGAATCGAGTTATAAATGGAAGATAAATATTATATTAATGAAGCCATCAAGATGTTAAAAGAAGGCGCTATTCTTACAACAAATAATAATAATAATCATTTTATATATAAAAATGAAAAATTTTATCATTACTTTAATGGTTCATTAATTAAATTAGATTTAAATAACTTTATTGAAATATATAAAAAAGAAGTCTTTTATTTATATGAAGAAAATGGGACATTTATTGATGATTCAAAAGATGAAGATTATTATCGATATTATAAAAAATAATAGAAATCTATTTATTGATTGTTTTTAAACCTAAGACCAACAATAGCACCAACTAAACCGCCTAAGATGTGTGTCAATTGTGATATTGTATCAGTTGTTGTTAAACCAGTGACAATTTCTCCACCAATCCACATAATAGCAACAAATATTAATGTAATAGGGATACCATTTTCGTTACCAGTTATTGATGACAATAATATAAATGAGAAAACAACACCACTTGCTCCTAATAAAGCGACATTAGGTGAAATTATATTATGAACAATTCCAGTAACCAAGGCAGTAATTATAATTACAATAATTAATTTATCGTGATATTTTTCTTCTAGCATTGGCCCCAACAATAAGATATAAGTCATATTTGATATTAAATGGCTTAGATTAGCATGCCCAAATATATGTCCAATGAGCCTTAAATATGTTAGGGGGTCTAAAAGCGAAGATCCATATGTTGCAAATAATAATCTTGTAGAAATACCATCAGTAATATTTTGCAATAAAAGAACTATGCAACACATTGCAACAAAACTTAAAATAATAGGGGAATTGAAATAAATTTTAAAACGATTTTTTCTCATAGTATTATTATTGCACAAAATTAAAGGTAAGACTAAAATTAATTTATGAATAAAAAAATTGCTTTAGTATTAGAAGGCGGGGGGATGCGTGGTGCATATACCGCTGGATGTTTATCTTGGCTTGTAGATGAAGGAATAGAATTTGATGCTGCATATGGTATTTCTACTGGTGCGGTGCATTTGACATCTTATCTTTTTAAAAATAATTATTTTCTTCATGAAATGTCTACAAAAGTTATAGCTCATAAATCAGTTATTGGAATTAGACCATTAATTAAAGAAGGAACTATTTGTAGCTATAATCATCTTTTTGATCTTTTTTTAAAGAAAGAATTTAATTTTGATATTAAAGATATTAAAGACTGTAAATGTGATGCTAAATATGGTGTTTATGATTTAGAAAAAGGTGAAACAGTATATTTGCCTCTAAAAGACATGAATATGAATATTTTAAAAGCGTGTTGTAGTTTGCCTATTATTGGTCATATAGTAAAAGAAGGAAATCACGAATATCTTGATGGTGGAATCACTAAAATGATACCAGTTGAAGAAGCAATTAAAGACAATTGTACAGATTTTTTAATTATTACGACTAAACCAATTGATTATATTCGAAAACCCGCAAAAAACTTTGTTGTTTGGCTTATGTCGAAAGTATATAAGAAGTATCCTAAGATTGCTGATCATTATAAAGTAAGGCATTTGAACTATGAAAAGCAAATTAATTTAATAAAAGAATATGAAAAACTAGGTCATGTTATATATCGTTATCCAAGTGAAAAAGTAGATGTTTCAAGATTAAGAGGAGACCAAAAAGATCTTGAAAAATTGTATTTACTTGGTAGAAAAGATATGGAAGCCAACAGGGAAGCAATTTATAATTTAATAAAAAAATGAAAAAGATTTTAATTATAATTATGTTATTATTTTTGGTAGCTTGTAATAGCAAAGATACCAATAATGATAATAAATATATTGAACCTATTAATGAACAAGAAGTATTTAGTTATCTAAAGGATGATCTTTATAACCTTTTATATAAAGCAAACGACAATAAAGAGATTGAAACATATTTATTGGAATATTTAGGAAACGACTTAATCGAATATAGCGCATATGACATCAATGATCAAATTATTGACTTTAATAATTATAAAGACAAAAAAGTGATAATCGAAATTGCTGGTACATGGTGTAATCATTGTAAAGAACAATCTCTATACCATAACGAAGAACTTCTTGATAAATATAAAGATATAACGTTCATTCAATTCTTTAATGAAGGAAATAAAAACCAAATTAAAGCTTTTTATGCTGAAATTGGCAAAACTATTCCTGATAATATTATTGTCATTCCCGAAGACAATATTTTATCTAATTTAATACTTGATTCTTATAATCCTAAATACTATCCTGGCTTTTTATTCTTCAATGAAGGTAAATTATCTTGGGTGAAGATTTCTTCTTTAACTGTTGATGAAATGGATTTATGTTATGATGTGGCATTTAATAATAATATTTTTAAAGATGATTTAGTTGATAATGATAATGTATCTATTTTTACACATAAAAGAGGACTAGAAGATGTAAAAAATGACCTCAGTGAATCTAATTATAAATTACTTGAAAGCTTAGACAATGATGGAGATACAATAAAAAATACTTTATCTTTTATTGGCAAAGAATTTGATTTTTATAAACAATACGAAAATGCTTCAAATTATAATTGTGATATTAATTTTTTAGATTATTTAGATAGTGATTTAGTTGTTATTTATTTTAATCAAAGTGATGAATCAAAAGTTAAACTAATTAATGATTTTTATGATTCAAATACAGACATTGATATTATTGTTTTAAATATAACCGATGAAGATAATGAGGAATTGGCTCTAAAACTTAAACCAAAACTCGTTTCGATAATGAATCAAGTTCCTAAAATGTTTAATGAAGTAGTATTTAAAGAGGTTCCATCGGCCTTATATATTCAAAAAGGTATTATTACTGGTGCATTTTCTAATATAAATGATCTTGATTTGTTTAATCAAAGTGTTGATATATTTTTAAAAGATAGTTCAATTGCTTTATTAAAGAATAATTAATATAGATAATTGTAATAATATTCATCAAAGCACATACCACTGTCATATATGTTGCTTGCTAATTCAATTCCGACAAAACGCCATAACGTATAAGATGTTAAGTGATTTGTTAAGGCTTCTTTTCCTTCGGGGTATCTTTGAATAAAACCATATTCATGGGCATGTTCTAATAGCCATTTATATGTATTTGAATCTTTAAAACTTTCTCCTTCAATAGTTAAACTTACACACAAACCTGTTTGATTATCAGAGAAACCTTCTTTTAAATTCTTATATGGATCATTTATATATAATTCTTTTTGACTCTCATATGGAATATATGCATTTACTGCATAAAAGCCTTTCACATTATCACTAGCTATTGCTTTACACATTGAATAATAGGCATCCAAAGCTCTACTTTCAAGGAAAACATTAGGAATAGCATATTGTTTAACGATTTCCGCAAGTTTTGAAGGCACATAATTGCCAATTGATGATTTTGGAGAAACATAGACATCAATTAAAGAAGGATCTTCAATTTCAATATAGTTTTCATATGGATGAAAATAGTCACCTGATATATTAAAGTGATTATTATCGTTTTCATTTGCTAAACAATCATTTATATAATCATCAAGATTATCAAGCTTATCAAATACAATTAATGGTTTCAAATCATATATTCTTAGCTTTGAATATAAATATTCTAATTCTTCGTCATTATAATTGCGCTTAGTTTTTAATTTTTCATATAAATTGAAATAATCATCATTTAATTCATCAGTTATTAAATACAATCTTAGATATTCTTTATTAAATGAATCTTTAATTATTTCATTATTTAAATAATCAGAATAATACTTGTTTTTCAATATAGTGCTTCTTAAATGTTTTGCGTTTATGGCTGATATTGCTTCTTGACTATATCCAAGTTCTAAAAGTCGATTAGTATTAATGAAGTTTGGAATCTTAATTATAGATAAAATGATTAATAAAACACCTGCAACAAGTGCTACAAATTTTCCATTAAGTTTTCTTTTTTTCTTTTTTATATTAGACATAATTTATTAAATGGCCTCCTATCTACATTTGAAGTGAAGCTAATAATTTGATTAGTAATCGGATGTTTAAAAGTTATCTTATAAGAATGTAAGGCAATTTGCTGACCCTTCAAAGAGTTTTTATTGTATCTTTGATCTCCCCAAAGTGAATGATTACGACTAGAAAATTGAACTCTTATTTGATGAGAACGACCTGTATATAAATCAATTTGTACAAGTACTAAGTTATCTTTGCGGTTTAATACTTTATAACTAAGTAGGGCGTCCTTGCCATTTTTATCTACTTTTACCATATTAGTTTTTGAATCTTTTAATAATTTGTCTTTAAAAATATCCGAATCTTTTAAACCATTGTCATCACATACTGCTAAATACTCTTTACTAAATTCATGATTTTGTATTTGCCTTGATAGACGACTAGCTGCCTTACTTGTTTTAGCAAAAACACAAACACCACTTACAGGACGATCTAAACGATGAACTAAACCTAAATAGACATTTCCGGGTTTATTATATTTTTCTTTTAGATATTGTTTGGCGATGCTTAATAAATCTTCATCTTTACTTGAATCTTCTTGCATTGGAACATTTATTGGTTTATTTAAGACTAATAAATGATTATCTTCATAAATAACATCAATCATTTGACCACCTTGTTGTAAAACCACATGGTAAAAAATAATTTGTATTATCAATTTGAATTCCTAATTCATCAGCAATAACATTTCCTTTTAAATTAGAATTATCTAAATGTCTATTTAAAACATTTTTAATTGTTGTACTAGAATAGCCTGTTGTATATGTATTAATAATAAAGAATAGGGGATTATCACTTAATAGTTTAATTGCTTCCTCAATCAATGGATTAATTTGTTCTTCAAATTTAAAAACTTCATTATTCGGACCTCGACCATAACTAGGAGGATCCATGATTATTCCTTCATATTTTCTTCCACGTCTATTTTCGCGCTTCATAAATTTAAGACAATCATCAACTATGTATCTTATTTTTTCATCTTGAAGATTATTCAAATCACGGTTTTCTTTTGCCCATTCAACCATTCCTTTGGCCGCATCAACGTGAACAATTTCATTTATATGGCATGAAGCTAATACAGTTGTAGCAACACCAGTATATGCAAAAAGATTTAAAACTCTAGCGTCTTTATGATTAGCCAATTTATTTGATATAAAGTCCCAATTGTTTGCTTGTTCTGGAAATATACCAGTGTGTTTAAAATTGGTAGGCGATACTTTAAATACTAAATCCTTATATTTAACATTCCAACTTTCAGGAAGTTTATGTTTATATTCCCAATATCCTCCACCAGTATTAGATCGATGATAATATGCATCGGCATTTTCCCAAATATCTGGTTTACTCCTTTTCCATATTGCCATAGGGTCAGGCCTTCTTAAAACAATCTTGCCCCAAGACTCAAGTTTTTCACCATCACCAGCATCTATCAATTTATAATCACTAAAAGTATTTGTATATAACATAATTTAATTATAATATATCAATCTATCTGTTCATCCTTAAAAACCCATAATTTTTGAGCAAAATAGAAAACAAAGAACAAGATACTATCAACAGCCATTTTTTCAATTACTTCATTAGCTTTAAATAGCACATTAACAAAATATATTAAAGAGGCAGATAATAACATTTGTACTACGGTTAATATAATATGTTTAGTTAATTGCTTACTAATTTTTCCATCAGATTTAAAGACAATTTTTTTGTTTAAAATATAAGAAATGATACAAGAAATAATTCTGGCTAATATTGTAGATAAGAAGACAGCTTCATGTAGCCCAAGCTTATCAAGTTCCTTTAAAAATATATAAAAAAACGCAATATCAATTGCCGAAGATGCTAAGGAAGTTAAAATATATTCTATAAATACTTTCAATCTTAAATTCATGTTCTTATTTTAGTTTTTTTAAATAAAAATGTAAATTATACTAGTGTATAATATTTTTATGATTAAATATTCTGACCTAAATAATGAACAAAGAATGGCTGTTGTAGATGATAGTAAGCACCTTAGAATTATTGCTGGGGCTGGCTCTGGCAAGACTCGTGTTTTAACGATGCGAATTGTATATTTGATAGAAAAAAAACATGTAAATCCAAGACATATCTTGGCTATTACATTTACTAATAAAGCCGCTAATGAGATGAAAAAAAGAATTAGTGAAATGTTAGGTGAAGAAGGTGACGGATGTTTTATTTCTACAATTCATTCATTATGTTTAAGAATACTTAAAGAAGAAATTGAAATTTTAGGCTATCCTAAAAATTTTACTGTTGTTGATGCAGATGATCAAAAAACAATTTTAAAAGAAGCATATAAAGAAAATAATATCGAAAAAAATGAAATATCTTATGCTGCTGCGCTTGATTATATTGCAAATTGTAAATATGCGGGAATTTCATATCAAAACGCAATTGAACAGGCCTATGGTGATCCTTCTATAATTAAAAAAGCCAAGGTATATGAATATTATCAAGAACGTTTAAAACAAGTTTATGGACTTGATTTTGATGATTTAATTCTTTGGACAACAAAATTATTTAAACTATATCCAAATGTCTTAGAAAAATGGTCTAAACGTTTTGAATTTATTCATGTTGATGAATTTCAAGATATAGATAAAGAACAATATTTATTAATTAAACAATTGTCTACTTATCATGACAACGTCTATGTTGTTGGTGATCCAGACCAAACAATATATACATGGCGAGGAGCTGATGTTAATATTATTGTCAATTTTGATACGGATTTTAAAGATACTAAAACGATTATTTTAAATCAAAATTATCGTTCAACTAACAATATACTTGAAGGAGCAAACTCTGTTATTAAGAATAATAAATCTAGAGTTAAGAAAGACTTGTATTCCAATAATGGCGATGGCGAAAAGATTATACATAAAACTTTAGCTAGTGAAACAGCAGAAGCATATTATGTAGTTGATGAAATTAGAAAATTAAAGCGAAAAGATTTTAATTATAGCGATATCGCAATACTATATCGTTCAAATTATTTATCAAGAGAAATCGAAAAAGTTTTAATGGAAAACCATATGCCATATATTATTTATGGTGGTTTAAGATTCTATGAAAGAATGGAAGTCAAAGATATTCTTTCTTATTTAAGATTAATTGTAAATGGCGATGATTTAGCATTTCAAAGAGTTATTAATCAACCTAAAAGAGGTATTGGACCTAAAAGCATAGAAACAATCTTAAAAATAGCGCAAAAAGAAAATATAACTATGTATGAGGTAATTAAAAGAGGTTTATATGCTAAAAAACAAGATGTCTTTGATAATTTTGTTTCTATGGTTGAAAAATGGAAAGAAATATTAAATGACGGTTTAGAATTGGATAAATTCTTAAATCGTGTTTTAGATGACTCAGGATATCGAACAATGCTAGAAAAAGATTCAGAAACAGAAAGGCTTGAAAATGTTAAAGCATTAATAGATGATATTACTGAATATCAAAAAACTTATGCAGAAAGCTCATTAGAAGATTATTTGCAAATGGTGTCTTTATATACAGATAAAGCTAATTTAAAAGATGAAGATTCTTTAAATTTATTAACAATACATGCTGCTAAAGGTCTTGAGTTTCCAGTTGTATTTGTGATTGGGCTTTCAGAGGGTGTTTTCCCTAGTCAAAGAACATTACAAGAAGGTTCAAAAGGAATCGAGGAAGAAAGAAGGCTGGCATATGTCGCATATACACGTGCAAAACAATTATTGTATTTAACTGATTCATCATCATTTTCTTATGTATTAGAAAGCAGTAAATTACCTTCAAGATTTATAAATGAAATTGATGATAAATATATTAATCACCTTGATAAACAAGAAAAGAAAGAGTCAATATTTGATGTTGATTTCTTCTCAGATGATAAAAAAGTTGAACCTATAATCAATACCCGCTATAAAAAGGGCGATGTTGTTATTCATGGTGTCTTTGGTGAAGGTGTTGTTATTAAAATAGATGGCCAAATTTTAGAAATTGCTTTTTCATATCCATATGGAATTAAAAAAATATTAGCTAGTCATCCATCTATTAGAAAGAAAGAAGCAAATGATTATAACTAAAGGCAAAATTTCAGATATTAATGATGTATTTGTCATAATTGATCAAGCGAAAGAATTTTTAAAAGAACAAAATATTAATCAGTGGCAAGATAATTATCCAAATATTAATACTATTACAGAAGATATCGAATTAGAAAGACTTTATGTAGTTAAAGAAAATGATTTAGTTATTGGAATATTTGTGGTAGTTGAATATGAGCCAACATATGATGTTATTTATGATGGATCTTGGTATGATAATAGTTCATATATAGCCGTTCATCGAATTGCGGTATTGAATGATTATAAAGGAAAGGGCGTTGCGAATTGCATCTTTAATTATTTAAAACATAAATATAATCATATTCGTGTTGATACTCATAGAAATAATTTAAATATGCAAAGATGTCTTATAAAGAACAATTTTAAATATTGTGGCATTATTTATCTAAATAAAAATAGCGAATCAGATAAAGAACGTTTAGCATACGAATATTTTTAAAATATATGAAATAGGTTATAATTTATTTAAGGAAACTAATATGAGTGAATTAAAAGATTTTAAATGTCCTACTTGTGGCGCACGTTTAGAGTTTGATTCAAAGACCCAGAAATTAAAATGTCCATATTGTGAAGGAATGTATGATCCAGATACTTTTGATAGTTCAGAAAATTTTGATATTAAAAGTGATAAATGGAACGGAAATGAATTAGAAGTTTATACATGTAATTCGTGTGGTGGGGCAATAATGGCAGATATCAATACTGTTGCAAAAACATGCCCTTATTGTGGTAATCCGGTTGTTTTACAAGGAAATATTTCTGGAGATTATAAACCAAGCAGAATTATTCCATTTAAATTAAATAAAGAAGATGCAAAAACTTTATATAGAAAACATCTACAAGGAAAAATTCTTCTACCTAAGACTTTTTCTAATGAAGCAATAATTGATGAGATTAAAGGTGTTTATGTACCTTTTTGGTTATTTGATGGTTCATGTAATGCTCAAATTTGGTATGATGCAACAAAAGTAAGAACTTGGTCTGATAGTGATTATGACTATGTTGAAACGAGTTATTATAAATTGTTTAGAGCTGGTAGAGTTAAATTTGAAGATGTTCCAGTTGATGCATCTACGATGATTGATGATCAATTTTCACAATCTATCGAGCCGTTTGATTCTGTTGATTTAGTTAATTTTAATGCCAATTATTTAGCTGGATATTTAGCTGATAAATATGATGTTAGTGCAAAAGAATGCGAAGATATTGCATATGATCGAATCTATAATTCAACTCAAGCTTTATTCCAAAGCACTACTTCAGGATTTGCTACAGCTGTTCCAACTGCGAAGAATATGATTTTAAAAAACGGCACACAAGAGTATGTAATGATGCCTATGTGGCTTTTAAATGTTAAATATAACAATAAAAACTATAAATTTGCAATGAATGGACAAACCGGCAAATTCGTTGGCGATTTGCCAATGGACAAAACTAAATTTTTCTTAATTGCAATTTTAATTTTAATTGGCGTTGCATTAATCGCTATTGCAGTTCAATACTTTATGATGGGAGGCCAATTATGAAAAAGTTTTTAACATTCATTATTGCTTCTTTAATTGTTTTTACATCATTTATTAATATTCATGCTGATGATTTTATCTTTGATGAACACATAGTTTTAGGTGAGAATGAATCTATAATTTTAGATTCTGAAGAAAAAATAGAATTAGAAAACGATTTAAATCAAATTAAAGATAATTACAATATTAATATTTATTTTATATTTGATTCCCTTATTAGTGATGAAGAATTTGATGCTTATTTAGAATCTTTTAAAAATCAATCTATAGACGATGAAAATAACGTGTTATTATTAATAAATAAAAATTATTGGCAAATTGAAGCTATTGGTCCTAATCAAGATATTGTTAATAATAATGCCCAAGAAATTTATAGTTCTTTTGTGAATGATTTTCAAATTGATTATAAAGATGGGATTATTGCTTATTATCAAAAAGTTGTTTCATTAATTAATAATTTAAATTATACATCTAGTGTTGACAAAGTTTCTGGAAGACCACAAATCGTTGATTTTGCTGATCTACTAAGTTCTAGTGAAGAAGAAAAACTAATTGATCTATTTTCACAAGTTTATACAAAGCAAGGCATATATCTTGTTGGTGTAATAACAAATTCAATAAACGGTTTAAGTCCTATGCAATATGCCGATGATTTCTTGGATTATAATAATTATCCTTCTAATTCATGCTTATTACTTGTTTCTATGGAAGATAGAGATTGGTATATTTCAACTACAGGTAACGCTATAGATATTTTAAATGATGATGATATTTATCGAATTGGTGATTATGTCGTTGATGAATTGGCAAATGAAGATTATTATTCTGCTTTTTCTGTATTTGCAAAAAAAGTAAGTGATGATATTTCTAATTATAATAATCCATCATATAATCCAGATACAAATACATCTCAAACATTTACTATAAAAAATATATGGATAGGACTTGGCATTGGATTATTTGTAACATTAATAACAATGCTTATATTAAGAGGCCAATTAAAAAGTGTTAGAACTAAGCACTTCGCTAGTGATTATATAGTTAAAAATAGTTTTGCGATTACAGGTTATGCTGATATGTTTTTAAATAAACATGTTACAAGAACTGCAAAACCAAAAGACAATGACAGTTCATCTGGTGGTGGTGGATCATTTCATACATCATCCAGCGGAATTTCTCATGGCGGAGGCGGAGGAAAATTCTAACATTAAATAAGAATAATTAAACATAAGGAGGAATACTATGGGTTTAATTAAAGCATTATTAGGTTCTACAGTTGGAACATTAGAAGAAAACTGGAAGGATTATTTCGTTTGTGATTCATTAAGCGATAATGTTTTGATGGTTAAAGGTGTCAAAAGGGGAAAAGGCGGTTCAGGTGAAGTTATTACTAATGGATCTGGAATTGTTGTAAACGAAGGCCAATGTGCACTTATCGTAGATGAAGGGCGTGTATTAGAAGTTGCTGCTGAACCAGGCAATTACACATTTGATACAACTGCTTCTCCAAGTGTATTCGATGGTGGCTTTGAAGGCATTAAAAACACTTTCAAAGATTTAATTGGCAGATTTACATATGGTGGTGAAGTTAATAAAACACAAAGAGTTTATTATGTAAATACTAAAGAAATTTTTGGAAATTTATTTGGTACTGCAACTCCTGTTCCATTTAGAATTATTGATAGAAATCTTGGGTTAGATGTAGATATGCCTATTAGATGTAATGGCGAATATTCATTTAGAATTGTAAATCCGCTTGTTTTCTACAAGAATGTTGTTGGCAATAAAGCTGATTATTACACAAAAGATGAACTTTCTTCAATTATGAAAGCTGAAATGTTATCTAGTCTTCAACCAGCATTTGCGGCAATTGCGCAACAAGGTGTTCGTTATTCAGAAGTACCAGCTCATGTTGATGTTTTAGCTAAAGCTATGCAAGATGCTTTACAAGAAAAATGGACTAATGCAAGAGGTATCGCTTTTGCTTCAATTGCTGTTAATTCTGTTTCAATGGATGAAGAAAATGAAAAGAAATTAAGAGATGCACAATTTTCAGCTATTAATAGAAATCCAGATATGGCAAATGCTACTATTATTCAAGCTACAGCTGACGCAATGAGAGATGCTGCGAATAACGAAAATGGCGCAATGAATGGCATTTTTGGAGTTAATATGATGAATAATACTGGTGCTTCTACTTTGGGAGCATTTAGAAATGCTAGTCCTAGTCAAACTGCACAAAATAATGCAGACACATGGACTTGTCCTAAATGTGGCGCTACATGTACTGGCAATTTCTGCACAGTTTGTGGTGAAGCTAAGCCAAGTAAATCATATTGTCCAACTTGTGGTAAAGAAGTAGCGCCTGGTTCTAATTTCTGTCCTCATTGTGGCGCAAAATTATAATTAATTATTAGATAAATTAATTTCTTAAAGGTCTAAATAATTTTAGACCTTTTTTATACATTAAGTGAACTTTTTTATATAATAATTTTATGCAACAGTTTTTTGTAAATGAACTTATTGAGAATAATGAACTTGTTAGTTTAGATGCTGATGTTCTTTATCAATTAAAAAAAGTTTTAAGAGTAAATAATGGCTATACTTTTAGGCTTGTTGACAATGACTCAAATGTTTATTTATGCCATTTTGAGAATAATCATGCTAGAATCATTAATAAAATTATTGAAAATAATGAATTAGATACAAACATTACGGTAATTTTATCTTTAATTAAAAACGATAAAATGGATTTTGCTATTCAAAAACTATGTGAACTTGGTGTTAAAAGAATAGTGCCATATAAAGCTTATAGGTCTGTTGTTAAAGAAGGCAAGGCGACAAATAAAATTGATCGATTTAAAAAAATTGCTAAAGAAGCCTGTGAACAATCTCATCGAAATATAATACCAGAAATAACTGATTTTATTAATATCAAAGAAATAAAGAATTATATGAACGATATAAATGTTATTGCTTATGAAAATGAAGATAACATCGTAAATAATTTTAAATGTAATTCAATTACAATTCTTATTGGGCCAGAAGGTGGCTTTGATGAAAAAGAATTAGAAATAATTAAAAATTTAGGCTTCAATTCCATATCTTTAGGAAAAAGAATTCTAAGAGCTGAGACGGCAGCAATATATTTAACAAGTCTAATCGTAGGTGATAATCAATGAAGACTTTTGCGATGATGGTTTTAGGTTGTAAAGTAAATGATTACGAAGCAACTTATTTAAGAAATAAATTATTAAATGATTATAAGGAAGTTACTTTTAAAGAAGTTGCTGATATTTATATTATTTTTACATGTTGTGTCACAAACATCGCTGAAGCTAAAACACGTAAAATGTTACATCGAGCTCGTAATTTAAATCCAAATGCATATATTGTAGCTGTTGGATGTCTAGCTCAAATTAAAGGAAAAAATGAAGAATTTAAAGACATTGATTTAGTAATTGGTTCAAATCATAAAGATGAAATTTATGATTTAATAAATAAGCATTTTATAGGTAACAAATTAGAAGAACTTAATAAACCAAAATTTGAAAAGTTATTCTTTGATCATTATCCTGGTAAATCGCGTGCATTTTTAAAGATTCAAGATGGTTGCAATCAATTTTGTTCTTACTGTATTATCCCTTATGCTCGAGGAAGTGAAAGATCTGGAAACTATGTTGATTTAATAAATCAAGCTAATTTGTTATCTAAAACAAATAAAGAATTAGTTTTAACTGGCATACATACTGGCAGATACTTTGATGGTAAAAATCATTTATATGATTTATTATTAGGACTTAATGAAATTAAAGAATTAAAGACAATTAGATTATCTTCAATTGAGATTAATGAAATTTCTAACTCAATTATTGATTTAATGAAAAATAATAATAAACTAGCTCATCATTTGCATATTCCTGTACAATCAGCTTCTAATAAAATTTTAAAACTAATGAATAGACCTTATACGATTGAAGAATATATAAATAGAATTAATTATATAAGAAAAGAAATACCTGATATTTCCATAAGCACAGATTTGATTGTTGGCTTTCCACTAGAAGATGATGAAGCTTTTGAGGAAACTTTAAATAATTTATTTAAAATTAAATTTTCATTTATTCATGTTTTTCCTTATGCTAGAAAGAAGGGCACAAAAGCTGATTCATATAGTGGACATTTAGATTCATCCGTTAAAAAACAAAGGGTGTCAAAGGTTTTTGAATTAGAAAAAAATATTGAAATTGAATTTAAGAAGTCATTTATAAATAAAAAACTAGAATTATTGATAGAAAAAAAAGATGATCAATATGTATATGGATATGTTAAACAATATTTTTATGTAAAGGCAAAAGGAAGCGGAAATATTGGCGATTTAGTTGATGTAATTATTGAAGAAGTTAATGAATTAGAGGTTTTAGGTCATGTTGCTTAATGAATTATTTGAAGGAAGTCCCGATATAGAAATAAAACAATTATCAATTGATTCACGTGTGCCAATGAAAGATTGCATATTTTTTTGTATCACGGGTATTAGATATAATGGCCACGACTATATTGATGAAGCCATAAAAAATGGGGCTAATGTAATTGTCTATGAAAATAATATAAATACTGATCGAAATGCAATTTTTATAAAAGTAAATAATGTCGCAAAATGTTTAAATGCTATTTCTGGAAAGTTTTATGATTATCCCGCTAAATCAATAGAAACATATTTAATTGGCGGTTGTGAAGGACAAAGTAGTGTAAGTCACATCATTAATTCTTTGCTTAATAATTATAAATCTTGTGGCTCTATAGGAAGTCTTGGGATAGATTATGGAAATCATCATCTTTCTACAAGCTCACAAACACTTACAATTCTGGATAATCAAAAATATTTAAATGAATTTAGAAACAATAAAATAGAAGTTGCAACTTTTGAAACAAACGCATTATCGCTAACTTACAATAAACTTGATTGTATTTTTCCTGATGTTTTTATTTATACTTCCACTAATAAGCTTTCTAAGTCTTTTTTAGAAATTGAAGTTAATTATTTTGATGCAATGTGTAATTATTTATATTCTTTGGATGAAGATGTAATTTTTATTTTAAATAAAGATGATATTTCTTTTAATGATCTTAATTTAGCAACCGGTAAAAATACATTCACTTATGGGCAAGATGCAAATAGTGATTTTGTTATTAGCGATATATTATTATTAAAAGATTTTTCAACATTCAAAATTACATATAGCAATAGTTCATATACCATAAATACAAAATTATTAGGTTTGAATAACGTTTATAATGTAACTGCTGCTTTGGCTGCGCTGATTGCCAAAGGATACAATATTGATAACCTTATTAATGATTTACTTAATGTAAAACAAGTTGAAGGTATTATAGAAAGAGTTGAACTTGAAAATTATAATATTTATATTGATTGTGCATCGAATTTAAATGACATTAAAGATGTTTACGAATACGCTAAAAGCATTAAACAAAAAAATAGTAAAATATATACAATTTGGGGAATAAACTATTTTGATGAAATTGACAATATTAAAAAGATTGCAGAACTATCTGATAATTCAATAGATCATATTATTTTTACTGAAAATAATACATATGCCGGCAATATTAACGAAATAATTAATGAAATATCAAAATATTTTAAAAACATAAATATGTTATTTATTGAAGATCGCGAAATCGCAATTGAATCAGCTATTGAATTGCTCAATTCTCAAGATATACTTCTTATACTTGGAAAAGGAAATGAAACAACAATTACTCGAAATCTAGGCAAGCAAGCATATAAAGGCGATAAAAATGTCGTTATTGATTTCTTAAATATGAATAAAGAAAATGATGACATTCAATAAAAATTTGTTATAATAAACTAGTCAAATAAGGAAGGGGGTGTTAATAGATGTCAAAAGTTGTTGTTAAGGAAAACGAACAATTAGATGATGCTTTACGTAGATTTAAAAGACAAGTATCACGTAATGGTACCCTTCTTGAAGTTAGAAAACGCGAATATTATGTTAAACCAGGCGTTAAGAAAAGATTAAAACAAGAAGCTGCTAGAAAAGCTCGTAAAGGAAAATAGTGCTTAGTCACTATTTTTTTATATAATTGAATTATGAAATATAAAGAAATATTGTTAGATGATATAAATCAAGATGAATTAAAAAATTTATATGGCGTTGATAATCAAAATATCAATATTTTAAGTGACTTATTTAATAGAGAAATTATAGCTAGAGGTAATTGTATCCTTGTTGATTTTGATATTTATAATGATTTGTATGAAATAATTAATCAACTAATTAATATGATTAAACACAATCATCAAATTGATGAAAACACTGTTAAACACACATATAACAATTTAAAAAACCATATTGATAATTCATTTCAAAATTTAATCGCAATTACTACTAATTCTGGTAAACCAATTAAATATAAAACATATAAACAGTATCTATTATCTGAAATAATAAATAAGAATGATCTAGTATTTTCAATTGGACCTGCTGGTACAGGCAAAACATTTTTAGCTGTTTTATTAGCTGTAAAAGCATTAAAAAATGGTGAAGTTAAAAAGATTATTTTAACTAGGCCTGCAGTTGAAGCGGGCGAATCATTAGGATTTTTGCCTGGAGATTTAAAAGAAAAAATTAATCCATATTTAATGCCCTTATATGATTCATTAGAAGATATTCTTGGAAGTGAACAAGTTGAAAAACTTATTGAAAAAGAAATAATTGAAGTTATTCCACTAGCTTATATGCGTGGAAGAACTTTAAATGACGCTTTTATTATCCTTGATGAAGCTCAAAATACTACTGATGGTCAAATGCTGATGTTTTTAACTAGATTAGGTTATAATTCTAAAATGATTGTTAATGGCGACTTGACACAAATTGATTTAAATATAAACAAAAATAAAAGTGGATTGGTTGTTGCTGTTGATAAATTAAAGAAAATCAAGGGAATTGATTTTATAGAATTTGACAATAATGATATTGTAAGAAATCCAATAGTATCTAAAATAATTGATCGTTTTAAAAAATAGGTGAAATATGAAAAAAATATTAATCGCAACCGGAAATGCACACAAGATTCAAGAATTTAAAGATATCCTCAAATATTTAAATGTTGAAGTTGAACTTATTAGTCCTAAAGATTTGGGCTCTTATGAAGAACCAATTGAAAATGGTAAAACATATGAAGAGAATTCATATATAAAAGCGAAATTCTTTTATGACAAATTTCATTTGCCGACAATTGCAGATGATAGTGGAGTGGAAATTGATTTTTATGATGGGAAACCCGGTATTTATTCTGCCAGATTTTTAGGTGATATGTCATATAGAGATAGAAATATTTATATTACTAATGAAATGAAAGGCAGCGAAAATAGAGGCGCTAGTTTCCATTGTGTGATTACTTATATTGAAAATGATATTGTTAATTATTATAAAGGAATTTTATATGGAAAAATAGCTAATGAGCCAAAGGGAGATGAAGGTTTTGGCTATGATCCAATATTTATTTGTAATGGATTTAATTCTACTAATGCAGAATTAGGCCAAGATTTTAAGAATCATCATTCACATCGTGCATTAGCTTTAAGAAAGTGGGCAAAAGATTTTGAAAAATAGAATATTTTCATTAATATGTGCGTTTTCTTTAATACTATCGACAATTATAACTGTAATTGATTTTTGGTGTTTTAATGATGCCTTTTATAAACATGAATATGAATCTTTAAATACTGCTTCTTCTATTGGTATGTCAAAAGATGATTTAAATAAAACAACCGATGTTTTATTATCATATATTAAAGATTATGATAAGACTCTTGATATAAATATAAATATCAATGGAGAAAATAGACAAGTATTTAATGAACGTGAAAAGGCTCATATGATTGATGTTAGAGATTTATATCAAAATGCCATAAAAGTAAGAAATTTTTCTCTCTTGATTTATGCTTTTTCTTTAGTGATATTAATAATGAATAAAGGTCTAAATGAATTATATAGAGGTTTCAAAAAAGCTTTAGGTATATTTGTATTCATGTTTGGGTTAATTGCCGTTTTCTGTTTAATCGATTTTAATGCCTTTTGGACCAACTTTCATCATGTCTTTTTCCCATTAAATGATTTATGGTTACTAGATCCTCGAACAGATATTTTAATTATGATGGTACCTGAAAAATTCTTTTTTGATTTATGTGTATTAATTATTTTTTCGATTTTCATATTAATGCTTATATTCTTTATTATTATTAAATTATTAGATAAAAGGGTTTTCAACAAATGATTAATGTAGTTTTATATGAGCCAGAAATACCACAAAATACGGGGAATATCATGCGCACTTGTATGGCTTTTAATATGCGTCTTCATTTAATTAAGCCATTAGGTTTTTCATTTGATGATAAATATTTAAAAAGATCACATATGGATTATATAAATGAAGTTGATTATGTAATCTATGAGAACTACGAAGATTTTAAGAATAAAAATAAATCTGGACAATTTATCTTCTTTTCTCGATATGGAATGAAAAGCTTTAATGAATGTGTTTTTAAAAAAGATGAAGATATTTATTTATTATTTGGAAAAGAATCTACAGGCATTCCAAAAGAAATCTTAAAAGATCATTTAGATAACACTTATAGATTCCCTATGAAAGCTAACGCTAGAAGTTTAAATCTTTCTAATTGTGTTGCGATTGGTGCATATGAATGCTTAAATCAAGTGGGCTTCGATGGACTTAGCGATAGGGAAGTAATAAAAGGTGAAGATTGGTTGCTGAAATAAATTCAGTTATAATTATTATATGAATATTAAAAGAGCTATATTGATTTGTTGTTTAATTATTTTAACAGCTGGCTGTTATATTTTTATGAATCGCAATTATGATCCTTTAGCACGTTATCAATATGATTTAGATGACAAAACCAAAGCATTAGTGTTAGAAAAATTAAATGATAGAGAGATTAAATATATTATTGATTATGCTATAGATATTAATTCATTTTATTATTATTTAGATAATGGAAATTTTAATATTTATCATTTAAAGGAATATGAATTTGCTAAACCATATTTATACAAGCTCAATGATCATCAAATAGTTAATGTTGTTGAGAACTTATTAAAAAAAGATGTTGATTTTGAATACTACATTAATAGATTTTTGGGTATGACATACGATGAGATTCTTTATATTGAAATAGGACTATAAAATGAAAATTGTTGTATGCAGCGATAATCATGGTAATTTTGATGTAATTAATAAAATATTGAATTTGCACCCAGATGCTGATTATTACTGGCATTTAGGAGATTCTGAAGCTCAAAATATAAATCAATTAAAACCTTTTATCAGTGTAAAAGGAAATAATGATTTTTTTATTGATTTACCATTATATAGAATAATCGAAATTAATAAATATCGTTTTTTATTAATTCATGGAACTGGCTTAACATATTTTGGATATGATAATTTAGTTTATAAAGGTCTTGAGAATAATTGTAATATTATTTTGTTTGGGCACACTCATACACCTTTGAATGAATACATCAAAGAAAGAGATGTCTATTTAATTAATCCAGGATCTTGTCATCATAATCGAAATATTAAATATCCAACTTATTGTATTATTTATATAGATAATGATTCTTTATTAAATGTTAAATTTTATGAAATAAATGATTGACTTTAGTCATATTAAATACATATAATAATTAAGTAATAAAAAGTAGGTAGAAAGAAGAAGGCCACTTCTCACCTGATGTCTATTAGACTTGGGTATATATTGCTACTATATAGAGTAATATAAAGTGGGCTTTGTCTCGCTTTTTATTTTATAGGAGGACATTAATTATAGCAGGGAAAAAGAACGAAGATCTTGTCAATGATAACATTCGATTTAAAGAATTGCTTGTTATTGACTATGATGGCACTCAATTAGGTGTGATGAGTAAAAGCGAAGCTTTACAAAAAGCATATGATCAAGATTTGGACTTATTATGTGTTTCAGCCAATTCAAATCCACCAGTATGTAAAATATTGGATTATGGAAAATATCGTTTTGAAGCTCAAAAGAAAGCCAAAGAAGCTAAAAAGAATCAACAAACTTCTGAAACTAAGCCACTTAGATTGTCTCCAGTAATTGATACTCATGATTTTGAGACAAAAATTAAACAAGCAACTAAATGGTTAGAAGATGGCACAAAAGTTAAAGTTGATATGCGTTTTAGAGGCCGTATGATGACTCGTCAAGAAGTTGGTATGGCCGTTATGAATGATTTTATCAATCGTCTTAGTGAAATATCAAATGTCGACAAGACACCAAAATTAGAGGGCAATATAATGTCTTGCGTATTAATGCCTAAGAAGAAATAGGAGAGAAAACAAATGCCAAAAATGAAAACAAAAAAGACTTTTGCTAAAAGAGTAAAAGTTACTGGTACAGGTAAGTTGAAAAGACATCATAACTTTACATCTCACTTTGCCGCAAACAAAACACACAAACAAAAAGTACAATTAAGGAAGGCCGCTTTAGTATCTAACTCAGATGTAAGAAGAGATAAGGCCTTATTACAAGGATAGGAGGGATAGATAATGGCTAGAATTAAAAGATCTAATACCCTTAGAAAAAGACATAAAAGAGTCTTAAAACAAGCTAAAGGTTATTTTGGAAGTAAACATTTATTATATAAGACTGCTCATGAGCAAGTAATGCATTCATTAAAATATGCTTATATTGCTAGAAAACAAAATAAGAGAAATTTCCGTAAATTATGGATTGCTAGAATCAATGCTGCTGCTAGAATGCATGATTTATCTTATTCAAAATTAATGCATGGTCTTAAATTAGCTAATGTTAATGTTAACAGAAAAATGTTATCTGAAATCGCAATTTCAGATCCAGATAGCTTCGCTAAGATTTGTGAGACAGCTAAGTCAAAATTAAACTAATAAGGATCGAAAGATCCTTTTTTGGCCTGTTGGTGAAACGGTTAACACATTGCCCTCTCAAGGCAACATTCACGGGTTCGAATCCCGTACAGGTCACCATATTGAAGCAATTGTGCTAATACGAGATTTTATTCTCATATTAGCACTTTTTCTTTTTTAGGCATTTTTGCGAGGGCAATTCCAGCTATTAGTGAAGAAACCAATTTTTTTATTGCTTCAATATCAGCTGAAATTTAACCCTATACACGAAAGGTGTAGGCTATCATGTATGTATTTTAATAAGGTCCACGCAAAAAAGATAGTGCACATTCGGCTACGGAAACAGTAGCAGATCTTCAACAAGCACCAGTTAAAACAATTTTAAAAGTTATTAGAGAATTCAAGATGGCAATTATGTTGTGTTGCAAGTAGTTTATAATTTTGCAGGAGCTGGTTAAATGATCGACGTTGATATATTTAGATTTGAAAATGGTTTTATTGCTGAACGCTTGGATGTTATGGAAGAGACTATGCCTAAAGATAAATGGACAAACCAAAAAGGAAAACTATAAACTTGTAGTAAACAAGATGACATCTCATGATAAATGTGATATAAAAATAAAAATGAAGTGGCATTGTTGTTAAAAACATCCATAAAGCACTTGATGGCAAGCTTATGAAAATACAAGATTCTATGAATAACCAAATGAAGGAAATAAAAATTGGTGATGTTTATAACGACATTATCAGTGAATTAAATACGGAGGCTTAGATATGAATAAAGTAGTAGAAGAATTAAAGAAAGTAAAAATATTTTATATTGCGACTATTGATGGCGACCAACCAAGAGTTAGGCCATTTTCAAGTGTTGCTGAATTTGAAGGGCATGCCTATTTATGCACTGGCAAACATAAAGAGATTTATAAACAGATTTCTAAAAATCCAAAAGTCGAGTTATCTGGTAAGTATGATGGTGGAACATGGCTTAGAGTATCTGCAACTTTAGTGGAAGATGATAGAATAGAAGCTCAAGAAGCAATATTAAATGATCCAACAGGACCTTCTCAATTATATAAACCAAATGATGGAAGATTTGTTGCGTATAAATTAACTAACGTAAAAGCATTGAAATATAATTTTTATGCAGAACCTGAAGAAATCAAAGAGAATTAGGTGATAGTGAGACTTAAATTCATAAACTGCATATACAACCAAATAATATATGTTGCAATAAAATTTATATTTTAGGTGTGCAAGGGTGTGCATTGTATTAAAATAGTTCATTTTTGCCATGAATATTACGCTAGAATTAATCTAGCGTTTTTTTGTTAAAATATTGTTATGAGCATTTATGATGTTATTATTGTGGGTGGTGGTGTTGCTGGATGTTCAGCAGCATTATCAGCAGCAAAAGAGAATTTAAAAGTTTGCTTAATTGAAAAATTATCTCTATTAGGTGGTCTAGCGACAAGCGGTTTAATTAATTGGTATGAACCTTTATGTGATGGAAACGGCAAACAATTAATATTTGGGCAAGCTGAAGATTTTTTTAATTTAGCTTTGAAATATGGATATAGTACATATGATTCAAATTGGTCAATAAATGGTAAAAGAAAATCATCGTGGTTCAATCATAATTTATTTGCTTTATCATTAAATAGACTAATGATTGAAAATGATATATACATCGAATATGAATCTTTAGTTACTGATGTAATAATTGAAAACAAAACAATTAAAGGAATTGTTTTGGAAAATATAGAAGGTAAAAAAGTAATATACGCGAAGACATTCATTGATGCAAGTGGCAATGCCATATTGTTTAGAAAAAGTAATATTGATGTTATATTAGGCGAAAATTATTTAACTTACGCAACTACAAATTATTTAAATAAAGGCATAGGAAAACCAATATTTAAATATAGCGGCGCAAACGCTTATGGGAAAGGGCATCCGAAGAATTTAAAGTATTTTAATGGTTTAAAACAAAGCGATATAAATGAATATTTGACTTTAGCTCAAAATTTAGCTTTAGATGATTTTGAAAATCAAAGAATTAATGATATATCTTCTTTGCCATCCATGCCTCAATTTAGAAAAATTGCTGCAATATGTGGACAATACACTTTATCAAATAAAGATAAAAATAAATACAATGTTGACTCAATAGGCGTTATTGGAGCTTTTTATAAATCAGGTGAGTATTTTGAAATTCCACTAGGATGTTTATATAGCAACAAGATAAATAATCTATTTGCTGCAGGAAGAATTATTTCTGCAAATGAAGATGCTTGGGAAGCAATAAGAACAATTCCTGTTGGAATATTAACAGGTGAAATTTGTGGTATATTAGCCAAAAGCTATCTAACAAATAGTTTTAAACTTGACTTAATCCAAGAAAAAATTATAAATAGGGATATTAAGCTTCATTATTAATGTTAGTTTAAATTAAAAGCCTCATTATTGAGGCTTAATTTAATTTTTCTAAAGCTTTTTCTAATCTTTTAATTGTTTCATCCTTGCCTAATATTTGGCTAATCATTGTAGCACCACCTGGTGTTTTATCTTTACCAGATAATGCAACTTGTACCGGATACATGATAGTGATATTCTTTAATTCATTCTTATTTGCAACATCTGCTAATGTTTGGAAAATAGCATCATTGTTCCAATCATTTAAATCTTTTAATGCGTTAATAGCTAATTCTAATGATTTTTTAGCTATTTTTGGATCTGATTTAGCTTTTTTATTATTATATAAATCAATACTATATTCTTTAACTTCGTTAAAGAAATCTACCATTTCTTCAACTTCAGTCAATAATTGAACACGATCTTTTAAAGCTTTAGCAATATCGCGATAGTTATATTTTGGATTAACATTCTTTTCAATAAATGGCTTAACTAATTCATAATATTTATCTTCATCCATATTTCTTAAATAAACACCATTCATCCATTTTAATTTTTCAATATCAAATATTGCTCCAGAAGTTCCAATTCGTTTAACATCAAAAGCTTTTGATAATTCTTCTAAAGTATATATTTCTTTATCTTCACTAGGCGCCCAACCAAGTAGAGCAATATAATTTAAAATCGCTTCAGGCAAATAGCCTTTAACGACCAAATCTTGGAAAGAAGCATCACCGTTTCTTTTTGATAATTTTTCATGCTCGTTTTTCATTACTGGTGGACAATGAATATATCTTGGCTTTTCCCAACCAAAAGCTTCATATAAAAGATTATATTTAGGGGTACTAGATAAATATTCATTTCCTCTTACTACATCACTAATCTCCATTAAATGATCATCAACAACATTTGCGAAATTATAAGTAGGGTAGCCATCAGACTTTAATAAGATCATTTCATCAAGATCTTCATTATTTACAGTAATAGAGCCATATACCTCATCATCAAATGTAGTAGTACCAACAGGATTTATGGTTTGTCTAATTACATAATCTTCTCCATTGTTAACTCTTTCTTGAGCTTGTTCTAGAGATAAATGTTTACAAGGATCTTTGTATAAGAATGATTCTCCTTTAGCATTGGCAATTTGTTTTTGAATTTCAATATCTTCTTCTTTACAGAAGCAATAATGAGCATTGCCATTTTTAACAAGTCTTAAAGCGTAGTCTTTATAAATTCCAGCTTTCATTCTTTCAGATTGAATATATGGGCCATAATTTCCCCCAACATCTGGACCTTCATCATGCTTTAAATTACATTCTTTTAATGTGTTATAGATTATATCTGTTGCACCATCTACTAAACGATTTTGATCTGTATCTTCGATTCTTAAAATAAAATCGCCTTCATCTTTTTTTGCTACCAAATAAGCATATAAGGCAGTTCTTAAATTTCCAATATGCATATATCCAGTTGGTGATGGCGCAAATCTAGTTCTTACTTTCTTCATACAATAAATACCTCTATTACATTCTACTTAAAGTTAACATTTGTTTCAATCATTACAGTTGCATTATTTAAAATATCAACTAAAATGAAATAGGTGAGGAATTATGAACTACAAATATATACCAAAAGGCGTGTGCTCTAGAGAAATGAATTTTGAAATCGAAGATGGTGTTATTAAAACATTAAATGTTGTTGGCGGATGTAATGGTAATCTTAAAGGAATATCTTCATTATTAAGCGGAATGAAAGTAGATGATGCTATTAAAAAGCTAAAAGGAATTGAATGTGGATACAAAAATACATCTTGTCCAGATCAAATTGCTAAAGCTTTAGAAAAATATCTTCAAGAAAGCGCATAACGCGTTTTTTTATTATAAAATCTTATATAATATTGATATGCATTATTTAATATATTTTTTTATTGTTGCAGTATTAGTTTTTATAGATCAGTTTAGTAAATCTTTGATTGTTTCAACTATTGATTTAAATCAATCGATAACTGTTATTAAAGGTTTTTTTAATATAACTTATGTACGTAATTTTGGCGCTGGTTTTTCAATAATGCAAAACGCAACAACTACTTTCTATATAATTACACCAATTTGTTTAATTTTATTTATATATTTGTTAATTAAAACTAAAGAGAAAGATTATCTAAGTAAAACCGCTTTATTGTTAATGATTGGCGGTACTATTGGAAATTTTTTAGATCGCATCATTAATGTTTATGTTGTAGATTTCTTGGATTTCATTATTTTTGGTTGGGATTTTCCTGTTTTTAATTTCGCTGATATTTGTTTAACGATTGGTGTAGGCATATATATTGTTTCATTATTGAAGGAGTCAAAAAATGAAAGAGCTTAAATTAATGGTAGATATTGATAATGTTGATTTAAGACTTGATTATTTTCTGGCATTAAATACGCCTTTAAGTCGCTCTAATATTCAAAAACTTATTAAAGATGGATCAATAACTGTAAATGGAAAACGTTCAAAAAATGCCTATAAAACAGCGATTAATGACGAAATTAAAATTTTATATGAAGAAAATATAATATCAGATTTAAAGCCCAATGACGTTCCTTTAAATATTATTTATGAAGATGATGATTTATTAATAATCAATAAACAAAAGAATTTAGTTGTCCATCCAGCACCTGGAAATTATGACAACACAATTGTGAATGGCTTACTATATAGATCCAAACAATTATCAGATATTAATGGTTATTTTAGACCTGGTATTGTGCATAGAATTGATAAAGATACTAGTGGCTTATTAGTTGTAGCTAAAAATAATGATGCACATATTAAACTAGCTGAGCAATTAAAAGACAAAACTATGTATCGCAAATATTATGCTTTAGTAAAAGGCGTTATTAGTAATAATGAAGGTGTGATTAATGCGCCAATTGGAAGAAGTATTAAAGATCGTCAAAAAATGTGTGTAACTGAAAAGAATTCTAAAGAAGCTATTACTGAATTTAAAGTCTTAGAAAGATATCAAAACTCAACTCTATTGGATATAAAACTATTAACTGGTCGCACACATCAAATAAGAGTTCATATGTCATATATTAATCATCCTGTTTTAAATGACAGCAAATATGGTGGTCCAATATTTGATGAAACTGGACAATATTTACATGCATATTATTTAAGTTTTATTCATCCAAGCACTTTAAAAAGAATCGAATTTAAGACTGATATTCCTGAATATATGAAGGAATATATAAAAGAAAATGGAGGCAAATATGAATAGAAGCAATATTTATAAAATCTATCAACTCTATAATTTCTTTATGCATAATTATAATTATGTTAATTTTTCATTCTATGGAAAAGATTTTAAAGATGAATTATGGCTTTTAAATAAAGATAATGATGATTATCAAATAATTAGATTATCATCTAAAGAAATCATAACTAATCAAAATGAATTATTACGATTTGAAGCAATTAAACAAGTATTTCAAAAGCAATATAATCTAGAAAATATTAAATTACTAGATATACATATTTCTAATGATGAATATGGCATTGATAATGAAGAAAACATTGCGATAATAAACAGCAATTATCATAGTGGCATTGATTTAAGTAAATATTTTATAGGAATTTATGATGTTGTTCATGATGTAGATAATGAGGAAGAAGAGATTAAATCATTATTAGATTCAATAAATGAACAAGTGAATTTTAAAAAAGCTAAACAAAAAAGAAATAGATTCAAAGATCTTTTTTCTAAAAAGACGGTTGTTTTTTCTTTAATTGTCATATCAGTTTTGATGTTTATTTTTTCGACAATATTAAGCAACAAATATTCTCAATCTGCTTCTTTAATTTTCCTTGGTGCCGATTATAAGATTTTCACTTTAGGATTAAAAGAATTTTGGCGTTTATTTACATATTCTTTTTTACATGGAAGTATTATCCATCTAATTTCTAATTGCCTTTCTTTATATGTTATTGGTTCCTTACTTGAACCCAGAATTGGACATTTAAAGTTTTTAGTAATCTATATTTTAGGTGTAATTGGTGCAGGCTTATCACACGGCATTCTATTAGGTAATTCATTATGTATCGGAATGTCTGGTGGTATATATGCTTTATTTGCTTATTTTATATTATATTTTTCTAGAAGACGCATGATTAATTTTGCATCGATTATGCCAACAATAATGATTAATTTACTTATCAATTTCATGCCTGGTGTATCTTGGCAAGGTCATTTAGGTGGTGCAATTATTGGCATTATCTTCTTTTATATTTATCTTGATGACAAAACAAATTATGCTGTTTTACCAGTTGTCTTTATTTTATTAATTGGATTATTTATTAAATATTATAAAGATTATAATATCAGGCCTTTTTATGGCACAACTGATGCTGAAGTAGTTAAAATACATAATGATTTAATTAATTTTGATAATGCTCGTTCATTAGAACTTAGAATATATAATATATATGATACTTATAAGGGAGAATAATTATGATTATTAGTTGGGATGAATATTTTATGGGTCTAGCTCATTTAAGTGCACTTCGATCAAAAGATCCAAATACTCAAGTTGGCGCATGTATAGTTGATGAAGATAAGAAAGTCGTTTCAATTGGCTATAATGGAATGCCAAGAGGCTGTAATGATGCTGATATGCCTTGGGCAAGAGAAGGTGGTTTCAAAGAAACAAAATATGCATATGTTGTTCACGCTGAATTAAATGCTATATTAAACTCACCAAGACAATTAAAAAATACAACACTATATGTATCTTTATTTCCATGTAATGAATGTGCAAAAGCAATTATTCAATCTGGTATTAAAAAAATATATTATGAATCAGATAAATACAATGGCACAGATGGCAATGTTGTATCTAAAGCTTTATTTGATAAAGCTGGTGTAGCTTACGAACAACTTCCTTTCAGTTTAGAACTTTCTTTAAAAAGAAAAGATTAAATATTAAATTTTTTATCTTTTTTCCATTTTTTATATAAGCTCTTATAATATTTAAGAGCTTTTTCTTCGCCATTGTCTTTTAAATATTTAAGTAAATGCATATGTCTTCTAGCATTTTCTTTGCCCATAAATATTTGGTCTTTTCCATTAACAAGAAAATTATATGGTGAGGAATCTGTGTAATTCTTTTTATTGTAGATCTTGCTTGCGGCAATTTTGTCACATGCAGCTTCTAATAAATAATTTAATGGCATTTCTAATGCTAAATTGTTTAGTTTTTCGTAATCTTTATCTATCCAATATTCATAATGGTGTTTATTTCTCCCTTTATGATGCAACCAAGCAAGCGAATATCCCTTATCTTCTTTTTCAGCATCAATAGGTGAGCGATATCCTTGAAAATATTTAACACCAGAAAAAAATTCAATAGGTGAATATTTAGATAAATCATGAAGTATGCCTTGTTTAATTAAACCTGATTTAAAGCATAGTTTTGTAACTTCAAATTTATGTTTTGTTATTGTCGATAAATGTCCAAAAAAGCGATATAAGTAAGATTCTTTTTTCATTTTTTCATTATACAATATTGTAGTATAATATTTTTATGAATCGCCACGAAGCTAGGTTGCATGTTATATTTGCTCTTTATCAACATTTATTATTAAACAAAGATTTAAATGAATGTTTTTTAGATAACTTTGAAACTGATAACGAAATCGTTTTAGCTTTAAAAGAAGATATTAAAAATAATGTTGACATCTATATTGATGAAATAAATAAACATCTTAAAAGATGGAGTTTTGATCGTTTAAGCTTTATTGATCAAGCGATATTACTTGAAGCTTGTTCGGAAATAAAATTAAATCTAAATAATAAAAATATAGTTATTGATGAGGCCATTATAATAGCGAAAGAATACTCAGATGACGATTCTTATAAATATATAAATGGAGTACTAGATAACTTATGGAAACAATAAATGTTTTCACGTTAGTTACTTATATAAAAAGATATTTAGAAAACGATGCACATTTAAATAAAGTTTTAGTAAGTGGCGAAATATCTAATTTTAAAAATCATAATTCAGGACATCTTTATTTCACGCTTAAAGATGATAGGGCTGCGATTAATTGTGTAATGTTTTCTTCAAAAGCGAGATTAATTAATTTTGATCCTAAAAATGGTGATAAAGTAATTGTTTCAGGAAATATATCTGTTTTTGAATCAACTGGTCAAATGCAATTATATGTTAATAATATGAAGATTGATGGACTAGGTGATTTATACCAAAGATATGAGGAACTCAAGAACAAACTATATGCTGAAGGATATTTTAATCAAGAGCATAAAAATGTTTTAAAAAATAAATATCCTGAAAAAGTAGCTGTTTTAGTTGGCGATAATTCAGCAGCAATGTCTGATATAAAAACTACATTTTATAGAAGATGGCCAATCTGCAAAGTCGATTATTATCCTGTGTTAGTTCAAGGAAAAGATGCATCTAAAAATATAATTGAGAATTTATTATTAGTTGATGAACTTGATTATGATGCCATTATTTTGGCAAGAGGAGGAGGTTCATTTGAAGATCTTTTCCAATTCAATGATGAATCATTAGTCAAAACAATTTATTCATTAAAAACATTTTTAATTAGTGGTGTCGGACATGAACAAGATTACACATTAGTTGATTTTGTATCTGATTTAAGAGCACCAACGCCCACTGCTTCTGTTGAATTATTAACTCCTAATATTAATGATATATTATTAAAATTAGATGATTATAATTCAACAATGGAATATGTAATCAATAATCGTATTGCTTTTTTAGAAAACAAATATGATCATTTATCTAAAAATAAATATCTCTTAAATCCTAAATTAATAATAGAAAAAATGGAATTAAAAATTGATTCTTTATATAAATCACTAAACAAATATTCCTTAATATTAAAAAATAAAGAATTGATGATTGATAATTTTGTTGATTTAATAAAAAATAATTTGAAATCATTATTTCTTAATAAAGAACATAAAATTATGTCTTTGGAAAAATTACTAAGCGCATATTCTTATAAAAACATTCTAAAAAGGGGATATAGTGTCATTTACAAAGATAATAAGATCATAAAAGACTGTGATGATTTAAAAAACAACGACAATATTGATATTCAATTATATAATGGACGCTTAAAGGCTGAAATTAAGGAGGCTAAAAATGGCTAAACAAAGTTTTGAATCAAAGATTAAAAAATTAGAAGAAATAGTAAGCAAATTAGATGATGAAGATACTGATTTAGATAGTAGTATCGCTCTTTATGAAGAAGGTTTAAAGCTTTCTGATGAATTAAAAAAACAATTAGAAACTTATAAAGAAAGAATTGCCAATATTGAGGCTAATAATAATGAATAATTTTGATGAATATCTATTAAAATCCTTTGATAAATTCAAAGACTCAATTATTAAAGATGCAATGATATATTCTATTAAAGGTGGTAAGCATTTTCGTCCAAATATACTCTTTGCGATAATTAAAGGCTTTGGTTTAAAGGAAGAGATCGCTTATGATGCAGCATTAGCGATTGAATATGTCCATACTTATTCTTTAATACATGATGATTTGCCAGGAATGGATAATGATGAATACCGAAGAGGTAAGCTATCTTGTCATGCTAAATTTGGTGAAGATATCGCTATATTAACTGGCGATAGTTTATTAACACATGCCTTTTCTTGTATAACAAATAGCAATTATAATAATGATTTAAAAGTTAATCTTATTAATATTTTAAGTAAATATGCTGGTCTAGATGGCATGATATATGGACAATTATTAGATGTTACTTCAAATCACAATGTAAATAGCGATGAATTATTTTTAATTCAAGACAATAAAACTGGCGCATTATTCAAATATGTTTGTCTTGCAGCTATGTATTTATCTAATAGTAATAATTATGATTATTTTGAAAAATTAGGTTCTAAAATTGGCATCGTTTTTCAAAACCAAGATGATTTATTTGATGTTATAAAAACTGAAGAACAAACAGGAAAATCAAATTCTGATTTAAGGAATGATAAAATTACTGCTTTATCATTTAAATCCGTTGATGAATTAAAAAAGCATATCAGTTCTTTATTTGATGATTTAAGAACATATCTAAATGATGCACCATTTAATAATAAATATTTACTAGATATAATTAATATAATGGAAAAACGATGATGAATTTATTAGATATAAAAGACCCTACATTTTTGAAGAATTTAAATGAAAACGAATTAAAAGAATTAGCGGATGAAATTCGTTTATTTTTAGTTAATTCGATTTCTAAAACTGGTGGTCATCTATCGAGTAATTTAGGTGTAGTTGAATTAACGATTGCACTACATTATTGTTTTAATTCGCCAAATGATAAATTATTATTTGATGTTGGGCATCAATCATATACACATAAGATTTTAACTGGTAGAGCTCGCGATTTTGATAAATTAAGAAAAATTGATGGTATTTCGGGCTTTCAAAGAAGAAGCGAAAGTATCTATGATTGTTTTGAAGCAGGACATTCTTCTACCGCTTTGTCAATTGGCCTAGGTATGGCTATTGCAAGAGATTTAAATCATGATGATTATGAAATAATTCCTATCGTTGGCGACGCATCAATGTCGTCTGGTCTTTCTCTTGAAGCTTTAAATCAAATAGGCGATTTAAAATCAAAATTAATTATTATTTTTAATGACAACAATATGTCGATATCAAAAAACAAAGGTTCATTAACTAAAGCTTTTGCTTATTTACGCTCATCATCAAAATATGTAAATTTAAAAGAAGATTTAAAAGATTATTTAAGTAAGATAAAAGAAGGTAAAAAGTATCTCAATTTCTTAAAAGGTGTTAGAGATTCAATTAAATCTAAATTAATTAATGATGGAATTTTTAAGGAATTTGATATTGATTATTTAGGACCGGTTGATGGCCATGATATTGGCGCTTTAATTAAAGCTTTTAATGCTGCTAAACAAAAAGACGGCCCAATAGTGATTCATGTTGTAACAAAAAAAGGAAAAGGATATGAATACGCAGAAAATGATACTAATGGAAAATGGCATGGCGTTTCTCCTTTTGATATTTCTACCGGTTTGCCTTTAAAAACATTACCTGAAAATCATTTATCTTATTCAAAAATAGTTTCAAACCATATCAATGATTTAATGGAAATTAATCAAGATATTGTCGCAATTACTCCAGCTATGATTTCCGGAAGTCAATTAGAAGATTTATTTAAAAAACATCCTGAACGTTGTTTTGATTGTGGCATAGCTGAGGATCATGCTGTTGATTTTGCTGTTGGTCTTGCTCTAGAAAATAAAAGACCATTTGTATCAATTTATTCATCTTTTTTACAACGTGCATATGACCAAATTAATCATGATGTGTGTAGGATGAATTTGCCAGTGGTTTTCGGCATTGATAGGGCTGGCATAGTAGGCGAAGATGGCAGTTCACATCAAGGTGTTTTTGATATTAGTCTTTTAAATGCGTTACCTAATATGGTTATTGCGCAAGGAAAAGATGCGAATGAAATCAAAAATCTATTTGATTTAGCTTTTAATTCAAATTATCCATTTGCAATTAGATATCCAAGGGGACATATTTTAGATACTAAATATAAAAAAGAAGAAATTTTATTAGGAAAATGGGAAATTATTGTTAATAATGATAATGAGGATGCCATTATTATTTCCTATGGTAATGATGTCTGCCAAATTGAAAAACATATAAAAAGTGAAAAGCTAAATTATACATTAGTAAATGCCCGCTTTATCAAGCCAATCGATGAAGATTTATTATTAAAATTAGCTTCTAAAAACAAGCCTATCTTTATTTATACAAACGAAATAATAAAGGGTGGAATTGGCGATTCAATACTTGAATTGTTTAATATTTCAAATATTAAAGTACCTCTTCATATTCTTGGAATCGATGATATATATGTTAAACACGGTGAGATGTCTAAAGTTAAAGAAAGTCTCCATTTAGACTTAGAAAATTTATATAATTATATTAAAGAAAATGCTTAAAAGTTTAAGAATTAAAAATTATGCGATTATAGATGATTTATCAATTGATTTTGAAGATGGTTTTAATGTTTTTACGGGTGAAACAGGCGCAGGTAAATCTATTATTTTTGGTGCTTTAAGCCTTTTATTTAAAGGCAGAAGTGATACCTCTTTAATTAAACACGGAAAAGATAAAGCAATCATTGAAGGTGTATTTTCAATAAAAGATGACTATATTAAAAAGCTTTTAGATGAACAAGATATTGAGTACGATGATGAACTTATTATCAAAAGAGTATTTTCTGTAGATAATCACAATTCTATTAAGGTTAATCAATCTAATGTAACATTAAATTTTCTTAATGAATTATTAAATCCTTTTATTGATATTCATTCTCAAAAAGACAATCAATTGTTATATGTTAAATCTTATCAATTATTATTACTAGATAAATTTTCTAATAATTCTGATTTATTAAATAAATATCATATAGCATACAATAATTATCTTTCTTTAAAGAAACAGTATGAGGATTTAAAGAATAATACTTATAGTGAAAGAGAAATTGAATTTTATAAATATGATTTAAATGAATTAGAAGAAGCAAATATTGATATTAATGAAGAAGAAGAATTAGAAACAAACGAGAAATTATTTAAAGAAAACGAAAAATATGCCCAGATTTATAATGAAGCATACGATTTATATAATAAAGATAATGGAATAAAAGAACAACTTTACTCATTATTACAATCAATCAATAGTATTGATGATAATTTGAATGATAAGGTCTTATCTTATAAGAACAAGTTTGAAGAAGATTATTATTCTTTAGATGAAAATATAAGTCAGATTCTTTTATACTTAAAGTCATTGAATGATAATGATTTAAATATAGAAGCTATTGAAGAAAGACTTTACATCTATAACAAGTTAAAAAGAAAACACAAATGTGATACTAATGGATTAATTACTTTAAAAGAAGAATTAAAAGCCAAAATTGAAGCATTTGAAGATCGAGATAAAGTTCTTAATGAAAAATTAAATGAAGTAAATAAGTCGTTGGAAACCATAAATAAAATAGGTGAAGAATTAAGTGTATCTAGAAAGAATAACGCTAAAGAACTTGAAAGATTAATCTTAATTGAAACAAATGAATTATTATTAAAAAATTGTAAATTTGAAATATTAGTAAATAATGTAGAACCTAATAGCAACGGTTTAGATGATGTAGATTTTTTAGTTTGCATGAATAAAGGTGAAGAATTAAAACCATTAAGAAATATCGCAAGTGGTGGAGAAGTTTCAAGATTAATGCTTGCTTTAAAATCAGTATTCTCTAAAATATCGAGCACTGATTTATTAATACTTGATGAGATCGATACTGGTGTTAGTGGCAATGTTGCAAATGTTGTTGGTGAAAAAATTGCTAAGATATCAAAAAATACTCAAGTTTTATGTATTAGTCATTTAGCGCTTGTGGCTGCTTATGCAGATTCGCATTATTTAATTTATAAAGAAGATGATAATGTAGAAACTACTACCAAAGTTAAGAAATTAAGTACCGATGATATTATTAAAGAACTTGCTTCAATGTCGTCTTCAGATAACAACACAAAAGCTTTGGCAGCTGCATCAGAAATATATAATAAAGCTCAAAAAACAAAGTCTGAAATATGAGAATAAAAGATGCCATAAAAGAATACTTATATCAAATAGAAACTTTTGAAGCGAAAGCTCTTTTAACAGTTAAAGCTTATAAGAGAGATTTAAATATTTATCAAAGATATTTAGAAGATCAAAATATAATTGATTTAAATAAGATTGACGAAAATGTTGTTAATGACTTTGTAGCTTATCTAAAAGATAATTATGCTAACGCAACTTGCAATCGAATTAAAACATCCTTAAGAAATCTGCATTCATATTTAAGTAATAAATATGATATTAAGAATCCTTCTGAAAATATTGAAGTAAATAAGAATCAAAAACGTTTGCCAATATATTGTACAAAAGAAGAAATTGAAAGGATTATGAATCAATTTGATGATAATAATCCGATTGATCTATTTAATCACACATTACTTGAAACATTATATGGGCTTGGTCTAAGAGTATCTGAATGTTGCAATTTAAATATAAGTCAAGTTAATCTTGAACAAGGATTTGTAACTATCCTTGGTAAAGGAAAAAAAGAAAGATTAATTCCCATCCCTAAAGTAACTCTAGAATATATGAATGAATATTTTAATGTTGTAAGACCTTTATGGCAAAAAAGAATAATAGATAAGTTTTTCATTAATCGTTATTCAAGAAAAGTTACTCCTAAATATGTTGAAATAATAATTAAAAATGCCATTAATAACGCAGGAATAAAGAAAAATATAACTCCTCATAAACTTCGTCATTCATATGCTACACATTTGTTAGAAGGTGGGGCAGATTTAAGATCAATTCAAGAACTTTTAGGACATTCTGATATTTCTACAACTGAAATATATACACATGTTGAAAATAAAAGAATTAAAAATCTTTATTTAAATAATCATCCACTAGCAAGAACAGGAGGCTTAAAAGATGAAAAAAGGTAGAGTATTTGTTGTTGTTATAGACTCATTAGGAGTTGGCTATGAAGAGCATTCAAAAGAATATGGAGACGAGGGAGCTAATACTCTTGGTCATATGTTTGAAGCAACAAACGGAATTTATAAAATTCCCAATCTTCAAAAAATGGGTTTGTGTAATTTGACTGAAGTTAAAGGAAATCCAAGAATTGAGAACACTAATGCATATTATTTGAAATTAAAAGAATCTTCAGTAGGCAAAGACACCATGACAGGACATTGGGAAATAATGGGCGTTTTAACAACTCAACCAGCAGTAACTTTTACTGATACAGGATTCCCAAAAGAACTAATTGATGAATTAGAAAGACAAACTGGTTATAAAACTATTGGTAATTATTCAGCTTCAGGTACTGAAATAATTAAGGAATTAGGTGAAAGACAATTAAAAACAAAAGAATTAATTATCTATACTTCTGCAGATTCTGTATTACAAATCGCTGCACATGAAGAGTTGTTTGGCCTTGATGAAATATATCGAATTTGTCATATCGCAAGAGAAATATGTTCTTCTAAGCCAGAATGGAAAGTTGGTAGAGTAATCGCTAGACCTTATATTGGAACTTGTGCTGATGATTTTACAAGAACTTCAAATCGTCATGATTATGCACTAGACCCAACAGATAAAACTGTTTTAGATGATTTAAAGGCTCATGGATATGAAGTTATTTCAATTGGCAAAATTAATGATATATTTAACACTAAAGGGATTACTAGAGCTATTAAGTCACCATCGTCAGTTGAAGGTATGAAACAAACTATAGATGTTGCTAAAGAAGAATTTGATGGTATATGTTTTACAAATCTTGTTGATTTTGATGCAAAATGGGGTCATAGGCGTAATCCAGAAGGATATGCTAAAGAATTAGTTGCATTTGATGAATTATTGCCTCAATTATTAGATAATTTAAACGAAGATGATTTGTTATTTATCACAGCAGATCATGGCAACGATCCTACATGGAAGGGCACAGATCACACAAGAGAAATGATACCTGTTTTAATCTATAGTAAATCATTTAAAGAACCAAAAGATTTAGGAGTTCAAAATTCATTTGCTTGTATCGGCTCAACGATAGCAGAAATGTTTGAAGTTGAAAAACCTAAGATAGGTAAATCTTTATTAAACGAGTTAAAGTAAGTAATATAAATAAATCGCATAACATACATTATGCGAAATTGTATATATAATAGAATATAAAATAAAAATACGACTAATAATCGTATTTTTATATAATTATTTATTTATATAGATATATAGATCTTGTCTTAAAATGTAATATACAATATTCACTTTAATAATTCAAAATTCTCAGATTCAAAATTATAATAAAACATTTTTCCATCTACATTTTTAATAAAACGATTATCTAATGTATTGTCTTTTTGAATGATTCTAGTTTTTGACATTACAATAACTGAATTGTCAGGAACATCTTCATATACAACTGCATTAGCTCCAATTCGACAATTATTTCCAATTCTAATATTTCCTATAATTTTTGCGCCAGCTCCAATATAACAATTATCACCAATTATTGGGCTACCTTGATTTTGTGAATTTATTATCATATTTGATCCTATAGTAACTTGTTGAAAAATTACACAGTTTTTACCAATTTGAGCATGATCAGAAATAAATATTCCATTTAGTCCATGTGGCAAATATGGCGTTCCATTAAACTTTGCGCCTATTCCAATATATGATGAATGACTGTCACAATAATGAGTAAATACAGATGCACAAATACCTGTTTTTTTATTATTATTAAAAAGATAATAATAAAGATTCCAAATATTTTTAAATCTTAAAAAAACAAATAAACTTAAAAATTCTCTAATCCACTTTTTAAATATTCTCATATTTATAAATTACCATAAATTAAGAAAAGTGGATAGATATCCACTTTTCTATAAATAGTTATTTTTTAATTGCTTCTTTTAAAGCTTTTGCAGGTTTAAATCCAGGAACTTTTGATGCAGGAATCTTAATCTTTTCACCAGAAGATGGATTAATACCAGTACGAGCTTTTCTCTTCTTAACTACAAACTTACCGAATGATGGAACGTCAACAGTACCACCTTTTTTAAGAGTCTTAGTCATTTCAGCAACAACTAGATCATAAATTTCAGTAGCAGCTTTTTTAGTTAAGCCTTGTTTTTCAGCAACTAGTTCAACTAGTGCTTTTTTGTTTAAATCAGCCATTAAATAAAACCTCCTATTTATAATTTAATTATATAACTTTAATTATTTAATTCAATAATAAAAGCCCTATTTTTAGGGCTTTTTTTAAGTTTTTTGATTACTAACTTTTTTAATTTTTTCAAGATCACTCAATAGATTTTTTATCATTTTTGGTGATAATCTTTTTACCCCTACTGCGGTTTTGTGCCCCCCACCATTATATTTATTAGCAAGTTCATTTATCACAAAACCTCTTCTTGAACGAATTGAGCCATCATAAAGTTTGCTTTCTTCGTTATATGCAAATACTGCCCATATATCAACATCTTTTATAACAGAAAAATCATCAACTGTATTCTTGGCTTGTGATGTTGTTATGCCGATTTTATTAATATCTTTTTTATTTAAAATCACATATGCAATTCTATCTTTAATAATTAATTTATTTTTAATTTTATTGTTTTTAATAAAAATATTTTTGTTTTTAGAAAAAACAAAATAATTAATATCTGATATATTTAAATTAGCTTTTTTAATTAATAAACTTGCATATTTTAAGGTATTTGCAGAAGTAGAAGCGGTTTTAAATGAATTTGAATCAGTTATAATGCCACTTAATAAATACTCACAACATTTATCAGATATAGTGTAATCTTTAAATGTTTTTGAAAATAAGATTCTTGTGATAAATTCACAACAAGCAGCGGCATCAGTATCAAAATAAAATGTAGTAACCTTATTAGGTAATGTTAAATGTGGATGATGATCAATTATGATGCATTCTTTCGCATCATTAAAACGTTTATCATCAATTCTATCTTCATTAGAAACATCAACGATTATAGCTAAAGAATTCTTAATAAAATTATTACTTGCGATATCATTAATAGGAAATACATCATAGATATCTTTTCCAACACATTTAACTTTTTTATCTTTAAAATTTGTTAATATAAATTCTTTTAAAGCAAACGCAGAAAAAACGCAATCGCCATCTGGTCGCATGTGTCTAAAAATTGTAATATTTTTATATTCTTTGATTTTATCTAAAAGGTTTTTGTACATTATTTAAGTCCTAAAATTCTGACTGTATCTCTTGCGATAACTAGCTCTTCATTAGTAGGCACAACAAATACTTCAACTTTAGAATCAGGAGTAGAAATCTTAGCTTCGTTATGTGTTTTTGAATTCAATTCATAATCGATTCTAATTCCCATACCTTCTTCAAGCCCTTTACAAATATCTCTTCTTATTTCTACGGCATGTTCACCAAGACCAGCAGTAAAAGACATTGCATCAACATGGCCAAGTTGCATATAATAACCACCAACTATGTTTATTACTCTATTTACATATAGTTTATGTGTCAATATAGCACGAGGATTGCCTTCTTCAACAGCAGCTTGAATATCTCTTGCATCACTCGATACACCAGAAATTCCTAACATTCCTGATTTTTTATTTAAATATGTATCCATTTCTTCAGGAGTACATTTAAGTTTTTCTTCCATATAATATACAACGGTTGGATCAATATCACCACTTCTTGTTCCCATCATTACTCCACCTAATGGAGATAAGCCCATTGAAGTATTAATACATTTTCCGTTTTTAATTGCTGTTATAGATGCACCATTTCCTAAATGACAAGTAATTATATTTAGGTCTTCTGGTTTTTTGCCCATTAATTCAGCAGTTCTTTTCATTACAAATTCATGAGATGTTCCATGTGCACCATATTTTCTAACTTTATAATCTTTATACCATTCATATGGAACTGGGAATAAGTATGATTCAGGTTCCATTGTTTGATGGAAAGCTGTATCAAAAACAAAAACATGTTCAATGTTTGGTAACGCATGTTTAAATGCTTCATAACATACTAAGTGAGCATGATTATGAAGTGGCGCAATTGAACAAAGTTCATCAACTTTTTTAACAACATCATCATCAACTTTTACTGAAGATGAAAAATAAGGACCACCTTGCACAATTCTATGCCCTGCACCTTGAATTTCTGTTAAATCTTTAACAATACCGTATTTAACTAAAGCCTCAAGCAATAAATTTACTGCTACTTGATGATCTGGAATTGGAATTTCTTTTCTAATCTTTTCTCCATTTACATTAATTGTAAAAATTCCCATATCAAGGCCAATTCTTTCGGCAGCTCCTGATGTTAAAACTTTTTCTTCAGGCATTTGGAATAATTGAAACTTTAAAGATGAACTACCTGAATTTACTGCAATAACTTTAGACATAAATTTACCCCCTATTAATCTTTTTTAATTCGTTTATTAAATTAATATCTATTTTTTCATTGGTCATTTTTTCAATAATTCTATCAATATCATTAGCTTTTTTTATTAGACTCAATTTGTTTTCATATTCTTTTAATTGTTCATATGATCTTTTAATAACATCTGATACAGCAGCTTTTGATATGCCATAATTATCAGCAATTTCGCCCATTGATAAATCTTCAACAAAGAAATCTTCAAGAATATTTAACTGATGCTTTGTTAATAAAGAACCATAAAAATCTAATAGTTCATTTCCTTCAATTTTATTATGAGACATTTTCTAAATCCTCAATAATGCTATACAAATATAAATCAAAATCAAAAGGTTTAATATCATCAATTGTTTCACCTAATGTAATAAATCTAACTGGTATACCTAAAACGTTTTTGATAGCAATTATTATTCCGCCTTTAGAAGTTCCATCCATTTTTGTAAGGATGATTCCTGTTAAATCAGTTACTTCATTAAATAAAGTTGCTTGCGACATTCCATTTTGTCCAGTATTTGCGTCAAGAACTAGCCATACATTATGAGGAGCACCTTCAATTTCTTTTCCAATAACTCTTCTCATCTTTGATAGTTCAGCCATTAAATTAATTTTGTTTTGTAGTCTGCCAGCAGTGTCGCACAACAAAATATCAATATTATTATCTTTTGCATAACGACATCCTTGTAATAAAACCGAGCTTGGATCTTCGTTGTCTTTTCCACTAACAAAATCACAATTTAGTTTCTTGGCAAATACTTCAAGTTGTTCTCTAGCACCAGCCCTAAATGTATCGCCAGCTACAAGACATACTTTTTTACCCTGATTAATATACATATTAGCCAATTTAGCACAAGTACTAGTTTTACCAGATCCATTTACACCAACCATTAAGATAACTGTAGGACCATTATCGTTATAAATGATTTCAGTTTCTTCTTTTTCTTTATAGATATCATTGAATGTTTCTAGCAAGATATCCATAACATCTTCTTTTCTCAAATATAAATAATCTTGAGTTTCTTTAAAAAAACGATCGCAAATAGCATCAGCGGTTTTATATCCAACATCGCTTTCAATTAATGTAATCATTAATTGTTCTACAAAGTCATCTTTATTCTTGATATTCTTTTCAGTGATAAAGCGTAACTTTTTCCCTAAAGCATTATTAGTCTTAGCAAAACCACTCAGATACTTGCTTTGATCTTTTTTACCAATTATTTTTTCTTTTAATGAAGAAAAGAAAGGCATTTTATTCTTCCTTTCCTTCTGTATTATTCTCTTTATCAGCCATTTCAACAGCATCAACGAGTTTAACTTTTAATAATTGTGAAACACCTCTTTGTTGCATTGTAACGCCATATAAAGTATCACATTGTTCCATTGTGCCTGGTCTATGAGTAATAATCAAAAATTGAGATGTATTAGAATATTGTTTTACATATTTCGCAAATCTTTCAACATTTGCTTGGTCAAGTGCAGCTTCAACTTCATCAAAAATAATTAATGGTGAAGGTTTTACTTTTAAAATTGTAAATAAGACACACATAGCGATTAATGTCTTTTCACCACCAGAGAATAATCTTATAGATTTAACTTGTTTACCAGGAGGTTGAACATTAATATTGATACCAGTATTTAAAACATCATTTTCGTCTTCTAATATCAATTTAGCTTTACCGCCACCAAATAAAGATTTAAATGTATCGTTCAAATTAGCATTTATATCATTAAATGTTTGTAAGAATTGTGTCTTCATGATTTCATCCATCTCTTCAATGGCAGATAAAATCTTGTCTCTTGAAGCAATCAAATCATCATAATTGCGTTTTAAGAATTCATATCTTTCATTTACTTCATTATATTCTTCAGGAGCAGACATATTGACATTGCCAAGTGAAGCTATATCGTTTCTTAGCTGTAAGACTTCTTCTCTTTCTGTTCCAGTGATTTCATATGTTAAATTATTCAATGCATATTCATATGTCATTTGATATTCACTTGCTAATCTTTGAAGATTATTTTCAAGTTTTGTTTCAATTACGGCTTTCTCTTGAGATGCTTTCAACAGATTATTATTAGTTTCATCTAATTGTCTTCTAAGTTGACGAAGTTGTTGGTCGCGTCGATCAATTTCTGCTGATAATTTCATTCTTTCATCACGCTTCAATTTTAATGAAGTTGTTAAAGAATCTTTATCTGAATATGTTTTTGATAATTTAACTACTAATTCATCAGTTATTGCTTCCTCGTTATTAATATTATCAGGATTAATTAATTCATAATCATTCTTAGCTTTTTCATATTTAGCACGTTTAACATCAACCAACGGTTCAATTTTAGCTATTTCAATTCTTTTTTCTGTTAAAGAATTCTCTGTTATTTGTTTTTTATTTAAAATATTTGCATATTCATTGTTCGCTAATTCAGCATTTGCTTTTAGAGAAATTAAATCATTTTTAGCTTTTTCAAGTTCTGCTGAAGCAGTAACAATTGATGTTTCGTTTTTAACTTTACCACCAGTTATAGAACCACCTTTGTGTACTATTTCACCATCAAGAGTAACAATTTTATAATTAAATTTTAAAAGTTCAGCAAGATTGTTTGCATTTTCTAATTCATCACAAACAATTACATTCGCTAATAAAGAATCCTTAACAATATCATATTCTTTTTCACAAGAAACAAATTCATTCATTGTGCCAAGATAACCTGTAGTATTCTTACAAACAATTAAATCTTCATATTTAACATCTTTAATCTTTAATACATTAATTGGCAAAAATGTAGCTCTTCCCGATGCATTTTTCTTTAAGAAATTAATTGCATTTCTAGCAGCTTCATCATCTTTTGAAATGATGTTATAAGTAGCACTAGCTAGTGCAGCTTGAAGTGCATATTCATAGTCACTATCGGGAATTAGCACTTGACCTACAACACCTAAGATGCCATAGAAAGATTTAATATTAGAAACAATCGCCTTTACACCACTTTGTGAATGCGCCGAAAAAGGATCTTTTAATAAATTATCGAGAACAGAAATACGATTCTCTAATTTAAAAACCTTATTATTATATTCTTCTTTTTTTAAAGAAGCATCAGCAAGCTTTATTGCATATTGAGTTAGTTCTTCATTCAACAAATCTAAATCTTTATTTAATGTATTAAGTCGATTTAAACGATCTTCGTATTCAAATTTGGCTTCATCCAAAAGACTTTTCATTTCTTTAATCTTTTCTTCTGAACTGCCCATTTCAATCGCATATTTACGTTTCTCATCTAATTCTACTTTTCTTGTTTCAAGAATTTGAATCTCATTCATAATATTTACAAGTTTTTCTTGTAATGTATTAATCTGTTTATCAAAATCTCTTAATGTCGCTTTAGAAGTAAAGTTATTATTTTCATTAACTTGAATAGTAGTATTATTTAAGGCAATTTGTGATTCCAAATTGAATAATGTTTTTTCTATTTCTTCTTTCGCTAAGTTATATTGTTTAATTTCTTCAACTAGAACTGCGGTTTCAATTTCCTCTAATCTTTTTTTCTTTTCACGATATATTTCAGCTCTTTTTGCTTGTCTTCTCAAAGGATTTACTTGTTTTTCTAATTCTTGAAGAATATCAAAAGTACGATCTAAATTTGCTTTAGTTCTTTCAAGTTTGGCTAAAGATTCAACTTTTCTTTTTTTATACTTTGATACACCTGCTGCTTCTTCAAAAATACCACGTCTATCATATGGCTTAGCTTCAGCAAAATCAGAAATATTGCCTTGTGAAATAATTGATAGAGAATCTTTTCCAAGCCCTGAATCCATTATTAAATCAACAACATCCTTTAAACGAACATTATTATGATTAATTAAATATTCAGCGTCTTGCTCATTATTATAAATTCTTCTTGTTACTTCAAGTTCATCACTATCAGAATTTAATACATGATTAGAATTATCAAAAACTAAAGTTACTTCAGCCATATTAACAGCTTTTCTAGTCTCTGTTCCTGCAAAGATAAGATCTGACATTTTTTCACCACGTAAAGATTTTACGCTTTGTTCGCCTAAAACCCATCTAATCGCATCAGAAACATTCGACTTTCCGCAGCCGTTTGGTCCGACAATTCCTGTCACTGGATCATCAAAATTTATAACAACTCGATCTACAAAGGATTTAAATCCTTGCATTTCAATACGCTTTAAAAACATCTTTTTACTCCTAATTAAGTATTATAGCACAATATTTAGCTCTTTTTTTACTGTCTCAATGTCATTATTTTCAATTATAATAAAGGGTTTTATTTGCCTAAAATCCATATTTCTATTTACTAAAGGGATTGTTTCAACAATTTCAGTGTATTCATCATTAAATATGATGTTAAAATCATTTTTTCCATCATTTAAAATATATTTATGGTTCTTTTTAACATAATCTTTAAAAGGATTTACTTTTATATACATTAATGTTCTTCTACCAAAAACAAGAACATATGGCTTAATATCAATATTGTTCCTTTCCTTGTAAGCCTTAATCAAATTATTAATTTGATCATTAGACAATTCAGTAGATAAAATAATTTTTTTAAATCCTAATCTTTTAAGAAATTCATAAGCAAATGAATTTGTAACATTTAATGAATAATAGCCGATTTTATCAATATTATTACTTAAAATATTGCCAAATTCACAAACTACATTACTTTTATAAATACCATTTTGGTTAATAACAGGATCTTTTTTAATTTGCATTTCATAATGCATTTGGCTATTGTTTTCAATCAATAAATCCCCATTATCTTCAGCCAACAAATCGCCTAGATGCAGTTTATCTATTGGCGTTCTTTTAAAAGAACTTAAAATATAATCTTCAAAATCACAATAAAATTTTCTTCTCAATTCATTTAACTTAGATTTAGGAACAAAAATGTTGTCTAATTTTGAATTTAATGTATTTAAAATAAAAGGACTATTATCACTCTTAGAAAAAATATTAATTAAATCATCATTTTTAATAGGTATTTTCTTAGCTTCATAAACCTCTAAATCGTATTCTTTAGAAAAACTTATATCATCAATTTTAGCCCCAATAAAAGCTTTTCCATTTAATAAGATTTCAATATCAATATTTATTGGCCTTCTTTTAACTTGATAATTATTGATTCTATTTTCAAGCTCATAATCATATGTTTTAACAACATCATCGCCAACATTTACTTTTTGTTCAACATTAATCTCTATTATGTCATCTTTTTTGGCATTAGAAACATATTTGCCATTAAGCGTAATTGTATTCAATATTTTGCCAAAATCTTCTTTATTATTTATGATTCTAATTCCATCAAACTGATTAACATCGTCAGATAGTTTAATATGGCATTTATTATTTTTAAATAAAATAACCTCACCTATTTTCTTTCCTAGATGATTAGGCCTAATATTACCAAATATATTGTCGTTTTTGTCTAATAAATATGAATTTGTAAAACCTCTATTAAAAACTTTTAAAAGGTTGTTAAATTGAATATCATCAAGTTCAAAACTTTCGTTATTATAATAAGCATCAATTGCTTTTCGATATATACTTGTGACAAGTCCAACATAAGCGGGAGATTTTAAACGGCCTTCTATTTTTAATGATGATACTCCAGCTTTGATTAATGAAGGAATATCATTTAATAAGAACATATCTTTAGGACTTAAAAGATATTTTGTTTTAGTTTCAACAAACTTTTCTTCTGTACAATCAAATAAACGATATCTAAGACGGCAACTTTGAGCACACATTCCTTTGTTTGCGCTTCTATTTTTATTAACAGACGACATTAAACATTGTCCCGAATATGAGACACATATTGCACCATGAATAAAACATTCTATTTCAATATTTTCTTTACATGCTTCTTCAATTAAAGACAAGTTTGATTCTCTCGCCAAAACAACTTTTTTAAATCCTAATTTTTTTGCATTTTTAACTCCACTAATATTGTGTATATGCATTTGAGTCGATGCGTGTAATGGGAAGTCAGGTAATTCATTTTTAAGTCTATAAAATAGACCCAAATCTTGAATTATCAAGGCATCAACATTGATATCATAATAAAAATGAGCTTCTTTAATTGCGTTTTCCAATTCGTATTCATTTAATAAAGTATTTAAAGTAACGTATACTTTAACCCCTCTTAAATGGCAATATTTAACAGCTTCAATCATTTCCTCGTGATTAAAATTGTTTGCAAAAGCACGTGCAGAAAAACTCGTTCCACCCAAATAAACAGCATCAGCTCCATAATTTACAGCTGCTTTTAAGGCATCAAAACTGCCAGCTGGCGAAAGTAGTTCAATTTTAGGCATTCTTAACTCCTAATAATCCAACAACAAATAATTCAAATTGAAGTTCAGAATCTAAATCATAATTATTCTTTAACGTATAATCTAAGTCTGATAATTTATTTAATAATATTAATATTTCTTTTGATTTTAAAAAGCGAAGAGTTTCAAAAGCCTTTTCAATACGATATCTGCTACTTGTATTTACTTTATCCATAATTTCATTAATAGATAACGAATTAGATAAATAATAGGAAACTTCATATAAAAATCTAAGCTGACTGCCTAGCAAAGAAATTAATCCATTAATATTATTGTCGTAAGCTAAATATTTTTTTATTAATCTAAAAGATAAAGATATATTTTTGCCTGTTAAAGCATTAATTAATAGATAAACATTATCGTTATTATCACTAATTAAAAGATTTTCTAATACTTCTAAGGTCAGTTCATCGGGATACAATTCAATTAAATCAACATTTAATGAAAATATTTTTAATGAACTATTGCACGAATCAATAAGCATATTCAAAAGTTCTCTTTTAAGTTTTATATTCTTTTTATTCAAAATTGAACAGCACTCATTATAAAAATTACTTTTCTTTAATTTTGAATATTTAATATGTTGAGCATTCTTTACAATATCCTTAAATAGTTTAAGCTTCTCATTAAATGTATTTTCTAAAGTATAAAAAACAAGATCATTTTCAAAAAAAGGATTAGTACAATATTTAATTAATTCATCAAAATTATCATCACTTTTTTTAATAAAAAAATATGGATCTTTAATTAAAATTAATTTTCTATTAGCGAATAGCCCAACGTTATTTAATATCTCTAATAACGTTTTAACTTCAAATGTTTTATCTAGTCCATTAAAGCGTAAAATTTCACTATCTTTATTTTCATTTAAAATATCATTGATTTTCTTTTCAATTAAATATTCTTCATCACCATTTAATATATAAATCATGTAATAATTATATCAAAATCATTATGGCTTGTTTTAATGAAGTCAATAAGCTTGGTGAAATAAAATGTAATATTTCCAGAGTCTTTAGTTATATAAATATCTGCCTTATAATCACTTAATGTTTGTATAACAGATAATGATGGATGATTATACTGTCCACTAGTAGAAATAATCGCAAATCTAGGTAATATGTTTCTTATAAATAATTCACTAGAACTGGTCTTAGAACCGTGATGAGCTACTTTTAATACATCTATATTGTTTAAATCGGTATTTTTAACTAATAATTGCTCTACATGTTTATCTATATCTCCTGTAAAAAGAAATTTATATCCATCAATTTCACAATAATGAATTAGACTATTTTGGTTATCGTTTTCAAATTTGCCCAAATATAAATTCTGTATATATAATGATTTTAATTTTATATCACATGGATAATCGATTATATTATCAATTATAAAATCCTTCTTTAGATTATTAATATTTCCATTATGATCTGAATCGTTATGACTAATAATTAAATAATCAATTTTATAAATTCCTTCTGAAAACAAATATTTTTTTAGTTTAGAATAATTATATTTTGAACCCGTGTCTATTAAAACATTATAAGACAAAAAAGGACCTTTCAATAATGTAGAATCGCCTTGTCCAACATCAATAAAGGTAACATGACCTATTGGGTTATTTAAAGGACTTAATAAGCAGGTAATCAAAAGCACTGATTGTATTTTTCTATTTAATTTTAATTTTGAAAAAATAAAAATAATGAGAATAGAAAAAATAGATATTTTTCCTCTTATGGATAGGTTAAAAATAAATCTAAATATAGATAAGAATTTAAAGAACGATAAGAAAAAAGAAAAAGATGGAAATATAAACAATAATGAAGCAATACAAAATATTAATATCTGAAGTATAGAAAACCAATTATAAAAGAAAGATATAAATATATTAATGTTAGAAAATAATAAGGATTGAACTATTAAGATAATACTTTTTGATCTAAAATCAAATATATTTATAACGTCAAACAACAAAGACATTAAAATTGAAAAGTTTAATAAGAGATTTATATTGAGCATAGAAATCACAATAATTTTTATAGATAAAATTTCGCTTTTTCTAATATTGCTAAAGGAACAGAGAAAATTAATTAATATTAAAAAGAACTTTATTTGAAAAGAGAAAAAAAGAGAATAAATGAACATTAATATAATTGAAATATACTTATTCTTTTTATATATCATTATCAATAAATAATAGAAGCAAAATCCTATGCCTAAATAATAATCAATTTCATTATCTTCTAGATAATTATTAAAAAGAACTTTACTTGTAATTATATAAGAATCATGATCTAAGTTTTTTAATCTATTATACGAATAAAACAATGGACTTTTCTTGTTGAGATCTAATAATTCAATATTTGAAACATATTTGACATTATATATTAGATTTGAGCTGTTATCGTTTAATACTTTTTCATTAATCTTAACTATAGTACCAACATCTTTACTAATATCGTAAACTTTAGTCTTGAATAATACTGAATCAACTATACAATAATTGCTCCTATTTTCTACTACAACACCAATGTTTATTACATTTAAATTAAAATAAAACAATAAACATGTGATAAGGATCAAACCAACAGTTAAAACTAAGTCTTTTTTGTTTAATAAAAAGATATATAAAAAAGATAAAGCTAATAAAACATAATTCTTTAAAAATAAATTTATTGCTAATATTGTAGCTATTCTAAATAGCGATAAGTTCTTTGATCTTTTCATATTTCTTATCGCCTATTCCTGCTACATTTTTTATATCTTCTATAGACTTAAATCCATTATTTATATCTCGATATTCAATTATCTTTTGCGCAATATTAATTCCAATACCTGGCAAAGTAATTAATTCTTCAATATTAGCACTATTTAATGATATTCTTTTAATGTTATTGGCTTCATTTAACACTAGACCTTCTTTTAAAATGAAATCTTCACTATATCTTTGATCATTGATGTTTGCATTTTTAATTGATGTGCCAAGAGGATATTTTAAATCTTTATTTCCGTTTTCAGTTTCTAAAGTAACATTTATGTATTTAGCTTTTTCTTTTATACCAACATTAATATTAAAACAAAGAAAAAATAAATTTGTAAGAATAAATAAAAAAGTAAGGATTTTTATAATCTTTAATTTCATCAATATATTATTATGAAATATTTGATTAAATCCTTACTTTTTATTATAAGATTCTTAAAATTTTAACTTCATATGGTACTTTTGCTTCAACTGTAACAACTGTACCTACTTTTTGGTCAAGAATGGCTTCAGCAAGAGGAGTAACATTAGATAATTTTCCAGCAAGAGGATCAGCCTCAACGCTACCTACAATTGTATAAGTAAGCTTATTCTTGGTATCCATTTCTTGGATTTCAACTGTAGAACCAAGTCTTACATATTTAGTACTCTTTGATTCAACAATAATTTCAGCGTTTTTAATTTGATATTCAAGTTGTGTGATACGAGATTCAACTTGAGCTTGGCGATCTCTAGCAGCATCATAATCAGCATTTTCAGATAAGTCACCTTGAGCTCTGGCTTCTTTCAATTCTTGTTTAACTTCATCTCTTACTTTATGGACAAGGTTATCATATTCTTCTTTTAATTTCTGAAGTCCTTCTTCAGTAACATAATATTTATCTTCCATTTTTTTACCTCTACTAACCTAAAAATTATAACATATTATTGATTTAGAATACTATCAATCTTCGTGATTAATAGGTCAATTGCGACCTTATTGTTTGCGCCTTCTGGTATGATGATATTTGCATATTTTTTTGAAGGTTCGACAAATTCTTCATGCATAACCCTAACAGTATTTAACCATTGATTAATAATGTTGTCTAATTGTCTAGCTCTTTCTTTAATATCACGAGTCATTCTACGAATAAAGCGCACATCATAAGGAGTATCAACATAAATCTTAATATCTAGTAAATCTCTTATACATTTTTCTTCTAGGACAAATAAACCTTCAATGATAATTACATCTCTAGGCTCTATAACTTCAATTTTTTCAGATCGATTATGAACAGTAAAATCATAAACTGGTTTATTAATAGTGATTCCATTCAATAAATCTTTGATTTGAGATTCCATTAAGTCATGATCAAAGGCAAATGGATGGTCATAATTTGTTTTAACACGATCTTCAAAAGCCATGTGTGATTGATCTTTATAATAATCATCTTCACGAATGATTGTTACAGATTTTGTTTTTTCAAATGAATCATATAACATTTGAGCAATTGTTGTCTTGCCGCTAGCACTACCGCCAGCAATTCCGATAATGATTGGTTTTTTTAGTAACATGTTAAATACCTCGATTGATTCTCTAATTGTTCAGCATAAGTTTTAGCAAAAATTGTCTCTCCACTATCACATACATCACCAATAAAGAAATAATAATCAGTAATGTTAGGATTTAAAGCTGCCTCTAAAGCATATTCGTTAAAAGCACATATTGGTCCTGGTGGAAAACCAATAATTTGATAAGTATTATATGGATCATAATGGTCTTGTGTAATTTCACATTTTGCCCAATCACCATTTATGCCAATATCTAATGAATAACATACAGTTACTGAACTTTGAAGTTGCATTCCAATATTTAAACGATTATAAAATACCGAAGCAATGTCTTTCATGTCATCAACATTGCTTGATTCTCTTTGAATAATTGATGCTAAAGTAAATATTTGATTAACACTATATTCACTAGAACTGAAATCTTCAAGATATTTATTGTAGATATCTAAAGTATTGTCTAATAACTTACGAGTAACTTCTTCATTACTTGTCTCATAAAAGAATTCATATGTATCAGGGAATAAATATCCTTCTAAATCAAATTTAACATCTTCGTTTAGCAAGTCATTAGTTAAGAAAGGATAATCTTCAAAAAACACATCTTTTATTATTTCATCATTATTCCAATAATTTAATAAATCTTCATAATTAAGATTTGTATTATCAGCAATTATTGATGCATAATCCTTTAATCTATAGCCTTCAATAAGTCTTACAGTAACCGTATCTTGAATGGCATTTTTTCCATCAGATAAATATTGAATTATCTCTTCCAAATTTTTAGAGCGATCAACTACATATCTTCCAGCTTTAAAATCAGTTTTGATATTTTTAAAACGCACATAATAATATGCAATATCTCCATTTTTAATTATCTTTTCATCTTCAAGATAATTTAAGACCTTTTTGCCATACCAGTTATCTTCAATAATTACTTCTTTAAAATCATCTTTAATATTACTAATAGGTTTTAGATTTTCATGTATAAAAAAGAATACACCAAAAAATAGTATACAAATTAGTATAAGCAATATCAGAATTCTCTTAATTATCTTCATCTTCTACGCCATCAAAAGCATCGATAACTTCTTGAACACTTTTAAGAGTCTTTTCATCTTCAATACTCATAAGATTGCCATCTTCATCATATTCAAAGGCAAATAACTCTTCATCGTTATTTCCTTCATAAACAACAACATAATTTTTGTCATCCATATCGAAAGTGAAAAGAATATTCATTTCTATTTCTTTGCCATTATCATCAGTTATAAAAATCTTATTATCCATTTTTATTTTTTATCCTCTAAATAGAATCTTACAAGTTCTTCAATAATTTCATATCTTTCTACTTGTTGAATAATAGAACGAGCATTTTTATGGCTTGAAATATAAGCTGGATCATTAGAAACTAAATATCCAGCAATTTGATTGACAGAATTATATCCTCTTTCTTCTAGTGCTTTTGATACTTCTTGAAGAATTTGTTTCATATTAGCTCTTTTAAATTCTTCCGAATTAAATAACATTGTATTAGAATTATCCACCATAATAACCCTCCTTATATTAATTATTATATCTTACTTTAATAAGTCGTTAATAGAACTTATAATTTCAGTCATATTATTTGAATTGCTACCGCCAGATTGAGCTAAATCCTTCTTTCCGCCACCTTTTCCATTACATAGTGCAGCTGCTTTTTTAACTAAATCACCAGCATCCAAGCCACAATTTAATGCTTTCTCACCTATGGCACATACAAACGAATATTTATCATCGCATTCATTGCCAATAAATGCTAAACCACCATTAAGCTTATCTTTAATCATTGTCGCAAAATTCTTTAAATTATATGAGATATCTTTAGCATTATATAGAACATACTTAAACTTGCCATTATCTAATGCTTTAGAAACAAGCATTTCACTATCTAAATTCATAACCCGATTAATTAAATTAGCATTTTGATTTTCTAATTTGTTAATATCATCTTTTAAGCCAACGACACGGTCATAAACCATATCAATATTTTTAAGTTTTAAAAATTCTTTAATATTGTCTAGTTTATTTTCAAAAGCTTTAAATTCATCATATGCCTTCATCTTAGTGCAACATTCAATTCTTCTAATACCAGAGCCAATTGATTCTTCAGATTTAATCTTAAATGAACCTAAATCTGCTGTGTTTCTAGCATGTGTTCCGCCACAAAATTCTTTTGAAACATCTCCCATTGAAACAACTCTTACTTTATCTTCATATTTTTCGTCAAAAAGTGCTATTGCGCCAGTCTTTTTCGCTTCATCAATTTCAAGAACTTGAGTAGTTATAGGATAATTTGCACAAATATATTCATTTACCAATGATTCAATTTTATTCAAATCTTCATTCGATATCTTTTCATAATGAGTAAAATCAAATCTTGCATAATCTTTACAAACATAAGAACCAGCTTGTGCAACATGATCGCCAAGAATATTTTTTAAAGCACTTTGAAGTAAATGCAATGAAGTATGATTTGATCTGATCTTTTCTCTATCATCTATATTGATTTCAAGATCAAATTCATCACCAATAGAAATAGTTCCATTTTCAATTTCTATTCGATGTAAAAATGCACCATTTGGAGCTTTTTTAACATCTTTTACAAAAGCTTTTGTATTGGCATTGTATATGTAACCAGTATCGGCACATTGGCCACCGCTTTCAGCATAGAAGCAAGAATTGGCAAAAACAACATCACCACCATCTCTTAATTGATCAACGGCTTTGCCATCTTTAAATAAAGCAATTACTTTTGAATGATCAGCATTTTTATCATAACCAGTGAATGTAAAATCAACTTTTAAATTCAATAAATCTTCAGATTGATTATGCATCGATTCATCATTGTCTCGGGCATTTCTTGCCATTTCCTTCTGTTTTTCCATGCATTTTTCAAATCCTTTGATATCGCATTTGATTCCTTTTTCTTCAGCAGACTCAATTGTCATTTCCTTAGGGAATCCATAAGTATCATATAGTTTAAAGATCACTTCACCACTTAAAATTCCATCTTTAACATTATTAAGCTCATTATTTAAAAGTCTTTCACCATTAGCCAAAGTTTGAATGAAAGATTCTTCTTCTTTCAAAATTAATTTTTTTACAAAATCTTTCTTTTCCATTAAATAAGGATAGAAATCGTGCATATTTTCACATACAACATCAACGATTTTATATAAGAAAGGTTTTTCAATGCCTATATTTCTAGCATATCTCATAGCCCTTCTAAGAACTCTTCTTAAGACATAGCCACGTCCTTCATTAGAGAATGTTGCGCCATCTGATAATGCGAATACACATGTTCTGATGTGATCAGCAATAACTCTAAAAGCCATTTTGTTGTCTTCATATTTAACGTTTGTATATTTTTCAGTTTCACGAATATATGGTAAGAATAAATCAGTATCAAAATTTGTTTCACCATCTTGAATCATAGCAACAAGTCTTTCTAAGCCCATTCCCGTATCAATATTCTTTTGAGGAAGTTCTTCAAAGTCTTTACGATCAACACCTTCTTTAGCATCATATTGTGAGAATACATTATTCCATAATTCAACATAACGATCATTTTCCATTTCCTCAAAAAATAATCTCTCGCCTATACCTTGAGGATCATATTTAGGACCACGATCATAATAAATTTCTGAATCAGGTCCACATGGTCCTTCTCCTATTTGCCAGAAATTGTCATATGATTTTAATATATGTTTTGGATTCAAACCAATTTCTTTTGTCCAAATATCATATGATTCTGTATCATCAGGATATACAGTTACATATATTCTTTCAGGATCAAAACCTATATATTCAGGTGAAGTCAAAAACTCCCATGACATTTTTAAAGACTCTCTTTTAAAATAGTCGCCAATTGACCAGTTCCCAAGCATTTCAAAAAAAGTATGGTGTCTTGATGTCTTACCAACATTTTCAATATCATTTGTACGAATACACTTTTGAGCATTTGTGATACGATTACATTTTGGCTTTTCACGTCCATCCAAATATTTCTTTAAAGCAGCAACACCAGAGTTTATCCAAAGTAGTGTTGGGTCATTTATTGGAACAAGCGAAGCTCCAGGTTCAACCATATGGCCTTTAGATTTAAAATAATCAAGAAACATTTGTCTAACTTGATTTCCACTTAATTTTTTCATAATATCCCCCTAAAAATAAAAGCGTCTCTAAGGACGCTTAATACGTGGTACCACCTTAGTTCTTACAAATGTAAGCACTTAGTTCTTTAACGCAGAATTACGCTGAGTATTAATCAGTAACAAGAAGTAGCTTCATTAAATATAGTTATAGGCTTTCACCAAACGCCTACTCTCTTAATAACATCTATTTAACTACTTATCTTCTTAAATATTTTAACATATAATTAATCAACTAAACGAGATAATAATGATGTTTTGCGTTGATTTAATTCTTTTTGAATTGCTGTCTTAAATAGCTCTTCGTCACCTATGATAATTAATTTAGATTTTGCTCGTGAAATTCCTGTATAAATTAGTTGTTTATACAACATATTGATGTGATTTTTTGAGCAAATAAAATAAACAGTATTATATTCACTTCCTTGGGCTTTATGAACAGATAGGCAATATGCAAGTGATATTTCAGTTAATTCATCTGTTTCGTAAAACACATTGATACCATCAAAATTAACCATTAAAGATTTTAAATAATCATCTATATCATTTAAAACACCAATATCGCCATTATAAACATCATCGGTAGGCCTATTTTTAAGTTGTAATATTTTATCGCCTACTCTGAATATCTGTTTACCAACTTTTCTTTCACTTTTAGATTTACTAGGGGGATTAAATGTTGCCTGTAAATAACTATTTAAATTGTCAATCCCAAAATCGCCCCTATACATCGGTGAAAGAACTTGAATATCATCTAACGAAGTGCCACTATTTATTTCATTAGAAATCATCTCAATAAAAGAGTTAAGAGATGTGTGCTTGATGTCAATAAACTGAACATCATTTTGATATTTATTAAAATCGATAGTTCCATTTACAATATCATCGGCTAATTCAATTATTTCATTTCCTTCTTTTTGACGATGATTAAAAGATAAATAAGTTGTTTCAAACAATTTAGATTCAACCAAATCTTTTAATAGATTGCCTTGTCTAATTGATGGAAGCTGATTAATATCACCTATTATGCATATTTTTTTAACATAAGTAGATGCATTTAATAGCGAAGCAAACAAGTTATTATCAACCATTGAAAATTCATCAATAATTAAACAATCATAATTTATAGGATTTTCTTTATTTTGAATAAATTTATTTGTTTCCTTATTCCATTTTAATAATGAATGAATGGTTTTAGAGTCAACACTACATATCTCGTTAATACGCTTTGCTGCTCTGCCAGTTGGGGCAACAACAATAATATTTTGGTAAGGATATAACACTTTATAAATTGATGATAACGCATTAATTAATGTTGTCTTGCCTGTTCCTGGTCCACCAATAATAATTGAAAATCTTTCACTAAAAAAATTAAATATAGCTTGTGTTTGATTAGTATCGTATTTAAAGTCACTAGATAATTCAAGCTCGTTTTGTTTAATTAAATCTTTAAGATATTCTCTTTCAATCAACAAAGTTTCATTATTATTTTTTAAATAATTGGCAATATCTATTTCATCATAATACTCTTGTTTATAATAATAGTGATCATTGTCAAATATAATTTCGTTATCATCTATGCATTTTTTTAAAGCTATATCAATGTCGGAATAATTCTTTAAATATTCATCCGCAAAGTCTTCATAATCTAAATATATATTTCCACTGTTGAAACTGACTTCTTTAAAAATATATATTAAATATGCTTCTTTAAATTTATATTCTTTATCTTCAAAATCAAGATTTTTTGCACATGTCAAAACCTTATTAAAAGGAATATTTGGCACATCTAAATAAAAACGATAAGGATTATCATTGAATATAAATGCTGTATCATCTTTATAATGGTAATAAATACGATGTGCTTCACTATTAGAAAAACCTGCACTTATCAGTAGTAAAATAGTTTCATTATTATCTTCATTAAAATATTCTATGCCTTCTTTTAAGCCATTAATTTGTTTTGTATTCAATCCGATATTTTCAACTAAGTAAAACTTTTCTTTGATAACATTAATACTGTCATCTCCAAAAGCTTCATATATTTTTGTAGCAGCCTTTTTACCAATACCTTTAAAAGAATTGCTAGATAAAAATTTTATAATATCGTCTTTCTTATTTGGAATATATCTTTTAATTGTAATTATATTAAATTGAAAACCATATTTTGGATGATCAACATAATTTCCAGTAAGCAAATAGTGATCTCCTTTTATAAAATCAAAAGCCGGACCAGTCACAGTAATTGTGTCATCGCTGGTTTCAAATTTACAAACCATATATGTATCGCTTTTATAAATTGTATGGACAAAATAACCATTGATGGTATCAAATTGTTCTTCATTCATGATAATTATTTAATACCTTATTATCAAAATATTCACATAAATCAACGCCATTTAAATAAGTCTTATCAATTATACCGCCGCCTATCATTTCGTCATTATAATAGAACACAGCTTGCTGTCCCGGAGTTACAGCCTTAATCTTATTCGGATATGTTAATATAGCTTCGCTTTCAGAAACAATTTTAATAAAAACATCATTGTCTTTTTGACGATATCTAAATTTACATTGAATTAATTTGCCATCTATATCAAGTTTATTAAGCCAATTTATGCCTGAAATAAATGCACAATCAGAATATAAATATTGTTCATTTGTAATAGAAGTTAAATACAATAAATTTTCTTTAACATTTTTTCCAACACAATAATATGGTCCTTTATTTCCGCCTACTCCAAAACCTTTTCTTTGGCCAATTGTGTAATAATAAACGCCATTATGATTGCCTATCACCTCTAAAGTATCAACATCAATAATTTTTCCTTTTTTCATTGGAATATAATTGCTTAAAAATTTCCTAAAATCTCTTTCACCAATAAAACAAATTCCAGTTGAATCTTTTTTATTAGCAACATTTAAATTTAAAGTTTCAGCAATTTTTCTTACTTCTTCTTTTACAATATCACCTAAAGGAAATAGGCATAAATCCAACGCTTTTTTATCAACTTGTGCTAAAAAATATGATTGATCTTTATTTGAATCTAAAGCTTTATAATAATGTCCATTTTCTGATTTAATATAATGACCAGTCGCAATCATATCAAAACCATTTTCTTTTGCATAATCTAAAAAACAGTCAAATTTAATGTATTTATTACATAATATATCAGGATTTGGGGTACGACCCTTCTGATATTCTTCAATAAAATTTTTAAATACATAATCCCAATATTCTTTAATATAATCTTTTCTTAATAATTTTAAACCTAAAATTTCAGCTACTTTTTTTGCATCATTATAGTCTTCTTCTTGAGGACAAATATCGTTATTTAATGTATTATTTCCAAGTGTATCGTTATTCAATGCGGAATCCCAATTACGCATAAAACAGCAAGTTACATCATATCCTTGCTGTTTTAAAAGATAAGCAGCTACCGCTGAATCAACACCGCCTGACAAGCCTACCAATACTTTCATTATTATGCCTCAAGATTTGATCCACATATTTCGTAATGCGGGCAATTATTATCACATTTCACAGCATTACGAATTGCTTTAAATAAACTTATTTCTTCTTCATCATATCCAATTTGAAGATTATTTTCAGATATTATAATTGGTCTTTTTAAAACAGATGGATTCTTTACTATAAAATCACATAATTCATTAATTGGAAGTTCATCAACATTAACACCACTTTCTTGAACTATCTTACTTCTTTTAGAAATAATATCTTCGGTTCCATTTTCTGAACGTTTTAATAAATACTTAATTTCATCAGGATTCAATAGCGTATTAAAAATATTCTTTTCTATAAAGTTGATGTCGTTATCTTTTAAAAATTTCTTTGCCTTCCTACATGAAGCACAACCATTTGATGTATATATAACAACCATACCTATATTATACTTTAAAAAAGCGTCTAAAAATGATATATTTAAAATAGTAATTTATAAGATACTTTTCAAAGAGAGATTGAGATGGTGAAAACAATCAAAGCCTTATAAATGAATTGGATTATCGTATTGCGGCGTTAACGCATTAAGAATAAAATTGGGTGGCACCACGGATATATTCGTCCCATATGGTGCTTTTTTATTTTCAGGGGGAAAATTTATGAAAAGAATGCTATCGGGAATTAAGCCTACAGGACAATTAACTCTAGGAAATTATATTGGTGCCTTAAGGAATTTTGTTAAATATCAAGATGAATATGAAATGTATGTTTTTATAGCTAATTTACATTGCATAACTGAATATCAAGAACCTTTACAATTATCTAAGAATCTAACTGATGCGATTGCCTTATACCTTGCGTGTGGTCTAGATCCTAAAAAATCAACTATCTTTCTACAAACTGATGTTAAAGCTCATGCAGAACTTGGTTATATTATGGCTTGTAATACCTATTTAGGTGAATTAAATCGTATGACTCAGTTTAAGGATAAAACAGCAAAAAATGAAAAAAATCTAACTGCTGGTCTATATACTTACCCTTGTTTAATGGCAGCTGATATTCTTCTTTATAATGCTGATTATGTACCTGTTGGCGATGATCAAAAACAACATGTTGAGCTAACAAGAGATATAGCTCAAAGATTTAATAATAAATATGGTAAAACATTCAAAGTTCCTGAACCTCTTATCGCAAAAGTTGGTGCAAGGATTATGTCTTTATCAGACCCAAGTAAAAAAATGTCTAAATCAGATGAAACTAATAAAGGATGCATCTATTTATTAGATGATTTAAAAGTTGCAAGAAAGAAAATAATGTCTGCAGTTACTGATTCAGTTGGCATAATCCAATTAGACAAAGAAAACCAACCTGGCTTATATAATCTTATAGAAATCGCTTCTTCTTTAACTGATAGATCAATGAATGATATTGTTGATGAATTTGCTGGTCAAGGTTATGGTAAGCTCAAGACATATGTAGCTGATGTCGTTTGTGCAGAGCTTGAAAAAATTCAAAATAAATATCATGATATTATAAATACTCATTTATTGGATGAAATAATGAGTGAAGGCGCAAAAAAAGCCAATTTAATTGCTGAACAAACATTAAAGAATGTAGAAAATAAAATTGGCTTAAAGATCAAATACTAATCTAATGGTTTTTGATAATAATTTCCGTAAATTGCACTTGTATTTTGAACATTAATGAACGCATGTGGATCTATGTTCATAACAATTTTAATTACTTCACGATATTGAAATGAATTAACAACAGTAAATAACATTGTCTTATTATCATGGCTATAATGTCCTTTAACTTGTATTTCCGTTATTCCATGGCGAATGTTTCTTAGAATCTCATTGGCTACTTCATCAGGCATCGAAGTTATAATCGTTAATGTTTTGTGAGTATATCTTTGATGCATCATCTTAATTATTGATGTTGAAGAATATTGAAAAATGATTGAATATAAAGCTCTTTCAACTCCATAAAATATTGAAGATATAAATAGAATTGTACAATTAGCTATAAAGATGTAATTCCATACATCTTTTTTAAATTTATTCGCAAAATAAACATTAATGAAATCAAAACCACCCGTTGAAAAATTAAATGATAATGCAAGCCCGATTCCAATACCATTTAATATACCACCAAATATACATTGTAATAGCCTATCATCAACTATATGCATAGGTTTAAAGACTGTTGTGAATATTGAAAATAATGTAAATTGAATTATTGAAAATATAGCAAATCTTTTCCCTATTTTATTAAATACAAAAACAGTTGCGATAATGTTTAAAGCAAAGTATAAAATTGCATATGGAACATAAATATTGGCGAAATCTAAAAGTAAGTCAGTTGTCAGTTTTGTGATTCCTGAGAAACCTGATGGATATAGATTTGCTGGTATTGAAAAATTAGTGATGGCAAAAGCATGAATAATTGCCGATATCAACGCTATAAAAGTTAATTTCAAATCTTCTTTAAATCTCTTCATTATCTAAATCTCCACTATTTATTGCCGCAAAACGCTTAATAATTTTATTAGATGTGATTGCTATTTTTTCAAAATCAGGAATAATTTTTTCAAAATCTCTTTGTAAAGTTTCTTGTCTTTCTTTTAAGCGAAGAAAATCTACTGATAACTCATCTAATAATTTAATAATTTCTTTTGCTTTTTCATCTTTCTTTTGTCCTAAAAAGATATTTTTGATTGCTGTTAAATAAGCCATAAGTGTGGTTGGGGAAACAATATATACTTTTGCTTCATATGACTTATTAACAATATCATTATAGTTTGCATATATTTCTGAAAAAATAGCTTCAGCTGGAACAAACATATATGCCATAGGTGCAGTCTCACCAGGTATGATATATTTATCTTTTATATCATTGATGTGTTTTAATACATCATTTTTAAATTTTATACGAGCATCGTTTTTTTCATTTTGATTTAAAGAATCATCATACATTCTTTGATAATTTTCTAATGGGAATTTTGAATCTACCACAATATTTCCTAAGCTCTCTGGGCCAACAATAACGGCATCAGCCACTTTTCCATTTGATAATTTAAATTGCTTTTTATAAAAAGCATCATTTTGTCCATAAGCAATTTCTAATAAATTATATAATTCAATTTCACCAAAACTTCCCCTATTCTTTTTATCTTGTAAGATATTTTGTAAACTCAAAATATTACTAGATAATTCATTTAAAGCTTTCTGTGATTCATCTATTTTGATTATTCTTTCACTGATTTTATTAAAAGTATCATTTGTTGTCTTATTTGTTTCAATAATATTTGAATTTAAGCTTTTTTCAATTTGGATTAACTTGTCTGTGGTTGCATTAGTAAGATTATTAAAATCTATAGAAACTTTATTACTAAATTCAGTTAAATCTTTATTTATCTTTAATCTAAGTTCTTTATAGTCGCTATCTTTTTTATTTTTAAATATTAAATAAGAAAACAACGCAATAAGCGCAATTAATAAAATGATAATAATTATAAATAAGATAATATTAATATCCATTATTCTTCTTCGTTTTCTGTATAGTTTTTAAATAATTTAATATTCCCTCTAAGAGTATCATTGCGATGTAACGAAAACATCCATCCAATTCCAATTTTTAAAGTAAGAATTAAGATGATGAATAAGCTCAACAAAGAAATCGTATCACTAAAATTCTTAATCATTTTCCCTCAGTTTATTATATAACCTATCAGCTACTTTTTCTTGTAATACTTCTTTTAATTCATCTAAACTCAGATTTTTGATGTTGCTTATTGTCTTATATTTTTTTAATAATTTGGTCCTAGTTTTAGGTCCTAAACCATCAATATTATCCAATATAGATTTATAAGTGCTTTTTGATCGAAGCTTTTTATGATATGTTATCGCAAAACGATGAACCTCATCTTGTGCATTAGACAAGAAAAAGAAAAGTTTTGAACTAGGATCAATTTCTATTTTTTCATATTCGTTATTCATTAAATATGATGTATTATGTTTGTCGTCTTTCCCAAGACCACACAAAGATATTTTTAAATCTAAAGCTTTGAGAACTTTGTTGGCAACTTCTATTTGAATACGGCCACCATCAACAATTATTAAATCTGGTCTTTCTAAATCATCTTTAATCATTCTAAAATATCTTCGATATAACATTTCTTCCATAGATTTTAAATCATTGGCACTATCTTCTAATTTATATAAACGATAATCTTTTTTTGAGGGCTTGAGATTTTTATAAACTACCATTGCCCCTACTGTATTTACACCTGAAGTATGTGAATTATCAAATAATTCAATACGTTTAATATTTTTATTGAAAATTCTTTTTAATTCATCATTAACATTATTAAAATATTCATTCTTATTTGTGACAATATCTTTATTTTGTCTTAATGATTCAAATGAATTGTCTTTAGCTCTTTTTAATAACTGATATTTACTACCTTTACTAACAGTTTTAATCTCAATATCTTCCAAGCCTTGTAAAAAAGGCAATAGTTCATTTGGTATATATAAAGACTTTGGTTTTGGATTGATCTGATAATATTGATAGATATATGAAGAAACAAAATTCTCGTTATCTCCAACTAGATAGTCAATAAACTTATCTTTTCCTAAAAGATTACCATTTCTTATAAATAAACCAGTGATCGCAATCATTCCATCAAGGACATCGTAGTTGAAAACATCAAAGGTTTCTTTTTTCCTTATTTCAACAGCTTGTTTAAGTGTTGTAACTTTAATATCATTCATTAAATCGCGATATTGAGCAGCTTTTTCAAATTCAAGATCTTCAGTTGCTTTTGACATCTTTTCTTTTAGTTCTTTAAGAATAATATTTGTATCGCCATTAAGAAAAGAGATAATTTTCTTTTTATCTTCATTAGCCACATCTTCACTAATCTTATATTTGCAATAGCCTCTACATAAGCCAATATGATAATAAAGGCATAGGTTTTGTTTTAAATTACTGCACTTTCTTGTTGGATATTGTTTATTAATAATATCTAACATATTTCGTGCTGCACCAACATCAGGGTATGGACCAAACAATCTGCCTTTAACTCTTTTTGACCGATTTTTTAATCTAACAACTTCTAAATAAGGTTCATATGTATCTTTTAGTAATATATAAGGATAAGATTTATCATCTTTAAATACGATATTGTAATAAGGATCATGCAATTTAATTAAATTGTATTCAAGAATTAGTGCTTCTTTTTCATTTTTAGTTACAATATAATCAAAATCTTTGATATTAGAAACTAATTTGGTTGTTTTATAGTCATGACTACCAACAAAATAAGAATTTACTCGATTCTTTAAAACAATTGCTTTGCCAACATAGATTATTTTCCCGTCTTTATCTTTCATAAGATAACAGCCAGGTTTTTTCGGTAATGTTTTTAATTTGTCTTTTATATTCATTATTTAAATTTTACAATGGTTACATTTGATCCACCATCATAAATATCTCCATTTTCAAATTCTTTAACTATCTTATTTGTTTTTAGATGCTCACGAATTGCTTTTCTAAGTTGGCCAGTTCCAAAACCATGGATTATTTTAACTGTTTTTAAATTGTATCCATAAGCATGATCTAGATAATCATCTAAAATGACTAAAGCTTCTTCAACACGTTTTCCTACAAGATTTAATTCCATCGAAACACTTTCCATACGTTGACGTGGTTTATATTCCTTTTTAACTTGTTGATTAACTTTAATAAGTTTATTTAAATTAGTCTTTATATTTAATCCATTAATTGACACATTTGCATATTCACCATTGATGTCTAATATTTTGCCAATTTGATTTCCAGATTCTAATCTAACATTGTCGCCAACATTAAGGGTAATTTCTTCTTTAATATCTTCTACTTCTTTTAATTGTTCAATTCTTGAAAACAGTTTAGAAGCTTTCTTTTCATCATTTAACGCTTCTACTTTATCATTAATTTCTTTTTTAATATTTATAAGATAATTGTTCAATTGTTTTTTATATTCAATATATATATTATTTTTATTATCATCAATTTCTTTTAGTCTTTGATTTAATTCAAGATTTAAATTTTTATTTATTAATAATTCATTATTAAGCTTTTCTTTTAATGATTCATTTTCTTTTATTTCAATAGAAAGTTTTTCTAATAATTCATCTTCTTTAGATTTATTAATATTTAAAAATTTTCTTGCATTATCAATTATTTCTTTAGAATCAAAATATCGATCAGCAATATCAATCGCATTAGACATGCCAATAGAGTTTTCAATATATTTATATGTTGGCTTTAATTCATCTAAATCAAAGCCTACAGAACTTAATAGAATTCTTTCATTATTAAATGAAAATTGTTTAATTTCATCATAATGAGTAGTAATAACAAACTTTGATTTAAGTTCTAAAATCTTTTCTAAAATAGCCAAAGATATAGCTTGAGCTTCTTTAGGATCTGTGCCTGATATAAGTTCATCAATTAAGATTAATGAATCTTCAGTTGCGTTATTTAGAATCTTATTAATATTAGATATGTGAGCGCTAAAAGTACTTAAGGCATTATTTATTGATTGGTTATCATCAATATCAATATAAATATTGTCATATAAAGGAATTTGAGCTTCTTCAGCTATTAAAGGAATTCCTAAATAAGACATTAAAACACTAAGACCTATTAACTTTAAGCCGACTGTTTTACCACCAGTATTAGTTCCTGATATTACAATTCCTTGATATTCATTATTTAATTCATATGTATTTGATACCACTAAATTAGAAGCTATCAATGGGTGTGCAATATTCTTTAAGAATAAATAATTATCAGAATTAATTTTTGCTACAATACCACCTTTATTGTAGCCATATTCACCTTTTGCGAATATTACATCAAGCATCATGATTGAATCAAAATTTGCGATATATAATTGGCTATACAAAGATACATAATAAGTTAATTCTTTTAATAAACGATTTACTTCTTCTTGTTTATCATTTTCAAGAGACAACTTCTTATTATTTAATTCAATAAATTGTTCAGGTTCAACATAACTCGCAAGCCCACTGGCACTAGTTCCATATTGATAACCATTAAATTTATTTTTAGCAGAGTTTTTTAAAAGGAAAGTTACACGATCATTACGATAAAAGACATTGTTTTCTTGCAAATACGCATTGTTCTTAGATATAAATGATGCACTTAAAGAATGAATGGAATCAAGATTGCGATTTATTTCATAAAAAATGGATGATAGTTTTTCAGAAGCATCTTCTTTTATACCACCATTAATATCGACTACCTTACCAATTCTTCTAGCTAAATCTTCATTTATGTTTATTGAATCGCTGTAATCTTTAATTAAGTAATCATCTTCAATCTCATCAATTTTATTTTTTATTCTTCGACAATGATTATGAAAAGATAAAATTTTAGATAATTCAATTGTTGAAAGTACGATATTTTTGTTGGCATTTTCAAAAATATCACTAATATTTTCTATGCCATCAAAAGAAATATTAAAACCTTTATTTAGAAGTTTAATTACTTCATCACTTTGTCTAAGGTTTTTCTTTATTTGTAAAGGATTAAAAGAAACTTCTTCATTCAAAATAAAAGTTTTAGAATCATCAATTGCACAAAATTCTAAAACTTGTTCTTTAACTTTATTTAAATCAATAGAATTATAATTATTCATTTAATATTCCTTGATCTATTAACCACTTAGTAAATGTTTCTCTAGATTCGTCAACATCAAAATCATCTATATATTTTTTTAATGAATTGAGATTTAAATTATCAATACTAACTTTCATTACTGTTTGTGAAAGCTTATCAGTATATTTCAATAAAGTATTTTCTTTAACTTCATTAAAATTTTTAATAAATCCTAAATTCATAATTAATGTCAATACAACTATTACAAGCGTTGCATTAATTATTCCAAATATAAATCCACCAATTTTATTTAAACCGCCAATAATCGGGATTTTTGAAATTGATTTAAATAATGGCTTAATAATTAAATATAAGATGCGCAAAACAATAAAAATAATAGCCATAAATAATATACTGTTTGCCATAGAACTTATGCCACTAGAATTATATATTGAATCAATTTTGACAAGTGTAATTCTGCTGGCAAGAATTGGGGCCAAATACCAGGCAACAACAATCGACAATATATTATATATCAATGATAATAGTTGAGATAAAAGTCCGTTACGATATGCACTTAACGCAAAAACAACATAAATTAAAATTATGCCAATATTAATAAAAATAAAGTATTCTTCTTGGATATTCATACCTATATTATATTTAATTAAAAGTAATTTTTCTATATATGATAAAATTACGGTATGGCTACAATTTCTCTAAAACTAAATAAAGAAAAGATACAAACAATAAAAAATACATTTAAAAATGATATAAAGAAAAGTCCAAATGAATATATTGATACATTTATTCAAAATGATCATTTAACCATAAGTATTTACACAAGTGATAAGGTGGTTTTTCAAGGTGATGATGCGTTTTTTTATGCTTCTTCATTTATAGATAAAAAAATTAATCGACAAGCTGGATCTGATGAAGTTGGAACGGGAGATTATTTTGGACCAGTATGTGTCTGTGCTTGTATAGTTGAAGAAGATGAGTTTACAATTTTAGATGAATTGGGCGTTACCGATTCAAAGAAAATTGATGATGAAAAAATTAAGAAGATTGCGCCTATTCTAATTGAGAAGATTAAACACTCTTTATTAATACTAGACAATATAAAATATAACGTTGTCCACCAGAATAATAATTTAAATGAGATTAAAGCTAAACTGCACAATCAAGCCTACATTAACCTTTTGCACAAGAACTATGTAATTCCAAAAGCTGCATACGTGGATGAATTTGCGCCAAAAGAAAAATATTTTTCATACATTAAAGATGAAAAAGAAATTTTTCATGATTTGGTTTTTGAAACAAAAGCTGAATCAATGTATCCAGCAGTTGCGTGTGCAAGTGTGATAGCTAGATATGCCTTTATTAAAAAGATGGAAGAATTAGATAATAAATACAAAATGCATTTTCATTTTGGAGCTGGACAAGATGTTGATTCTGATATATTGCAATTTGTAAAAAAATACGGAATTAATCGTTTAAATGAAGTTGCCAAGTTGCACTTTAAAAATACGGAAATAATAAAAAGAAATTCATGATCGAATTTCTTTTTTTGTATAATAAAAATCGCTTAATGCGATTCTTATTTACTACCACAATTAGGGCAAACTCTATGAGATAATTTATATTCTCCACAAGATGGGCATTTAACCATTGTTGGAGCAGTTAATTTATAATGAGTTCTTCTTTTTGCCTTACGTGTTTTAGAAGTTCTTCTTTGTTGAACAGCCATTTAATCTTCCTCCTTGTATTCCAATAATTTCGCTAATCTTGGATCAATTCTATCTTTAGTGGCATCTTTATATGACTGCTCACTATATATAGACCAACCATCTCCACTATGATACATTGTTTCGTTATTTTTTTCAACACTTATTGGTGCTTCTGGTGAAATAATATATGCTACAAAATCATTAAAATCCATTCCATCTATCAAATAAAAACCATCTTCGTTTTGTTTAAAAACAACAAAAAGGTCATCATATATTTCAAATGGAACTTCAACATCTTTCAAAGTCAAACTATTTGGACAGATCATTATTCCAGTTAATTCATATTCAATTTTTAATTTTTCATCATAATCATAATAAAAGACAATTTCGCCTTTTATATTCTTTATACCATTTAAGAATATATTATCCTTAATATCAATATTAAGAATATCGACATTATAGACCTTTTGGTCGCTAATATTCATCAAATCTCTAATAAATACTTTCATAAAATCATTATATAATGAAATAATGAAAGCTTGTGGAATTATTGTAGAATATAACCCGTTTCATAATGGCCATCTTCTACATATTAATAAGACAAAAGAATTAACAAATCCTGATGTTTTAATTGCGTGTTGTTCAGGAAATTATGTACAGCGTGGAGAACCGAGTATTATTAATAAATTTGAAAAAACAAAAGCCGCTTTAAATGCCGGAATTGATTTAATAGTAGAAATACCATATATCTATACAATTCAAAACGCTACTGTCTTTGGAAAAACAGCAGTTAAGATACTTAATGATTTAAAAGTTGAAAGCTTAGTTTTTGGTTCAGAAACAAATAATCTTGATGAATTATCTAAAATAGCTGACTTAAATATCAACATTGATCATTTAAAAGAAAAATTAGATAAAGGATTGTCATATCCTAAAGCTTATGGTTTGTTGACATCGTTTTTATATCCGAATGATATGTTAGCTGTTTCATATTTAAAAGCTTTAAAAGATTCAAATATCAAGCCCTATTCCATCCAAAGAACTAATGATTATAATAGTTTGGATTTAGATAAGATCGCAAGTGCTATGGCCATAAGAAAAGCGCTTAAAGAGAAAAAAGATATAAAAGATTATTGTCCAATTAATATTGAAAATCCAATATTTATAGAAGATTTTTATCCATATTTAAGAAAATGTCTTATCACAAAGCATAAAGATGAATTAAAAAATATTTTTTTGGTTAATGAAGGCATTGAAAATTTATTAATTAAAAATGCTTATAATTATAATAATTATGAAGATTTTATTAATAATTCAATATCTAAAAGATATACAAAGGCTAGAATAAACCGCATATCATTAAACATAATGAATAATATCAAAAAAGAAGATGTAATTAATTTACCTAATCTAAATTACATTAGAGTTCTTGGCTTTAATTCTAAAGGACAAGAATATTTGAAAACACTTAAAAATAGTGATTTAAATATTATTACTCAATTTAAAAATATGCCTATAGAATACAAAAATATTGAGTGGAAAATCAATAATTTATATTCGACCTATTTAAATGATGGAAGCGAATATATTAAAAACGAATTAAAAGGTCCTATTATCATATAGGACCTTTTGATTAAAATAGCTTATCTAAATGCCAAATATCTTCAACATAATCGTTTATTGTTCTATCGCTTGAGAAGAATGATGATTTAGCAATATTTGTTAGACATATCTTAGCGAAACGCTTTTTGTCGCTATAAATCTTATATATTTCATCATGAGCTTTTTTATAAGATTCAAAATCTGCCAACAACATATATTCATCATTTCTGAGTAAGAATTCATTTGAAATATCTTCAAATTCTTTTTTATCTTCACTAAATGTGCCATCAGTTAATGAATCAATGATTTCTTTAATTTCAGGATTATTTAAATAATAATCATATGGGCGATAGATTGGTTTTAATGAACTTACTTCTTGTTCATTTAAGCCAAATATAACAATATTGTCATCACCTACTAACCCTTTTATTTCAACATTTGCACCATCAAGTGTTCCTAAAGTTATTGCACCATTCATCATAAATTTCATGTTTCCAGTTCCTGATGCTTCTTTTCCGGCAGTAGAAATTTGTTCCGAAACATCAGCTGCAGGCATAAGTTTTTCAGCAATTGTTACACGATAATTAGGAATGAAGAACACATTAATAAATTTGCTAACTTCTGGATCACTATTTACTACTTTGCCAACAGCATTAATTAGCTTAATTACATCTTTAGCAAAAGTATAATTTCCAGCAGCTTTTGCCCCAAAGATAAACGTTGTCTTAGGCATTTTGAAACTTGTATCTTTTTTAATTCGATGATATAAGCTAATAACATATAAAATATTTAATAATTGTCTTTTATACGCATGAAGTCTTTTAGCTTGAACATCAAATATACTATTAACATCCAAATCGATATCGTATAGTTTCTTTAAATAATCAGCTAGTTGTTGTTTCTTAATTTGTTTAATGTTAAGGAAAGCGTTTTGAACATTTTCATCATCAACATAATTAATCAAATCATCAATTTTAAAGAAATCGTTTCTTAAATCAGCAGATATAGTCCTTTGAATCAAATCAGTTAATTCAGGATTTGAATATAGTAACCATCTACGATGAGTAATGCCATTAGTCTTATTGTTAAATTTTGTTGGGAAAATTTCATAGAAATTTTTAAATGTGCTTTCAGTAATAATCTTTGAATGTAATTTAGCAACACCATTAACAGAAAAAGAACCAACAATTGATAAGTTAGCCATACGAACATTATAACCATCAATAATTCTTACAGAATCAATAAATTCTTTACTCTTGCCTAGGCTATTCAAATATGAAACAAATTGATTATCAATTTCTTCAATAATTAGATATATACGAGGAACTATTTGTTTAATAAAATCTACTGGCCATTTTTCAAGAGCTTCAGAAAGAATAGTGTGATTAGTATAAGCAAATACTCGACAAGTTATACGATATGCATCTTGCCACGAATAACCATGATCATCCATTAATAGACGCATTAATTCAGGAATAGCTAATGCAGGATGAGTGTCATTTAATTGAATAACAACTTTATCAGCAAGATTATCAAGGTTAGGATTATTTCTTAAATGATCTCTAATTATTGTTTGTAAGCCAGCAGAAACAAAGAAATATTCTTGTTTAATTCTTGTGAATTTACCTTTTTGAGAATAATCTTCAGGATAAAGATTTAAACAAATGCTTTCAACTTCTCTTAGATAATCAGAATAGGCAACACTACTAGGAAGTATATCACTAGGTTCAGCTGACCAAAGTCTTAAAGCCGTTGTACAATCTGTATTTGCTCCAGCAACAGGAACATCATATGGAATAGCTAAGATTGGTTCATAATCCTTTAGTTCAAAACATAGATTGCCATCATTTTTTCTACTTATTTCAACTTCACCACCAAATTTAACAGTTACAGCTTTTGAAGGCTTTCTAATTTCCCAAGGATAACCATATCTCAACCATTGATCAGGCACTTCTACTTGTTCACCATTTATAATAAGTTGTTTAAATAAACCATTTTTATATCTGATTGTATTACCATATCCGGCATAATTTAGACTTGATAAAGAATCAAGAAAACATGCAGCAAGTCTTCCAAGTCCACCATTGCCAAGTCCTGCATCGGCTTCACATTCCTCTAAATCATTTAAATCGATATTTAAATCACTTAAAGATTCTTTAACTAAATCATAAATGCCTAAAGACATCAAATTATTTGTAAGCATTCTTCCCATAAGGAATTCTAAAGAGAAATAATATAATGACTTTTTATTGCCATATTTAATTGTTTCTCTCGTTTTTTTCCATTTAGGAACCATATAAGACATGACCAATTCACCTAAAATAGTATATCTTTCATATGAATTAGAATTGCTAACAGATTTTCCATAACGCATTTCTAATAATGATTCAAAAATAGATTTAAATGATTCTTTCGAAGAAAACATTTCTTTAAAATTAAAACTGTCTGACATAAATCCTCCTAATTATCAAGAATCTTGTTAATTTCATCAATCTCTTTAAGCAAGCTTTCTTGACAAGATCTTTTATAGATTTGTATTAATTTATCTTTTTTATATTTAAGATAATTAATAAAGTTTTCATCTTTTCTTTTCAATAAAATTGGACCATATTTTAATTCTAAATCACTATACTCAGTTTTACTTTTAGGATTAATAACTATGGCTTCATAATAAAAACCATCAAAGATAACAACCTCATTAATAATACTATAATTCTGCGAATTAATAAAACTTCTTAATAAATCATTATCTTTATTAGATTGAACAATTATTTTGTCATATCTATTCAAATCTTTGCCTTCTAGAATATGTTTGATTGTATAAAAGCCCATTCCACATATTGTGATAATATCTACATCATCACTGATATTTTCTAAGCCATCACCAAGAACAGGAATAACTTTTCCGGTTAAACCTAATTTGTTGATATTTTCAACGGCTTTTTTTAATGGTCCTTCTTTATTGTCACTTGCATAAGCTTTTGGGCTAATGCCATTTTGTACCAAAAAACAAGGTAGTAAGGCATGGTCTGAGCCCACGTCAAATACTACCTTATTTTTATCTACTAATTTACTAATCTCAGTTAATCTTTTAGATAACATTAGCGTACATCATCAATAAATTCTTTAAGTCTCTTACATTTTGTAGGATTTTTAAGCTTTCTTAAGGCTTTAGCTTCAATCTGTCTGATTCTTTCTCTTGTAACATCGAACTCTTTACCAACTTCTTCCAAAGTTCTAGTTCTACCATCCTCAAGTCCAAAACGAAGTCTTAAAACTTTTTCTTCTCTTTCGGTTAAAGTTTTTAATACAGAGTTGATTTCGTCTTTTAATAAACCAATATTGGCATATTTATCTGGTGACATAGCATCCTTGTCTTCAATAAAATCACCTAAATGAGAATCATCTTCTTCACCTATTGGTGTCTCTAAAGATACAGGATCCATACTTATCTTTTGAATATCACGAACTTTTTCTGCCGTAATTCCGCCACCCATTCTTTCAGCTATCTCTTCAGCAGTTGCTTCACGGCCTAATTCTTGAACTAATTGCCTTTGAATTCGTGTCATCTTATTGATTGTTTCAACCATATGAACAGGGATTCTTATTGTTCTTGCTTGGTCAGCGATAGCTCTAGTGATGGCTTGTCTAATCCACCAAGTAGCATATGTAGAAAATTTGAAACCTTTATGATAGTCAAATTTATCAACAGCTTTAATTAATCCCATATTTCCTTCTTGAATAAGATCTAATAAAAGCATGCCTCTTCCTGTATATTTCTTAGCGATGGCAACAACAAGCCTAAGATTTGAACTAATTAATTCATTTTTAGCTTCATCATAACCTTCGCCACCTTTTTCAATGATTTTGGCTAGTCTTACTTCTTCATCTGCTTTTAGTAGAGGAACTTTACCAATTTCTTTTAAATACATTTTTACCGGGTCAGTTACTTTTGGATAATTAGCTGCATCATCATACGATATTACAATATTCCTTTCAGGATTATCTTCATCATCTAAATCATCAGTTAAATAATCATCATCAAGAACATTCTCATTTTCAGTTTCATCAATTAAATCAATATTCTTATCTGCTGCCCATTCATAGAATTCTTCTACATCATCATCGTTCATATCAAAACGATCTAATGCTTGAATTAAATCTTTTTGATTGATATCTATTCTTTTTTTATTTAAAAAGATTAAATGTTCTTTTAATTCTTCAATTGTTGAGAATTTACGAGTTCCTAAATCATCAAGTTGTTTGTTTATTACTTTAGGTTCATATTTAGTAGGACGAGAAATAGATATTTGTTTCTTTGGTTTTTTTATTTTTTCTTCCTTTACTTCAACCTTCTTATTGTTTTTCTTTTTAACATCTTCATCTTTTATTTTTGAAACTTTTTTTAATTCAGGTTTTTTAGTTTCAACTTTTTTTGAAGATGCCTTCTTAGGAAGAACCTTTTTATTTTCGTTTTTGTTTAAAACCTTTTTTGCCTTGATATTATTCTTTTTATTTACTTCTTTTTTGGATGCTTTCTTAGTTTCAACTTTTGTTTCTTTTTTTGCCTTTTTTGCTACTTCATTTTTAGCTTTAGTATTCTTTTTATCTAATGGCTTTTTTGAGGCTATATTTTTATTTTTCTTAGAAGCTTCCTTTTTAACTGTCGTTTTTTTAGATGCTTCCTTTTTGGCAGTAGCAGCTTTTTTAGAAAGCGTAGCCTTCTTAACTGGAGCTTTTTTAGTAGTTGTCTTTTTAGTTGCAGCTACTTTTTTTGAACTTGCAGGCTTTTTAGTAGCAGGCTTTTTTATATCTTTCTTTGATTTCTTGGTTTCTTTTTTAGTAATTTTTGGCATTTAATTACCTCCCAACTCTTGTAGTAGTTTTGTATATTCTTTTAAATATTCAGAAGTCTTTTCTTGGTCAATATCTTTATATTTGGCAATATCCTTTTTTAAATCATCTAACTTACGTTTTTTGATCTCTCTTTTTATTCTTTCTATCGCACCAAGTAAAACTTCTTCATTATAATCCTCAGGTAAAGTTTCAATTGTTCCCAATGATGCAATAACATTTTGAACACCTGCATCATTGCATTCATCATATAACCTAGCCAATTGACACACACCGTTTTTTCGATATTCATCAATTATTAGATTTGCTAAATTCATATTGTTTTCATCTAACAAATAGCCTAATTCTTTTTGATAAATATTCTTAGCATTTTCATTTAATGCCATCATCGATAAAATAGTGTATTCTGCCATTGTTAAGCCATTTAATGAGAAAAATACCTTTATTTTATCGGCATTATCATACACTTTTTTATCTTTCTTTTCAACTATTCTACTGCGAATTTTAGTAATATCATATAATTCGTTTAAATAATTCTCTTTTTCATCAATATCGCTTAAATATGAAATCAATTCAATGACCTTTTGGCTCATTTTCTTGCGATCTTCAAAATTATTAAGATTATATTTATTCTTATAATATTTTAAGGAATATTCAATGAAGCTAAGTTTTTTATTTGATAAATCTCTTAATGCGTTTTTACCATATTTAGATATGATTTCATCAGGATCAAGCTCCGTATTATTATCAATAACTTCAACTTTTAGGCCGTTTTTTAATAAAAACTCACCAACTTTTAAATTTGCAGCTTGCCCTGCCTCATCGCCATCATATGAAAGAATAACTGTTTTTCCGAGTTCTTTAAATAGATTTAATTGTTGTTTTGTGCATGCTGTTCCAAGGGTAGCAACTACATTTTCTATTCCTGCTCTTGAATAAGCAATAACATCCATTACGCCTTCACAAACAATCACCGAATCGTTTCTAGAAATATAATCTTTTGCTCTATTTAAATTAAATAGGATATTTCCTTTTGTATAAATAACAGTCTCAGAACTATTTATATATTTAGAATCAGAAAAGCCTGTGAAATCTCTAGCAGTAAAAGCAACTGGATTTCCATATTTATCATGAATAGGAAAAACTATTCTTTTATAAAAAACATCGTTAATTCCATTATTCCCTAAACGTGCAATATTAAGATTAATGATTGCTTCATCAGAATAGCTTTTTGCTTTTAATGATTTATATGCTTCATTTTTTTCTGGACAATAGCCTATAGAAAATTTATTAATTGTTTCAAGATCAATGCCTCTATTTTCTAGATAAGCCTTTGCATCTAATCCAAGTTTAGTAGAAGTTAAAATATAATTTGTATATTCTATATAATCATTTAATAAATCATAATATCCTTGATTTTTGTTTACCTTTTTAGGTTGACTTAAATCAACATCTATTGGCTTACCAATAATTTTAGCAACTTCACCAACCGCTTCAAGATATCGACAATTTTTAAATTTTTGGACAAAAGTAAAACTATTGCCACCAACACCACAAACAAAACATTTAAACATGTTTCTTTCTTCACTAATTGACATCGAAGGATCGTGGTCATCATGAAAAGGACAAATAGCTACATAATTTTTGCCTTTTTTACTAATTGGGATATAGTGACTAATAACATTTACGATATTAGCACTTTCTCTAATGTCATTAATGGTTTCTTCAGGAATTCTCATTAATTATTAAAATTTAATTCTTTCTTTTATATAAGCTGATAATTCATCAATCTTAATTCTTTTTTGTTCCATAGTGTCACGATCTCTAATAGTAACACAATTATCTTCTAAAGAATCAAAATCATATGTTATACAGAATGGTGTGCCAATTGCATCATTGCGACGATATCTTTTTCCTATTGATCCCGCTTCATCATATTCACAAGCAAATTCATTAACAAGTTTTGCGTGTAATTCACTAGCTTCTTTTGACAATTTCTTAGATAAAGGACAAACACAAGCTTTAATTGGTGCAATCGAAGGATGAATATGCATTACAACTCTTTCTTCGCCATTTTCTAGATTTTCTTTTTCGTATGCATCACAGCAAATCATCAAGAATAATCTTTCAACACCAACAGATGGTTCAACACAATATGGAATATATTTTTCATTTGTATCAGGATCTAAATAGCTCAATTCTTTTCCACTATATTCTGAATGTTTCTTTAAATCATAATCAGTACGATCAGCAATGCCCCATACCTCACCCCAATCAGTAAATGGGAAGGCATATTCAATATCACTTGTTCCGTTAGAATAGAAAGCTAATTCTTCAGGATCATGTGGTCTTATTCTTAAGTTCTCTTCTTTGATGCCTAGCTTTTTTACAAAATTGAAACATGTATCTATCCAATATTGATACCATTTCATATCTTCACCAGGTTTACAAAAGAATTCTAATTCCATTTGTTCAAATTCTCTTACTCTAAAGATAAAGTTTCCTGGAGTAATTTCGTTTCTAAAAGATTTTCCAATTTGTCCAATTCCAAAAGGTATCTTTTTTCTTGATGTACGGGCAACATTATTAAAGTTTACAAAGATTCCTTGAGCTGTTTCTGGTCGAAGATAAACGGTTGATTTAGCATCTTCTAATGTTCCAATATAGGTTTTAAACATAAGATTGAATGCTCTGGCGTTTGTCCAATTGAATTTGCCACAATCAGGACAAACGATATGATGTTCATTAATAACGGCATCCATTTCCTCAAAAGTTTTACCTTCAACACTTAAATCTATCGCATCTTGAATCAATTTATCAGCTCTAAATCTACTTTTACATTCTTTACAATCAACCATAGCATCAGCAAATCCTTTTAAATGTCCTGATGCTTCCCAAGTTTTGGTATTCATTAAAATAGCGCTATCAATACCAACATTATATGGATTAGTTTCAATAAAAACTTTCCACCATAAATCTTTAATATTCTTCTTTAAAGCAGCACCTAAAATCCCAAAATCCCATGAATTTGATAAACCACCATAGATTTCAGAACCTTGATAAACAAAACCACTACTTTTTAAATGGGAAACTATTTCATCAAAACTATATTTAGACATACAAAAAACTCCTTTATACTGCTTATTTTAGCACATTTTAAGGAGCTTATTTTATATTAATTGCAGGTAACAGGAATTGGATCAGCTATATTCGCTATTTCTTTAAAATCAAGATAATTAATTGTATTAATTGAATAGTTATCATTTAAATCTTTATAAATAGAAATAATAACCATTTGTTCATTTGCGTTAGTTAAAACGTTTCCTTCATAAGCTAAGTAACAATAATTTGTTCCCGAAACCATTTGGCTTGCCAATAAAGCAATTGGCTTATAATAAACATCAAAATTATCTTCAACAACTTTTGGATTAAAGATATCAATATCATCAACTTTTAAAACATTTTCGTCATTAAAATATGCATACCAGCCACCCATTAACTGCTCACTGTTACTAGGCTCATTATTAACTAAATATTTTTCTAAATTAAATGGCATTATTTTAGTTATGCTTAAATTGTCATCTAAATCAGCATAGATAATTAAAATTTCATAATCGTATGCATTTTTTACTAAAAACATATAATTAATGCCTGCCACTACTTGTGTAGCTAGTAATGCAACTGGTTTATAATCATCATATCCATTTAAATCACTTGATGTAATAAAAGAAATAAGCTCTTCTTTATCAATTATTAAATCATTAAAATTATCATTGAGATTCCAAGAACCTAGAACAATATTGTTTTCTTTATTATCTTTTATATTATCTTGAACTTCTTTCTTATTTGCGCATGAGCATAGAATTAAAAGAATAAACAGTATTATAAAAATCTTCTTCATTTTAGTTTTCTCTTTTTTGATATTCAATTAAAGTAAAACCATCATAATTGGTAGTTTTTAAAATATCATAATCATTGACATCATAGTATGGGAAAAAGGCATCAGCTTCATGCTTTCCATCTACAAGTGATATATAAAGTTTCTTACAATATGGCAAAGCGATTTTATAAATACCCATACCACCGCATACCATTATTTCTTCATCACTATCTTTGTTATCCTCAAGAAACTTATACAAATCAGTAATATAAGTAACGTTTTCTGTATTTTCGCCTTCTTCACCTTTAAAACAAGCTACAACAGTATGTCTATCAGGCAATGGTTTGCCTATTCCATCAAAGGTAACTTTTCCCATCAGTATTCTTTTACCAACAGTTTTTTCTTTGAATTGTTTAAAATCTTCTTTTAAATGCCAAGGAATTTGACCTTTATTACCAATAGCAAAGTCTTTATCATGAGCTACAATAAGCGAAAACATTAAACAGAAACCTCCCCTTTAATTGCAGGCCATGGATCATAGTCCTCTATTTTGATATCTTCATATTTAAAATCAAATATGTTCTTAACATCTTTATTTAATACAAGTCTAGGCAATTTACGTGGTGTTCTTTCAAGTTGTGTCTTAATTTGATCAACATGATTCAAATAAATATGGGCATCACCAAATGTATGTACAAATTCATATGGTTCCATATCACATACTTGAGCAACCATCGCTAACAACAATGAATATGAAGCGATATTAAATGGAACGCCCAAGAATATATCACCACTTCTTTGATATAGTTGACAAGATAATTTCTTACCATCAGCACTAACATAAAATTGGAATAAAGAATGACATGGAGGTAAAGCCATGTCCTTTATTTCAGCTGGATTAAATGCCACAACCAAATGTCTTCTTGAGAAAGGATTATGTTTTAAATTGTAGATTAAATCACTAATTTGATCTACACCGCCAAAGTTGCGCCATTGTTTACCATATACAGGACCTAAATTACCATATTTCTTAGCAAATTTTTCATCATTTCTAATTTTTTCAATGAATTCTTCTAAGCTTTCGCCTTGATATTCAGGTCTTTTTATATAATCAGCATATGGCCATTCATTCCAAATGCCAACTTTCTTATCAACAAGAGGCTTGATGTTTGTATCACCACTTAAAAACCATAACAATTCTTCAAAAATACCACGATAGAAAACTTTTTTTGTAGTTAATAAAGGGAAGCCTTCTTGTAAATTAAAACGCATTTGATAGCCAAAAACAGAAATAGTACCAGTTCCGGTTCTATCTTCTCTTTTTTCGCCATTTTCTAAAACATGTTTACATAAATCTAGATATTGTTTCATTGTTACTACCTCTTTTTTATGATTATACAACAAAAACACAAGACCATATAATTATTGCTTTTCAAAATATCTCTTACCAGAATCTGGCCTAAAATATGTTCTTATATAACCATCAAATGATACAACAACAAAATCATTTGTTGCTTCCAAATAATAGATATCATCATTATCTTCTTTTTCTTTTTTATGTAGCGCTTCCTTATTGTTGACGATATCGCAAGCAGCTTTTTCATATTCTTCTTTAGAGTTAAAGCCCATCTCTATCCCGTGTTTTTCAAAATGTTGAACTAAAAGTTCTTCATTGCGAAAATGGTAATTAATATATTCTTCTCTTTTTGTACAAGAGCTAAACAATAATAAAAGAATAATAGGAAGTATTAAGCGTTTAAACATCTTTTTTATCCTCATATTCCTTTATAGCTTCATTTAAGCTTAATGAATTAGGACCACCTTTATAGTCAGGATCATCTGATTGAACCCTGTTGTCTTCCCATCCACAAATTGGACATATTTCATAAGAATTTGTATTAGAAAAATAATGTTTTTTGCAAACAGGACATAAATGTGATTTATTTTTTTTAAATAATTTCTTTATAAAACTAATGAATTTCATAGTTCCTCCTGGTTTTATTCTTTAGAATCAATAGATATTTTCTGAACATAATATATATAAGGAAAAACATTATATACAATATTAATAACACCAATAATAAAGAAAATGCTGTATTCATAATCATTATTTTTTAATATTAAATTAATAACAACAATAACAATTGAAGAAATAAGACTACTTATTATTAATCTTTTTGTAATTATTTCTTTTAATCTTAAGTTAGGACAAATAAGCTTAATACATAAAATGCTTATTAATGATAAAAGAATAAAAACGATTAAGAATAATAATAAATACTTTAAAATAGGAAGGCTTATTAGCTTCAATAATTTATTTAGGGTTTTAATAATTAAAGAAACAACGGCCCATAAAGGAACGCCAATAATCACTTTAAATAAATTTAATATTTTACTTAATATAGTTTTTCGATTATTGATGATTGTTGTATTAGCATGAATGTCATCTTTAAGTTCATCATTTATAATCTCTTCAGGATTTGAAAAAGCTCCACCCAACAATACACTAATACTTGTTAGACCAGCTATTAAAGTTGCTAATATTTTTTTATTATGTTTACTCATTTTCAATAATTATTCAAATTCGTACATTTACAGTCAATAATTTAATTAGACATTATTTTACAATTTGGCAAGGCCAACACAAAGTGCCATTTTACATAGATAATAAAACTAAAGGTTTATTATAAAAACCCATAGTTAAATTATAACGATTATTGAAATCTTTTACTAATAATATAGCTAAAAAATAAAAGCAGGACGATCCTGCTTTTATTCTATTTATGGTTACATGCGACATGACAATGTGCACAATCGCCTCCACAACTAAGAGAAATGCCTTTTTTCTTTTTATTAATCATATTTTTAATTATTATAATAACAACGATTATTAGAATTAATGAAACAATAATTGTTCCTAAATTTTCTTTAATAAAATCCATAGCAATTCCTCCTTTTTTTAATAATACTTTAGTTATGCGTTTTCGTTAAGAGTTTCTGCTTCTTTATATGGTCTAAACAATAGATATAATGCACATATAATAATAGCAACAGAAACTATTAATCCTAAAACATTTAAACTTCCAGTAAAGGCACCACCTAATTGGTTAATTACAAGGGCAACTAAATAAGCAAATCCACATTGATAACCGATAGCAAACCAAGTCCACTTACGGTTATTCATTTCTCTTTTAATAGCACCAATTGCTGCAAAGCATGGAGCACACAATAGGTTAAATGCCAAGAAACTATAACCAGATACTTTAGTAAATACTTGTGCCATAGCTTGATAAGCTGTCATATTTTCTGCTGAATATAAAGTACCCATTGTACCAACAATATTTTCTTTTGCAACTAGTCCTGTAATTGATGCAACTGCTGCTTGCCAATTACCCCAGCCAAGAGGAGTAAATATCCAAGCAATTCCTCTACCTAATGTAGCAAGTATTGATAAATCAATCTCATCTTCTTCAAGCATTGCAAAACCGTCAGCAGTAAATCCAAATCTAGATAAGAACCAAATAATAATAGTTGATAATAAGATGATGGTTCCAGCTTTCTTAATAAATGACCAACCTCTTTCCCACATTGATCTTAATAGATTAGATAATGTAGGCCAATGGTATGCAGGAAGTTCCATAACAAATGGAGAAGGCTGACCAGCAAAGGCTTTTGTCTTCTTAAGAATAATACCAGAGATAATAATTGAAGCCATTCCTAAGAAATAAGCACTTGTAGAAATTAGAGGTGAATTATTGAATATTGCACCAGCAATCATTGCGATAAATGGAATCTTAGCTCCGCAAGGAATAAATGTTGTAGTCATGATCGTCATACGTCTATCGCGTTGATTTTCAATAGTTCTAGAAGCCATGATTCCAGGAATACCACAACCTGTTGCAATTAGAATTGGAATAAATGATTTTCCAGATAATCCAAACCTTCTAAATATTCTGTCAAGCACAAAGGCAATTCTTGCCATATATCCACAAGACTCAAGGAAAGCTAATAAGAAGAACAATACAAGCATTTGTGGCACAAATCCAAGAACAGCACCAACACCCGCTACTATTCCATCTAAGATTAAACCTTTTAGCCAGTCAGCAGTATTTAATTTATCTAACAATGATTCAACTAAAACCGGAATGCCAGGAACCCATACACCATAATCCGCTGGATCTGGTTCTTCTAAATCATATTTTTCCATTACTTCCATAGCTTGAGTCAAATCTTCATAATTATATGTAACTTCTTCAGTAGCTAATGTTTCTTCATCTTCTAATACATAATCTGCAGTTGTATTTGAATCAGTATTAGCATATGCTTCTTTGATATCTTCAAATGATGTATCTTCTTCTATTCCATAATAAGCATCAACAACATTATAAGCATCGCCATATTCTTCGCTTACTTCTACATATTGAGCTGAGCCTATTCCAAATAAGTGGAATCCATCGCCAAATAGGCCATCATTTGCCCAATCAGTAGCAGCTTGTCCAACTGTTACCATAGAAATGTAATAAATCAAGAACATAACAACAGCAAAGATTGGTAAGCCTAGCCACCTATTAGTGACAACTTTATCAATCTTATCAGAAATACTTAATTCAGAACTTTCTTTCTTCTTGTATAAGCCTTTGACAATGTTTTCGATAAATAAATATCTTTCATTAGTAACTATACTTTCTGCATCATCATCATCTTCTTTTTCTAAATTTGTGATAATAGCTTCAAGTTCAGCTTTTCTACTATCATTAATATTTAATGATTCAAGTACATTTGCATCTCTTTCAAAGGTCTTAATTGCATACCATCTTTTTGCATCACTAGGAAGTTCTGGCATTAAATCTTCTATTTTATTGATGGCATTTTCAAGTTTATCTGAAAAAATCTTTTTAAGTTCAGGCTTATTAGAAGCCTCTTTTATTGCCAATTCTGCAGCTTTTTCAATATTAGTTCCTTTAAGTGCTGATATAGATACAACTTTAGCGCCTAATTCTTTTTCTAATTTTTTTGTATCAATATTGTTATTTTCTTTTTCAAGAATATCAAGCATATTGATAGCTATAACAACAGGAATACCTAATTCTTGAAGTTGAGTTGTTAAATATAGATTTCTTTCAATATTTGTACCGTCAACAATGTTTAATATTGCATCAGGTTTTTCATTAATTAAATAATTTCTCGCCACAACTTCTTCAAGTGTATATGGAGATAAGGAATAAATACCAGGCAAGTCAGTAATGATAACATCATCATGTTTCTTTAAATGGCCTTCCTTCTTTTCTACAGTAACACCTGGCCAGTTACCAACAAACTGGTTAGATCCAGTCAACGAATTAAATAATGTTGTTTTACCACTATTGGGATTACCAGCAAGAGCGATTCTTAAACTCATCTTAGTTTTCCTCCACTTCTATTTTTTCTGCATCTTCTTTTCTAATAGAAAGTTCATAACCTCTAATAGTTACTTCAATTGGATCACCAAGCGGTGCAACTTTGCGAACATAAATGCTTACGTTCTTTGTAACACCCATATCCATGATTCTTCTTTTAATAGCTCCTTCACCATTAATTTTTTTAACAGTAACTGTTGAGCCAATACCTACATCTTTTAGTGTCATATCTTCTCCTTTTTTAAATGTTGATTTTGTTTGCTAAGCTTCTATCAAGAGCAATTCTTGAATCTTTAACATTAACGATAATGTTTCCGTTAATTGAATTTACTATTGTGACTTTTCCACCCACAATGAAGCCTAGATTTGCAAGATGTTGTTTAACTTCAGGGCTGCCGCCTATACTCTTAATAGTATTTTCTTCTCCTATTATTGCTAATGATAACGGCATCATATAAACTCCTTTCGTTAGTTATTCCTAACATAATATTAGTTATAACTAACATTTTTGTCAAGAAAAAAATATAAAATTTTGATTATTTTTATTCAAAAAACGTAGATAAAAAATTTAGAAACCAATATGCAGTAGCAAAAGACCAATAAGTGCGTGATCTTACGTTATCTCTGTTAAAATAAACTAAATAACCAGAAATACCTGCTAATATCAATTTAATAATACTAATCACTAAATGTAACATATGTTAATTCTAACATATTAAAATGCTTATTTGTTCAAATAAGTTTTTTAAATTATTCAATTATACTAACTATGAATAATAAAAAATACTTAAAAAAGAAACATAAACAAGAAAACATTAATTATTCTTTTTTATAAACTCTACAATTCTTCTTTTATAATCTGGTGCTAAATCATATGCGGCATGTCCATAATCATCATATAAATATCTTACATATTTATTATTAATTAACGCTTTTGCCAGATTATTCGAAGCATCAATTCCAAATATTAAATCATCTTTAGAACTGAGGTCTAATATTGGACATTTAATCTTGTATAAGTCTTTTAAAATATTAAAATCCAGCATTGATCTAGTCATAATAACAAAGTTATCCAATTCTTTGTCATCAATGATTTTACTCATTTCAATAAAGAAATCGTGATATTTATCAAAAACTTCTTTAGGATAAATATATCTTCCAAATGATAAACATAGCTCAGTACATTTTCTTTCATTGGCTAATAAAATCCATTCTTTAAATATTTTTGATGCTTGTGTTGTGCAAAATGCGCTTGATGAACCAACAATAAGATTTTCAACCAATTCTGGATAATTAATCGCCATCACCATACTTATCATTCCGCCTTGCGATGCACCAAATAAAGATAGCTTATTAATCCCTAATTCTTTAATTACATAAGCTGTATCGTTAGCCATATCAAAAATAGAATAATTATCTGGCATAGCCTTTTTTCTATCAAATACATAGATAGTAAAATCACTTGATAAAAGATTATAAGCTTCTACAATATCGTTCGCAGAATTCATAACTCTTTTAATACTTAATCCAGGAATAATAGCTAAAATTCTTTTTCCTTTGCCAAAAGAAAAATAATCCATTTTTATTGTTTCATCACAATACTCTTTAACAATTATTTCCGTCATTTTATTTGCGTATATATTTAGAATCTTTATCATCAATTATAGATGTAAATTTTTCAACAGTCATATGCAAATCATACTTATTTCTTAAATTGGCGATTTTTTCCATTAATTCTGAATTGTGGTGCCTATCTAATGCTTCTTGATTAACCCAAGAATCAATTAATAAAACAGTATTCTTATCTTCAAATGGATAAAAATAAGCATATTGTAGATTTCCATCTTCTTTTCTGATCTCTTCCACAATACCAGAATCAATCATTTCTTTAACAAATTTATATGCATTATCATCTTTACCTTTATAAAAAATATGAAATGTTAAACTCATTGTCCACCCCTTTTTTACAATTATAATTCTTTCATCATTTATTTAGCATTATCTTTTGGCTTTGTCTTTCTTAAAGCTTTTATTGCATGCTTGATTAGTACAACCATGACTCATATTAGCAGAGTAAAATATAAGATAACCTTATTGCATTTATATTCTTTAAGATTATGGAACTTCCCATTATAATCGGAAAGAGTAAGCTTAGATGTTTGATGCCAGTTTTCACCATATTAAACTCTCATTTTCTATATTCATTTCATTATATGGATTTTAATTTTTTAAATCTTATATATTTCTTATTCATAGGAATTCTACCTCTTTTTAACGATTTTAACCCATCATAACCTTTCGTTTTATATGTTTTTGTCCATTGATAAATCGTTCCAACTCCAACACATGCTTCAAATGCCACAGTTCGTAATGATTCTCCTGCTTATATACATGCTACATATTCGAATTTTTCATCAGCACTTAGAAGAGTATTTTTATAATTGTTTTTTAATCCATCAACTCCATATAAATCAAAAACCTTTACCCAATCACGCACCATATGAATAAAATTATGTGGTAGTTCTATATATTTGCCTGCTTTATATTCTTCTACATATTTTAATTTCAACTTCCATTTATATTTAATTTAAAAACCCCCTTTACTAGATTGTCCAGTTTAGGGGGCACACCTCACTTTAGAGGTTCACTTCAGATTAAATAAGTTTTTATGTTTTATTCAATAGTTCCAACAATGCTCTCTCTTTTTACTTCGCCTATTCTTTTAAAATTGATTTTTAAATCATTAGAATTAGTAATAATTAACATTGTTGACATATCGTATGTTTTAGATAATTTATCAAAATCTACACTAACTATTGGATCGCCTGCTTTAACTTTATCGCCTTGTTTCTTATCTAATAATTTAAAGCCAACACCTTTATTATTAACAGTATTAACACCAATATGAACTAAAATTTCAACACCATCTTCGCTAGTTATTCCAAAAGCATGTCCTGTTGGAAATAAGACACTTAATTCGCCATTACATGGTGAAAAAATATCAACATTATTACCTTTAAATTCAAAAGCAATACTGTCACCCAACATTTTTTGAGCAAACATTTCATCTTTTACATTTTCTATTGGAATTAGTTGACCATTACCTAGTGAAGTAATTTTATTATTTTCGATGTTTAATGATTCATATTGTATTTTTTTCTTTAAAAAATCAAACATTTTGTTTTCCTTTTCTAATATAAGAAAGGGAGCATGTGCCCCCTTTCAAACTAAAGTTTTACATTAAGCCTTTTTAGAAAGAGCTTTTTTACCTAATAAATAAGTTACTATAAATGAGACTACAACAGCTAAGCACATAACACCCATCATGCCCCAGAAGTTGCCCCAAGTGCCATCAGGATTAATATATGCAGCAAATGATATAAAGCCTGGATTAGCTACCACGTATTGTGTTAAGCCAAATAGACCAGCGATAAAACCACCGATACCGCCACCAACCATAGCACCAATTAATGGATAACGATTAGGGAATAATACACCATAAACACCAGGCTCAGTAATGCCAGATAAAGCTGTAATACCAGAAGAAATTCCTACGCCTCTCTTATCAGCATCTTTAGCAAGTAATGCATATGCTAGACAAGCACCACCAACTGCAACATTTGCAGGAGCCATGCCTGTACAAATTAATGGATCAGAGCCAACTTCAGCTAACAATAAGAACAATACTGGATATGTAGCATTATTCATACCAAAGAATACAAGCCATACAGTTGTTGCACCAATAATAGCAACAGCAATTGCAGGAGCAAAACGATAGACTGCAAGTACAGCATTAGCTAATCCTGTACCTACCCAATAGCCTAAAGGACCAAGAGCAACAAGAGTAACAGGAACAACAATAATCATTGTTAAAACTGGAAGCAATACTGTTCTTAAAACAACTGGTAAATGTTTTTGTAAGAATCGGTATACAACACTCATGAATAATGTTCCAAGAATTACAGGGAATATTTGGCCATTATATCCAATGTTGGCAACAGGAATTCCCAAGAAATCTAATGTCTCAGGACGATTCATTGTTACATAAACTAGAACAGCACCTAAGAATGCGCCAAGATATGGATTTGTTTTTAATCTTGTTGCACTAGAATAACCAATATATATCGGTAAGAAGTATAACATTGCCTGTTGGATAGCAGTCAATACAAATATCGTACCACTGTTTGCGTCTAAGTGTGCAAATGTTGTCAATAAAGAAATAATTGCACCAATAAGACCTCCGGCAATAAATACTGGAATGATTGGTGAGAATGTACCACCAACATAAGATAAGATTGTTTCTACTACACTGCCTTTTGTTTGTGAATCAGCTTTTAAAGCTTCTTCATCATCTACAGAACCAGCAGCTTTGATGTCGTTTTTAATTACTTCTTCATAAAGGCTAGCAACATCTTGTCCGATAACAAATTGTTGTTCGCCATTTTGAACAATAATATTAATGACACCAGGAATTTTCTTTGCTTCTTCAACATTTAGTTTTGATGCGTCTTTTAAATTAACTCTAAGACGAGTCATACAGTGAGAAGCAGATAGGATATTATCGACACCACCACAGGCTTCAATAATATCATCAGATAACTTTTTATAATCTTTTTGAGCCATATTTTTCCTCCTTGTTTAATTTGGCTTATTTTGCTTCCATTTTTGCTTTAATGTCTGAAGCTATTTCACTAGTCTTTTTAAATTCTCTCCAATCAGACATATCATAGCCCCATTCTTGACCATTAGATTTAATTAGATCAGAATACCAATAAAATGAATCTTTCTTATATCTCTTTAAATCTCTCACATCATCATCTGTAGTATTAACAAATACTAAGCCATAGCGCTTAGCCATGCCATTACCAGTAGATAATAAGTCGGTGAATGACCAAGGATTAAATCCAAATATTTCTACACCATCTTCGATAGCTAATCCAACGTTATAGATATAATCTCTTAGATAGTCAATACGATATTGATCATGAATCTTGCCATCTTCGCCCATATCTTCATGTGCACCAAAGCCAGCTTCAGTGATAACCATAGGCAAACGATAATGGTCCCACAAATATCTAAGCGCATATCTCATAGAAACGCCGTCAATATGCCAATCCCAATCTGTTGTTTCTACATATGGGTTTCTATCTAGTGCATATTCACCAGGAAGATTAGTATAAATAAATTCACCTTTTCTTCCATATTTATTCAAACCGATTTCTTGAACATAACTTGGATCTGGCCACATGCCAACATCTGATCTATAACAGTTAACAGCTATGAAATCAATTTTGGCTTCTTTAATTAATTCCATATCGCCAGGCCTAATATCAGGATGAATATCATTCTCTTTCCAATAATTTTTGATAAAGCCTGAGTAATCACGAAATGCATAAGTATCGCACCAAATCTTTTCTGTAAATTCTTCAGCATTCATAGCAGCAATTTGATCTTCTGGTTTACAAGATTTAGGATAAATTGGTACATATCCTGGAACTGGACCAATCTTACCACCTTCTACTAATTCATGACATGCAATAACAGCTTTAGCATGGCACAAATTCATGATATGGTTAATATCCCATTTTTCTTTAAACCAATCGTTACAACCTTTAGATACTCCTAACCAATGGCCATAACAAATTTGCATATTTTGTTCATTAATTGAAAGCCAATACTTAACTCTATCACCAAAATGTTCAAAACAAACTCTTACATAATAATCAAATTCATCAATAATGGCGCGATTATGCCAACCGCCATATTTTTCATCTACCCAACAAGGCATATCATAATGATATAGAGTGATAATAGGTTCAATTCCTGCATCTTTTAATGCATTAATTAAATTGTCATAGAATTCTAAACCTTTTTCATTAATTTTGCGATCAGCAGCAGGAATAATTCTTGACCAAGAAATTGAAAAACGATAACTTGTAAAACCACATTCCTTCATTAACTCAACATCTTCTTTATAATGATGATAATGATCAGCAGCAATCGAATTATCCGCAAAAGGTTTTTTTGTTTGAGAATTCAAATCAATAATTGCAGAAGTTCTTCCATCTTCTAATGTTGCACCTTCAACTTGCCATGCCGCAGATGAAGCACCCCATAGAAAATTTGATGGAAAAACCGGATTGTTTTTATGTTTCATATTGCTCCTTTCTATTTAATCTAATTATAGTTAAGCGCTTTCATAATTGGTGTTTCATATTTTGACACTTTAATTAAAATTGGTATCAAAATTTGATACCAATTTTACAATTTGTTAAAATTTAAATATGAGCGAAAGCAATCACAGCATAAACAGGTTTAACCTATTGACGTCTCTGCTTTCTATAATTGATCGTAATGATGAAGACAATACTGATTTTATCATTGCCAAATACATATTAGATAATCGTGAACAATTCGCTAAAATGAGCATTTATGAAGTTGCTGATAATTGTTTTGTTTCTCGTTCTAGTATCCAACGCTTTATTAAAAATATTGGCTATGATAGTTTTAACGAGATTAAAAGTGCTTTAGGAGAAGTATCTTTACACGAAAAAGCTCTACTATCTTATACAGACTATAATGATTATTCTGATTATTTATTAAAAAACATTAATTTAATGACTAAGGATATTGTTAATGTCTCAAAATCACAAGGTTTTAAAAATCTTGTTGAACAGTTTATCAATGCTAATAATGTTGTTATATTGATTGCTGAAGATTCAGCACCTTCTTGTAAGCTTTTTCAACAACAATTATTAGCTTTAGGAAAATTTGTTAGAATAATTTCAAGTGCAAGCAAAAAGATATCACTTTTAAATTCACTTGATTCAAATGATTTACTACTTGTATGTTCAGTTACTGGCAACTTCGCGATTGCCATAAATGATACATTAAAAGATTTAAAAGCAAAAAAATGTTTGATAACTTCAAATCACACTGCACAATTTATCAATAATTATTTTTTAATTTATTATTTAGCTGAAGATTTTGAAGTTTCAAATTCTGAAATATCAAGACTAAAAAATGTTTATACTACTTATGGATTAAGCTTTTTCTTTGATTTATTTTATCATGAATGCTATTTATATTATTTAAATAGATAATTATAAAAAGGCCTTATCAATTATGGCCATTACTTCTAATGTATATTTTTTTAGTGCATTAGCTTCTTTATAATTCTTTGAATCTATAATATATTGAAAATTAATAAATTCATTTAATAAACGATGTTGCCCATCATTCTTATATAATTCAATATCATTATCGATGTTTAATATTTGCGGATTGTTTGGTGGTCCATATAAAAACAAAGAAGAATTCTCACCATAAATATTAAAATAATTAAAATCATCTTTTGTTTTATTTGCACTAAGCGTTGCTAAAAAACTATCATAGATTAAAACTAATGTTCCTGATAAATCAATACCATTATAGCCTTTTATATGATGGTAGTTTAGTTCATTAGGCATACCAAATAAATATATTAAATAATAAATATTATAGATATTAAGATCCCTTAAAGCGCCACCATAATTTAAAGGATCAAATACAGGATCAATAATTCCATTTATATAATTATCATAACGACTCGATTTTTTTGAAAAATTAGCTACTATTTCTTTAATATTTCCTAATTTATTAATATTTCTTTTCATTATTCTTAAAACATTACTATGTAATACACTGCTTGCTTCAAGTAAAATGCAATTATTTCTTTCAGCAATCATAAATAATTCTTCTGCTTGATCAAGATTATTAGTAAAAGGCTTTTCTAAGATGACATGTTTTTTATTCAATAATGCTTTTTTAGCATATTCATAATGAAGATTATTTATTAAACAAATATAGACAGTATCAATATCTTTATCATTCAATAATAAATCATAATTAGTATAAATCTTTAAAATGGAATACTTTTCTGCAATAGTTTTTGCTTTATCAAAGCTCTTTTCTCTAGCAAAAATAGCAATTAATTCAATACTACAAATTTGCTTAATTGCCTCAAGAGAATCATTTACTATTTTGCCGGTTCCAATTATTCCTAGTTTCATTTTTAATCAATATTGATAGTTGGCAAATATAAATTATCTTAATAATTATAACATCCGAGTTTATAATAGATTTTTAAAATAAACAAATTCTACTCATACTGTTAATTTAGTTATTAGATATTTGAATTACATAAGAAATTTCACGAGTATTCTTATGGTTTACAATGCTTTCTGCTAAAGAAACATCTAATTTAATAAATTCAAATATGCCACATCTCTAAATTAAAGGATAGAATAAGATTCATCAAATAGCCATCACTTTCTAATAATGTTTTTACTTTTTAATCAATTATTGCATAACAACGCTATAGACTCAACATGTGATGTATATGGAAACATATCTACAGGTTGTATTTTAATAAGCTTATAATCGTTCTTCATTAAATATTGAACATCTCTTAACAATGTATCAGGATTGCAAGATATATATACAACTTTATTTGGTTTTAATATTGCCACTGATTTCAGAAACTCTTTACTTGAACCAGATCTAGGAGGATCCATCACAACAGCATCAATCTTTTCTTTATCATGAGCTAGTTTTTGCATGTATTTTCCTGCATCTTCACAAATAAAGTTTATATTTTTAATATTGTTAATTTCTTTATTCTTATTTGCATCTTTAATAGCAGCACTATTAATTTCAACACCAATTACTTCTTTAGCATATTTAGACATCAACAAGCCGATTGTTCCTGTTCCACAAAAAGCATCTATCAATCTTTCATTCCCTTTTAAATCAGCATATTCAATTGCTTTAGAATATAACTTTACGGTTTGATTATGATTAATTTGATAAAAAGATGAAGCTGATATTTTAAATTTCAAGCCCATTAATTCATCTACTATATACCCTTTTCCATATAGTACTTTATTACTATTTCCAAGTATCATACTTGTATGTTCACGATTGATATTATGAATGATTGTGGTAACGCTTGGATTATATTTAAGAATATCATGAATAAATTCTTTTTCTTTATTAATAAAAGGGCTTCCTGTAACAAGCACCAGCATTATTTCATTTAATGTACTAGTCCTAATTAGCAAATGTCTCATACAGCCTTTTTTTATTCTTTCATCATAAATAGATATGTGATATTTTTTGATTAATCTTTTGACTGAATTAATTATCTCAATGGCCCTTTCATCACATATTTGGCAACTATCAATCGGAACTAAAAAATGACTGTTTTTGGCGTAATTGCCAGCTAATATATCGCCATTTCTATCTTTTCCAAATGACACTTGTACTTTATTGCGATAGTGATTATAAAAATCATCACCTAATATCGGTGAAACATCAACATATTTAGAAAATAATTCTTTTATTTTCTCTTCTTTTAATTTAATCTGGGCGTTATATCTGATTCCTTGATAGTCACATCCACCACACAAATTAGCAACAAGACATTTTTCTTCCATACAAATATTTTACCAATTGCTTAAAGATTATTAATATCAAATTCTATCAAGTCTTACAACACACTCGACATGCCTGGAGACAATGACTTGAATGTCGCCGGTAAGCGGGAAGATATCCAAGATTCCGCGTAAGAGGAAACATGTCTACCGCTTTTGCTTCACAAACTGGAATTTAACTCAACTCGAACAGTACATCCTGCTGTTTGAATCTGTGCTTCCCTTTTCCTAGACCGCTGATCGCTTTAATAGTTGCTATTTTTTCTCGCGCTGGTACTGATGATCAAAACTTTCTTTGCCATGATATTTGCCTTCTGATTCATTTTTCCTGCTTGCCACAGAGAGCAGCGGAAAAGAATTCGCACAGCTTATTAAACGGGATCTTGTCCTTCTGATCGTACAGATCGCAGTGGTCCGCGCCGGGAACAATCACCAGCTCTTTCTGGTCACCGAGCCTTGCATAGACGTCCTCGGAATAGTAGCGGGAGTGGGCGTTCTCTCCAGCGATCAGCATGACCGGTCGTGGGGAGATGTCCTCAATGTGACTCATCAGGTCAAAATCGAAGAAGGACAACGGTGTGGTCTGCGTCCAGGCTCCGGTGGAGTTGATAGAGCGCGGATGGTAAGCACGCTTGATGTAATACTGCCAGAAGCTTTGGGTCACCGGATCGAGATTGTCGATGATCTCCTCCGGGATGGAGCCAAGGCCACCCAAGTTCGTCATCAGTTCGCCCTTTTCATCAAAGCCGATCTCGTGCGGTCCGTGGGCATAGTTTCCGTTTTTGACATCGATCCAGCGCTGGGCGCTTAAAAACTCCTGTATCTTCTGTCGTTGTTCCTTCGTATAGCTGTCCCGGTAGCCCCGGCTTATGCTGCGGGACATGTCGTACATTGAGGCGGTTGCCACAGCCTTCACCCGTGTGTCGGAGGAGGCTGCCGTCAGCGCCATGCCCGTCAGGCCGCAGATGCCCATGAGGCCGATCTTCTTTCGATCCACATATGGCAAAAGCCCCAGGTAGTCCACCGCTGCGCTGAAATCCTCGGTGAAGATTTCCGGAGACGCCACATCCCTGACATCACCGCCGCTCTCACCGGTGAAGGACTGGTCGAATGCCACAGACATAAAACCCATGCGGGCAAACTCCTGCGCATAGAGACCGGAACACTGCTCCTTCACACCACCAAATGGTCCGGATACCGCGATGGCAGGGTTTTTCTGATTCTCGTAATCGGCAGGCAGATATAAGTCTCCTGCAATTTTGATCCCGAAACGGTTATTGAAGTAAACCTTCTCGGACTTTATTTCCGGATAAATCTCAAATGTCTTTTCTCTCATGTTCTTTTCCTTTCCTATACTGTGTGACCGTCATGCCGGTCCAGTTTTTGAATGCCCTTGAGAAAGCGGGCTGTTCGCTGTAGCCGACGAGGCAGGCGATCTCCTCGATGCTCATTTCTGGGTCGGTGATATAAGACAGAGCAAGCATCTTCTGAACCTTCTGGACCTCCTGCTGGTAGGTGGTGCTCTCCTCAGAGAGCTTTCGCTGCATGGATCGGACGCTGATGCCCAGCGACTGAGCCACTTCCTCCCGGGAGAAATGTCCGCCCGGAATCGCAGAAAACAGCGTCTTTTCCAGCAGGCCGAGGAAGGAGCGCTCCTTTGAGACCTCCTCCAGCCGCCGCTTCAGCTCCGGCTCCAGATATTCCGTCATGGCGTTGTTCTGTGTGATAAAGGGAAGCTCGCTGTCCTCACGGCTAAAGGCGATGATATTATCCTTCGTCTTCTCCGGCGAGATCCCGATGCATTTCACCATATTCTCACTATAGTCATAGGGGCTGCCGATGCGCACGGGGATCACTTGCTTTCCGGTGCCGGTGCGGATCAGGCTCAGGATCGCGAGCTGCTCATTGAGCACCGAAAAACGCGGCATATCCACCTCGGGAATATCGAAGGACAGCCGGAACTCCAGC
>JAFRCV010000002.1 GCA_017404205.1 Erysipelotrichaceae bacterium
AAAATAAAAAATTCTTATTAGCCATATTCTTTTACCATATTTTTATCTACCCCCATATATATAAAATACATATAAAAAGCATATATTTATAGTTTTCATGGTAATTAAGACTATGTGTACTAATAAGTTTGGAAAGTAACACAATTTTACTACATTACTTATTTAATATAGTAGATTTGTTATAATTAATTTATGAGTAGAGACAAAAAGAAAATATTAATTGTCAATGATGAGATGCTTGTAGGAGGAGTCGCAAGAGTTCTCAACAATATGCTGAAAGATTTAAGTGATTTAGATGTTGATATAGATATATTAATACTTCATCCTCATGGAGAAATGTTGAAAGATATACCAGGTAATTATGATATTTTAAACTCTACACCTTTTTTTGAAATGTGTGATATTCCTGTAAATGATGCCATAACTAAACAAGGATTAAAAGTAGCTATTAAAAGAATATATTTCTTTTTGTTGATGAAAACTGGATTAATTCATTACTTTATTAAAAGAGAAAGAAAGAAAATATTAAATAAAAAATATGATGTTGAAATAGCTTATAAAGAAGGTTTTTGTACAATATTTGTGGCTGATGGTGACAGTAAGAAAAAAGTAAACTGGATTCATGTAGATTATGAAAAATCTAATTATTCTAAAAATCATATGTCTTTAGTAAAAGATGCTTTAAAGAAAATTGATGTAAATGTATCGCCATCTAAAGATGCCCTTGAGGCATATAAACGCGTCTTTAATATTGATGGAGATTTTAGAGTAATTAGTAATTTTATAGATGAAGATTTAATTAAAGAGAAAATTAAAGAGGAATACCATTACCCAACTCATGATTTTAATATTGTAACTGTTGGCAGACTACATTACCAAAAAGCGAATTTAAGAATGATGGAAGTATGTAGGAGGCTCAATGCTGATAATTTGAAATATGATTTCTACATAGTTGGCGATGGTGAAGAAAGAAAAGAAGTAGAAGCTAAAATAAAGGAATATGAATTAAACAATGTTCACTTAATTGGCTATGATTCTAACCCATATAAATATATAAAAAATGCTGATATGTTTTTACTTCCAAGTAAATATGAAGGTGTGCCAACTGTTGTTTATGAAGCGTTGTCTATTGGCTATATTCCTATTGTTTCAACTAAAGTATCAGGCATAACTGAACAACTTGGGAACAATGAATATGGAATTATAATCAATAATAGTGAAGATGCAATATATGAAAAACTAAAAGAGATTTTAAATAATCATTCAATTTTAGATGTTTATAAAACTAAGAAAAAAGAATTAACTAATAATAAAATAGCTAAAAAAGAAATGATCAAATTATTTGAAGATTAAAAAATAGAACCGTTATTCAGTTCTATTTTTTCTCATTTTTCTTTTAAGAAAAGCATACCACCGGTCAATAAACCAACGACAATTGGCAAAATCAGTTCATCACCAACTTCAAAAGTATATGGTTTACCTGTAACAAAGTTAAAAATAAAATCAAAAATGTTCCAAAAAACAAGAACAAACAATACAAATAATACTAATGCCAGATATTTATTTTTAATCATTTTATAATATCTCAATCTTTTCAATTCTTTGTTCAACTAATGGTTTATCATAAGGATCAGTTTCTGTTTCTGCTATTTCATCGATCACATCTAATCCATCAGTTATTTTTCCAAATGCAGCATAACTGCCATCTAAATGAGGAGCAGCTTTATGCATAATAAAAAATTGACTACTTGCACTATTTGGGTCCATTGATCTAGCCATTGAAATAACACCTCTACTATGTTTTAAGTTATTTCTAAATCCATTATTTAAAAATTCACCATAAATAGTTTCTTTGCTACCACCCATTCCATTTCCAAGTGGATCACCACCTTGTATCATGAAGTTTTTAATAACACGGTGAAAAATTAATCCATCATAAAAATGTTCACTAACTAATTTAATAAAATTCCTAACTGTTTTTGGTGCAACTTCAGGATATAGATCTCCTTCCATTGTTTTCCCATTTGCCATTGTGATTTTGAATCTAATTGTTTCCATAAGTCTCCTTTAATTATCAAATACATTGCTTACTTTTTCTAATAATTCTCTTATTTGTAAATGTTGTGGACAAACACTTTCACACATTCCACATTTAATACAATCTGATGCTTTGCCAAAATCATTTGCGGTTAATACATTTTCATAATAGAAGCCTGTATTCCAATTGTGGAAAGCTTCATGGGCATTAAGCGCTGAAAATAAATCTGGAATACGAATATTCATTGGACAAGTATTTTCTTCAACACAATAATGACATGCCGTACAAGGAATAAGATTTAAATTATTAAATATTCCTACTACTTTAGCGATAGCATTTAATTCATCATTACTTAATTCTTTAAAATCTTTCATGGTAGAAATATTATCTTGCATTTGTTCCATTGTGTTCATTCCTGAAATAACCATCGCAATGTTTGGATGACTTGCTGCAAATCTTAACGCATAACTAGCGTTTGTTCCACCATTTAATTCTCTTAAAATATCATCAGCTTCTTTTGGAAGATTAACTAAACTTCCTCCTTTTACTGGCTCCATAACGATTACTGGCTTGCCATGTTTTTCGCATACTTCATATACTTTTTTGCTTTCTACTGAGGCATCTAACCAATCAATATAATTCAATTGTATTTGAACTATTTCGATTTCTGGATGTTCATTTAAAATCATATCTAATACTTCAGCTTTATCATGGAAAGAAATGCCTAAATGTTTAATTAATCCTTGTTTCTTAAATTCGCTACATATTTCATATGCCTTATGTTTAGTAAATTTCTTATAATTATTTCTATCTTGAGCGTGCATTAAATAAAAATCAAAATATTCAACACCACACCATTCAAGTTGTTGTTTAAAAAATGTTTTGATATCTTCTTCACTATTAAAATATGGATCAGTTAGTTTATTTGTTAATAAAAATTTACTACGATCATATCTTTTTGTAATACAATCTCTAATAGCTGTTTCTGATTTGCCTCTTAAATAGCCATGTGCTGTATCAAAATAATTAAATCCTGCACCGATATATTCATCAACCATTTTACTGAATATATCATAATCAACGTTTCCGTCTTCTTTTAATGTAAGACGCATACATCCAAACCCAAAATTACCATTAATTTCTTCAAAAAACTTGTTTTTAATCATATCGTCCTCACTTTAAATTATTAATAGTCCACCTAGTAATTACATCTTTTGATTGTTTAACAGATGAACCTTTTATAGCTAAACCTTCTTTAATAGTTGCCCCTTCACAATTTTTCTTTAAATCTTCAACTGAATTAGCTAAACCACTTCCTTCATGGCTCATGATAGGAAATATATTTTTATTTGTGAAATTTAGTTTTTCTAATTGTGAGAAAATTGCATAAGGATATGTTCCCCACCAACAAGGTCCTGCAACAATAATATTCTCATACTTGTCAATTGAATCCAAATATTCTTTTAATTTAGGTCTTTCATTGTTGCTTATATCTTCTTTCGCTTCTTTAATGCAGGTCATGTAGTCTTTAGAATATTCTTTAACTGTTTTTATTTCAAATAAATCACAATCTATAGTATTTTTAATATATTCTACTATTACTTCTACATTTCCTTTTTCAAGATCTTTTATGGAACCATCAACATAATTTTGTCCCCTTCTTGAATAATAGATTATTAAATTCTTAGACATAATTACCCCTTTTATATTTTATAATATCCAACTGGTTATTTGAAAAAGTGACATTTATAAACTAAAATAATTTTAATAGATGGAGGCTAAGAAATGGAAGAAAACAAAACTACTGAAGCTGGTAAAGATACTTTACAAGAAGCAAAGAAAACTGTTCAAGAATTTAATTCATTTAATGACAAATTATTTGGTAATACTGAAAAGAAAATCACTTTAGTCGCAAGAATTCTATTTTGGGTAGGATCAATTGCGTCTATCATTTGTGCATTTGCTTTTGGCATTGTTTCTTATGGAAGTGGATATTATAGAGAGACTGTATTTATTGGAGCTATCTTTTGGCCATTCTTATTGGGTGGACCAATTGTATTCTATGTATCTTCTTTAATGATGCATGGCTTTGCTAAAGTAATTGAAAAGTTAGATATTATTTCTAAAAAATAAAACGAATCTCTGATTCGTTTTTTTAATAGTCTAGCAAACGACCATAATCATTCCATTCGCCAAACATTTTTCCTTTTTTGGTTTCTTCTATAAGATGTATCAACATCTTTTCATATGCTTCTTTATTTTTATTTTTGTAAAATGCTAAATTATATAATCTTATCCTCTGATAAAGTTCAGGGAATTTTTTAAATTGTGTAAAGATTCTTGCCTTCTTTAATTCAGCTTCTATTTCTTTATCTATCTTGGAATTTTTGTCCATATTTGGAAGAAGTTTTCTTCCTGCATCTTCCATTAAGCCAAGCTTTTCTAATCTTCTTACACGTTCTTTGTTTAATTCGCTCCATATACTATTTTTTCTTCTTGGAGAAAAACGTTGCATAGTTCTTCCATTGATATGAACATAAGAACTATCAATCCAACCAGAACAAAGTGCTTCTTCTACTGCATCAATGTAGTAAAAAGTTTTGTCATCTTTCGGCTTTCCTCTTTTGAATTCTTTCTCATTGTCATGATGATTATTTAACCACTCACGAAATTCTTTTCGATTTTTTACCTTTAAAATGTTTTCTCTCATTTATTGAGTTTGCATTAACAACCTTTTCTACCGCTTCTATGATCTTCTATTGAACATGCATCTGCTGTTCCATATTCAATTAGTCCTGCATCTTTTGGATCAATTGAAACTCTACCATCTTCGAATACAAAAGCCGGTATTCCAACATCACCAATTTTTTTACAATTATCAAAAATAGGACTTTTATCTCTCAATCTAGTAAAAGCACTCATATTCCTAATGTTTTCACCAATATTTATATATTCAAATTCATCTTCGCGTCCTTTAATTTGTTCATAAATATAATCGCAATAAGGACATGTTGGCATTCCATAAATTTTAATCATTTTTTTCTTCCTGTTCTTTCTTTTCTTCAGTTTCCTCTTCGCTATCTCCATTAAACATTAATCCAAAACATATTCCTAAAGATAAGCCAATTGGTAACCATAAACCAATGTTATTTGTGGCAACACCAATAGCTACGCCTAAAGACATTCCAATACACATTCCTATTATCATAATCTATCGCCATTAATATTAATCATATCTATTTTAACAATTTTCGTTTCTATATTTTTTTAATATGTTTAAGACATCATGGGTTACATGTTCCACAAGGTTTATATCCTAATTTAATAATTTCTTCTCGATTAAGATTGCTTATTTCTTTATTCTTTTCAGCCATATCACTTACACCTTGACACCATGAATAATGAAATCTTTTTGATTTGATATTTAAGACATATATTTCTTTATTATCATCATTTTTTACTGATTCAACTTTCTTGTTTTCAATAGATATAGATTGAGAATTTGAAGAACTTACCTTCTTATTCTTTTCTGTTGATATTTCAATGCTGTTACCATCACTAGAAATAATTATATCTCCATTAATATCTGTTCTATATGTTTTAACATTATATTCACTTAATCTTAAAAGGACATCAATAGATGGATAATCATAATTGTTTTCTTTTCCCACAGAGATAATAGCATAATCAGGTGGCACTTTTTTAAGAATGCTTCGCTTGTTGAATATTTTGAACCATGGTGAGCTATTTTTAATAAATCACTTTAATATCTGCATTACTTGCCCAACATCAATAATCGTAATCTGAAATGGATATGAATTTATTTTGTCGCTAGATTCTATAGCATTATCTTGAATAACTGAATCGACATTTTTATTGTCACTACAAGCAAGCAATAATAAAAACATTATTATAATGGTAAGAAAATATTAATTTTTGGTGTACTTTTTCTCTTTGCCATGTTTAATGAATATAATGATATTATATTTTATAATTCTTGTTTTCAAATATTAAAATTAAACGGTCATAACAGCATATCTACATCTTGTTCAATGCATTAACGACATCAATTCTTGATTTAGAATTTGTTTTCTTCAACAAATTAGATATGTGAAAACGAACGGTGTTATTGCTGATAAACAATTTAGAGGAGATTTCTAAATCAGATAATCCTTGAACCAATAATTCTAAGATTTCTTTTTCTCTATTAGTTAATTCATATTTCTCACAAAATAATGCCATCCTTTTTGTTTCAGAAAATGATGTGCCAACATATTTCTCGTTTTGTGTTTTTACAAAAACAAACAATAAAGGAATAAAACATATAGCTGAAAATATTAATTGGACAATATTAGAAATATTTAATTTCATTAATACTATCGTAATTATTGCCTCACTTAATCTAGAAACCAATAATCCTAATGATGAGAACAACAAATAATCATTTTCTTTTTTATATAACTTACCAAAAGAAAGCACATAATAAATAGTTATAAATCCTCTAAAAATGTAACTTAGAGAAAGTGTAATTGTATCTGTCATTCCTTGATTGAACAAAGATGTCGCAATTAACGGATATGTCAATGATGCAACAACACATGTTTCTCCCATAAATGAGTTTTTATCCATTATTAATCCAGCTATTATTAAGCCTATTGAATAAAATGCTCTAATCAAGTACCAGTTAATTCCCTGAGCTTGAGGTAAAGAATAATATAACCCAGATCCTATACAAGATATTGTGGTCATTAATATGATAATCAATACAAGATTTTTTGTTGAAGAAGGCATTTGTGTTTTTGTGTTTTTTCTACTTTTATATTTGATGTTTTCAGAATTTAAAACAAAATAAATGATTAAGGCGATGATTAAAAAATACAACGCAATACTCTTTGAAGAAGTGATATATTCGCCATTATCAATTAAAGAAAGAAGGTATGTACCAATACTCCCAAGCGCATATGACAAGCCAAAAAATAAACCCATTTTTTCTTCTGGACATTTTTCTGTAAAAAGTGTCAAGTAGAAAGCTGAATTAATTCCAATTGATAAATTGAATAGATATCCAAAAATTTGTAAAATAATCGGATTTCTAGTAATTAAAATAATACTCATAAAAATACTGCCGATTATTAGTGAATAAACAAAGAAATGATTATTGCTAAATAACAAATATCTTTTTTTAAATCCATAAATATAAATAGCTATTCCTAAAGCTTGTAAAATGTAGTTATAAACCGAAGTGATGATATCGATTGTCACATCATCATAAAAAGTCATCAATCGATAATATTGAGCCATATATACTGATCCTGTGTAGAAAAAGCATAAAGCAACTACAGCTGATACAAAGAAAATATTCTTTTTCATATTTCTTAATTTAAGTATATACAAAAATAAATAACAATTATTATACAAACACTAAATAATAGGTTACCTACCAATAATCAAACAGCAGCATGTTTTTTAAGCTTTGAACTAAAATTATAGAAGTGTTTTTTCTTATGGAAAGAATATAATTTATGAAAATCAAAAGTAAAAGAATAATATCAATGATGTTTGCGATTTTATTGATAATAATGAATTTTAAAGCTGTTCCAATAACGGCATTGAATGATTTTAATATCAATATAAATTTTGCGAGTGACTATAGTAGCGAACAAGGCTATGTTGAATATAAAATTGATGAAGGAGATTGGATTGTCGTTTCTAATAATTCATAAATTCCAGTAAGCGAAGAAATAAGTAGTCTTAAATTTAAAGTTATCGCTAATTCTAATTATGAAGTGAATTTTGATAATGGGCCTTATTTATCTGATGGGGTTGGTGTTGCCTTTTATGCAGGAGATGCTGAAGAAAAAAGAGAATGTTTAATCAATGATGGTTATGAGGCAACCTTAACGCCAGGATTAACAAATGTGACTTTGAGCGATATTTCTTTTAGTGCTTTAAATGCAACAACGGCATTTATAGTGTTCCAGATACAAGTGTTAAAGGTGAAACTCCTTTAAATACTTGCATCATAATTCTTTCTTCTTTCATATCAATTATGGCTATATTTATCACCACACAAAAGAAGAGAGGCTAATTAATAAAATACATTATTTACTTAAAGCGTGAAATTAATCACGCTTTTTTATTAATTGCGTATCTACTTTGTTAATGACACAACAGTTGTGGATATATCATTTTTAAAAAAACGACTTTGATATATAGTCATTTCTTAAAATTTTTTAATTCTAAAGTTTCTTCCCAAACTATCTTTTTATTCTATAAACTTCTTTACGATGCCCAACTGTTAAAACATATATTAATATCTTGTTGTCTTGAATATCACAAATCAATCTATAGTCACCAATTCTATATCTCCATTCCTTGCTTCGATTGCCAGTTAAACCCTTGCCATGTATTCTTGGGTTATCACAGCCTTCTAAGTTTTTTCTAATCCAGCCAACAATCAAGGAAGCTGTAGGCTTATCTAATTTCTTTAAATCTTTTCTAGCCTCATTTGAAAAAACAACAGTGTATTTTTTCATAAACCCAATTCCTTTTCTATTTCATCTAAGGAATATGTTTTAGGGTTCTTTTTAAAAGATTTGATTGCTTTATTATATGCGTCTAAGTCAATTTCATCTTCTATTTTTTCTATTACTGCTTGTCTAATTAAGTCTGATATACTAACGTTATTGATTTTGGCATAATCTTTTATTAGTTTTGTATCTTCATCACTTAATCTTAATGATATCGTCATATAATAAAACCTCCATGTGTATTACATTGTATTACTCTTGGATGTTGATTGTCAATGGTGGAGCTAAGGAGGATTCAGAGGAACCCTTAATCATAGGATATCGTTATATTATTAATATTGTTCTTTAATGATAAATGATTCCTTATCTTTCTATAAACCAATTAACGTATCTGGTATTTCATATACGTTGTCATTAATTGGCATTATATTGTCTCTTCTGCATATTACAAAACCATCTGTTATTTCTTTCCCGTATTTTTCTAACACTTTAAAATTCTTAGATGCTCTTGTTGGTTTTACGCTTTTCTTTATTTCAATAGGAGTTATCTTGTCCATTTGATAAAATATTAGATCAATTTCTTTTTGATGTGTATCTCTATAGTAATATAAATACCATTTGGGATTTTTTCCATTATGATAATATGATTTATATATTTCGCTAACTACGTATGTTTCATAAAAAGCACCAGCCATCATGCTATTTTCTAAAAACTCTGCTGTAGGAATTTTGCATAGGTAAGCGCATAAACCGGTGTCCATAAAATATAATTTTGGAGCTTTAATAATACTATTAGAGATGTTTGCAAAAAACGGTTGTACCAATATAATCATGCCTGACGTTTCTAAAATTGATAACCATCTTTTAATCGTTCTAACATCAACTCCAACTGCGTTTGATAAATCATTATAGTTTATTTGTTGTCCGGTTCTCATAGCAAGAATTGAAAGGAAATTAATATATTCATGTTCTAAAGAAATGTTTATTAATTGTTTAATATCTTTTTCAATATAGGAATTCAAGTATCCTTGAAAGTATAAATCTCTATCTTGATCATCAACTACTATTGATGGCATTCCACCTTTAAAAATTCTATTAAAAACATTTTCAGTATCTTTATCGTTTTCTCTTTCTCTTTCAGTTCTTAATAATATATCAATATCTGGTAAAAATTCTTTTGAGTCTTTTTGTAATATTTCATATCTGGAAAAAGAATTCATAAATAAAACGCCAATTCTACCAGCAAGTGATTCACTTACTGATTGTTGTAGCTCAAATTGTTGAGAACCCGTCAAATAAAATAAGTTTTCTTTTTTTCTATTTGTTTCAATTGCTTCAAGACGATAATTATCTATATACATTTTTATATAAGATAAAAGATTAGGAGCCTTTTGTATTTCATCAATAATAACAGGAGGATTATAAACTTTTAAAAACTGTTCGGGGTTTTCGTTGGCTAGTTTTCTTACCTGAACATCATCTAGGCTTACAACTTTATATTTATTTTTATTTCTTTGGGCTAAGGTTGTGGATTTTCCAACTTGTCTTGGCCCATAAATAACTATGCTTTCAAATACATTTTCAACATCATCCAAAATTTTATCTATTGTTCTTTTATAATACATATGAATTCCTCTTGCTTGATGTCATTTTAACATATAAAAAGCGTGAAATCAACATCTGAATGTAATATTCACGCTTATTTTCAATGGCAAAGGTATACAAATTTGATACAAAACGTTTGCCACTATTTATCTTTGCTTTTTAGTAAATCCATCATGCTTTTTCTTAATGCTTTTAATTCTTTAGGATTCCTTATACATGTAAATCTAGAACATTGCTCGTTAAGATAACAGCTCTCACAGATAATTTAATTAATGGATTGAAGCATTAATTCAATATCAGTAGGAAGCTCGTATTTATCTATCTTCTTAACATCTGATGCATTTCTTAAACCAAAATCTAGTTTTTTACCATTGCTGGTTTTAACATACCTATATGGTTCTGCAAAGAAAGATACACAGTCGCCTTTTTCTAAATGACCGAAGCCATCAGATGGCACCCAGACATGATCTTCTTTTCCTTCAAAACATGTTCCATCAGGGTACATTCCATCAACATAAATTCTTTTGAAGCATATTCTATCTTTAGTGAAAGTCTCCGCCTCACCTTTAAATCCCATAGGATTGTAATAATAGCAAAGCATAAATGAGCCACGATAGTCTGCACTAGTTTGAATTTGAATATCTATGAAGTCCTCATAGGTTAGCTTTTCAGCGCCAACTATATCCTTCATGGCTTCTTTGTTAAAATTAAGAAGTTCGCCTGTGTCTGTTTGGAATAATTCCTTAGATCCATAATGTGCTTTTATCACATCATAAAATTCTTTGTTGTCCTTGTATTTATCAAGGAGCTCTTGTTTTGTTTTCATATTATTTTTCCTCCATTAATAAGTGCCACATCCTGTGTGGCCTAACATGCTAATAAAGGAATTAACATTTATGCATTAAGTATATCACAAATGCTTTTTTTCTACCGTTTGGCGCAATTCTTTATATTTTTATTACATATTTTAAAATGCAACCGCCTAAATTGATAATTTGATTTACTAGTTTAAAAATGATGCCAAAAATTAGGCAAATTTCTTATTGGTGAGACTTGTACTCCGGTGATTTTACCTATTTTTACCCTAAAAATTAAAAAATTGTGACAGATTTCTCGTATCACAATTCTAGTTCTTTTATGGTGGAGATGAGGGGGATCGAACCCCTGTCCAAGAATAGCCCCACATTTTAACTTCTACAGTTTAGTTTAATTTTTGATAAGACAATACAGAAGGCTTAAACTACCAAGTATTGAATTTGCCTTTTCGGTTTTCGGATAAGCAGATATAGGCTAACTACTTTCACCTAGTTCATGTTTACGACCAATCGCTATGAACCTTACAATTGGAAGCTGCTCAGGGAGCTACAGCGCTCAACCTATATTAAGCAAATGCTAATTCGTTATTGCCGAATATTTTGTTTTGATGATAAGGTCATCACTCCACTGCAGTTAAAATCCAGCATAGACCTGTCGAAACCAAGACATCCCCATTTGGATATTTTATTAAACTACATTATTAAACAAAATGCAATAGTTTATTCACTCTTTTCGTTATTTTTTGATAATAACGATAGTTTTCTATCAATCTTAATTGCCCTTTCAATTAATTCGCAAAAGCCAAGAACCATAAAATATATAAATACTGCACAAAATGCTTTCACTATATTAGGAAGTACGAGTATTAATATACTTGAAAATGAATTTGCATAGCCATAAAGAATTACATTATTAATAATATTTAAGACATAATAAATACACACAACTATTAAGCTTATTAAAGCCATTGTTTTGATACACTTACTTATTTTCAGATGATTTTTCCACTACTTTCTAACTATTGGTGCATCATAACTTAAAGGCAAGAATATATATCCTTGATTAGTTAATTCCTCAATCATTTGTGACAAACACGCTAGTGTATTTGTGCTATAGTCATGCATTAAAACAGATATAACATTGAAATTAGGTGAGCTATCAATAACATTGTGTAAGAATTCATCTGGTGTTAAATATGTAGGTCCACCGCCATCGCCTGTTGTAAGTGTCCAATCAACATAGCCATAATGATTTTCTCTTAATTTTTCAATCATTTGATTAGTGCTTAAACCACTATAACTAACTTGAGGACTGCCTCCTGGAAAACGCATGACATCAGTTGTGATTCCTAATAAATCTTCAATGAACTTTCTATTTTCTAATAAATCATTAATAAATACATCGACACTACTATAAATATATTTGATATTGTGACTTGCAGTATGGTTGCCTATTGTATGGCAATTCATCTTTTCTCTTTTATAAATATCATCAACACCTTCTTTAGCTAAACAAAAGAAAGTAGCTTGCACATCATACTTTTCAAGAACATCTAAGAAAGCTGGTGTTGTTTTAGAATATGGTCCATCATCAAATGTTAAATAACAAACTTTAAAATCTGCTTCGCCACTTCTCGCTAATTCTTCTGCTTTTACTGCATTTTTAAAATATATTTCTTTTATTTCATCGATCTTCTTATCAATATCTTTTAAATCATTTAATTCTTTATTACAATTATCTAAATTTACATTTGTCTTATCTAATGTTTCATTTAAAACATTTAAGACTTGTTTATTTTGAATTAGTTTTTCATTTGCTTTTGTATATGCATTATAAAAGTAAATACTTAAACAACTAAGTCCTATTGCTAAAAGCGCAATTAAAATTGTGCTTCTTATTTGAGAATTTCTTCTAACTTTTGATTTTGTCTTTTCCAAGTTGTGTACTCACTAAAAGCAGCGCTTTTACTTTCTTTCAATTCATTTATTTCTAAATTAAGCTTATCTATTTGATTTTCAGCATCATCAATTTCTTTACTGATATCATTTATTTCATTTATGACATCTTCATTCTCGTTTGAAATCATAAAAAGCTTATATCCTAAATATGCAAATACTATCATAAAACATATAAGAATAATTAGCATTATATTTTTAATAATTTTATTCATTTATCTTTTTAAAGCTTTTTGAGCTTCTCTCTTCATTGATTTTAGTTTATCACTTTCACGCTTATCATATAATGTTTTTCCTCGCGCTAGTGCTATTTCAAGTTTAGCTTTGCCATCTTTTAAATACATCTTTAAAGGAATTACTGTTAGACCTTGTAGTTTGACTTTATTAGCTAACTTGCGAATTTCAGCTTTATGCAATAATAGCTTACGATCTCTTGTTTCATCATGATTAAAACGATTGCCTAAATCATATTGGGCAATGTTCATCCCTTTGATGTAAGCTTCGTTATTGATAAATGAGACATAAGATTCTTTGAGTTGAACTTTACCTTTACGAATTGATTTAATTTCTGTTCCAAGTAAAGATAAGCCAGCTTCATAATTATCTAATATTTCAAAATCATGAAAAGCTTTTTTATTTACTGCGACTTCTTTTATTCCCATAGTAATAAAAAGGGTATTTACTACCCCTATTTGATAACTCTAATAATAATGACTAAGACAAAGAAGATTATTCCTAGAATCATTGTAATTCTTGAGATTACTTTTTCTGGACCTCTTTCTTTAACATTTTGGAATAAGCCCAAATCACCAGAACCAGTGAAAGCACTCAAGCCATCAGATTTACCACTTTGTAGTAAAGATATAAGTATAAGCAATATAGCTACTATTAATAAAATAATTTCCATAATTTACCTCAATAAAGCGTGTTATCATTTTATAACTTTTTATGCGTTATTACAATATCTCTGGGCCGTTATTTTTAAATATCAGCTTTCCTAAATATTCATAAAAATCTATTAAAGAACCATTAGGATATACATTTATATCTTTATTGCTCTTGTTTATTAAGCAATCGGTAACTAAATATACTTTCATTCCTAGCTTTTCAGCTATCATATCTTCATCTACATCGTTTCCTACCATCAAACATTCTTCAGGATTGAGGTTCATTTTTTTAATGATCTCTTCATAATATTTAATGTTGGGTTTTGAATAGCTTGAACTTTCATATGCTGTATATAAATCAATATCTTTTAAATTGATGCCCGCCCATTTCATTCTGCTTTCAGTTGCAAAATAAGGAAAGATAGGATTAGTGGCAATAATAACTTGTAATCCTCTTTTTTTAATTTCAGAGATAATTATTTTAGCGTATTTGTTGAAACCGCAATATTTCTTGCTTTCTTGGAAATCAACTTTATAAAAATCATTTAGTTCATTTTCTAGTTCTTTAGAATAATCTTTATAATAGGTTTTTATATCTTCCCAAAAGACATCTCTATTAGTTTTTTTACCATCATTTAAAACCATTGCCTTTGTGCCATGCCATATCGCATTTATCAACTCTTTTCCATCAATTCCTAATGGCAACATTCTTTTAACTAGCAATCGAAAATAAGATTCAACAAATTTATCTTGGTCCATTGGCAACAGAGTTCCGTCTAAATCAAATAAAATTGTTTTTATCATAATTCGTTTTCTTGTGCTTTTTGAATCATCTTTTTACATTTGCGTTCAAATTCTTGTCTTTCCATCATTACAATGGCACCGCAACCTTCGCATTTAATTTTAATATCAGCACCCATTCTTGTTATTTTCCAATAATGTGATTTATGGCAAGGATGATCTTTTTTCATTTGCACAATATCATTTAAATTGTAATTTTCAATCATTTTAAAATCTCCTTTGAATCTAAAACAATCGTAACTGGTCCATCATTTATTAAAGCTATCTTCATATCTGCACCAAATATGCCTGTCTCAACAATTAGCCCTAATTCTTTTAAACAATCATTAAAATAATTATATAAATCAATAGCTCTTTCACCATTTAATGCATTTATAAATGATGGTCTATTTCCTTTAGAACAATCAGCCAATAATGTAAATTGCGATATCGATAAAACTGAGCCATTAACATCATATAAACTTAAATTCATTTTATGGTTCTCATCATCAAATATTCTTAACTTACTCATTTTATTAGCCATCTTTAATATCACTTCTTTATCATCATTAACATCAATACCAACAAGCACTAAAAAACCTTGATCAATTCTTCCAGTGATTTTGTTGTCTACTGTACAAGATGCTTCTTTTACTCTTTGAATAACTAATTTCATTTTTTAAAAATAAATAATTTTGATAAAAAATAATTTGACACAATAACGACAACTTGAGCAATTATCTTAACAATGAGTGCATCAATATTTAATAAGTTACAGCCAACAAAAAGAATTATTTCTTCTATTCCTAAAGTTAATAGTCGTGCTGTAACAAAAGATATTAATTCTTTTATGACTGTCTTTTTTTCTTTTGCCTTTGATTCAAATACAAATACTTTATTTGTGACAAACGCAAAAGCAACAGCTAATATCCAACTTATAATATTTGATATATGTTCATTAAAAGATAAGGCCTTATTAAAAATATAAAAGCTGATAATGCTTACTAGAAAAGTGCATCCACCAAAGAATAGATAACTGATAACTTCTTTATATTTTAAAAATAATTCTTTTATTTTTTTCATCTTATATATTCATCAATAATAAAGCAATATTAAAGAAAATAACTAAGCTACAAGCATCAACCATAGTAGTAATCATTGGTGAAGCCATATAAGCTGGATCAAGTTTTAATGATTTAGCCAATATTGGAAGCAAACAACCAAGCGATTTAGCAAGCATTGCGGTAAAGAATAAAGTTATACCTATTACAATAGCTAATGATAAATCATGATATTGTAAGAAGATTCTAACGCCATTAACAATCGCCAATGTTCCACCAACTAACATAGCGATTCTTATTTCCTTCCACCAAACTTTTAAGACATCTCTTGTTTCTACTTCATCAGTAGCTAAAGCTCTAATAACCATTGTTGAAGCTTGTGAACCACAATTACCGCCCGTATCCATAATCATTGGAATAAATGAAACTAATATAGGCACAGCTGCAAAGGCGTTTTCATAGCTAGTAATAATCTTTCCTGTAACAATGGAACTTAACATTAAGACCAAAAGCCATACGATACGATTTCGATATTGTGAGAAGACTGATTCTTTCATGTAATCTTCTTCAGATGGTGCCATAGCGGCCATCTTTTCGAAGTCTTCTTCATTTTCTTCTGACATGACATCGATGGCATCATCAATTGTAACGATACCAACAAGTCTAGTTTCAGAGTCAACAACCGGTATAGCTAAGAAGTCATATTTATCAAACATCTTAGCAACCTCTTCTTTATCCTCATTAGTATTGACACTAATAACATTTTCTTCCATTATTTCTGACATCTTTGTCTGTGGTTCAGCCAATAATAAATCTTTAGCTGATACAACGCCCACAAGATAACGTGCCTTATCAGTAATGTATATTGTATAAATAGTTTCCTTTGTTAATCCTCTTTTTCTTATTCTATTAAAGGCTTCTTCAACTGTCGTGTCTTCTTCTAATGAAGAATATTCAGTTGTCATAATTGATCCTGCTGAATCTTCAGGATATTTTAACATTTCGTTGATAGCTTTACGTTTTGTTTCTGAGGAGTTATTTAAAACCCTAGTTACAAGATTGGCAGGTAATTCATCAATTAAATCAACGGCATCATCAATGTACATCTTCGATACAATACTGGCGATTTCATTATCACTTAATGTTTCAATTAAGTTCTCTTGCGTATCGGGATCCATTCTAGCAAAGATATCTGCCGCTTCATCTTTTTTTAATAAGCGAAATACTACTGCTTGTTTATTCTTATCTAATTCGTCCAAGCATTCTGCAATATCTGCCTCATTGGCTTCGCTTAAAAGTAACTTCAATTCTTTAAAGTTTTCTTTTTCTAATAGCTCTATGATTTTTTCAACCATCGTCTTTCCTCCTTACAATTAAAAGACGATTTAAATGAGGCACGCCTTCGGGTGCTCATCTAAATCGTTACTATGTGAATTATTGCATAAATGAACATCCATAAACGCTTCCTCCTTGGCGTTTTTATTTTACCTTTTTTATTAAAAACAGGTCAATGTAATTCGTTTATTTTTCAAGCCCTTATATGAAGTATTGACTTCACATTATGTGCAAATTCACAATAAGGAGGAAATTTAAATGAAAGAAAAACTATACTATCGAAAAGACATCATGAAGAAATATCACATCTCAAGAAGGGTGATAGAAAACTATGAACATTTAGGTCTTGTGAAAGCTACAAAGAAAGATAAGATGGGATATCTTCTATATGATGAAAAAGCTATTAATCAAGTTGGACAAATTCGTTTCTTACAACTATTGAAAATTGATTTAAGACAAATTAAAGATATCTTAAATGATTCTAAACAAGAAAAGGTAATTATTAATAAACAAATAAATATCTTAAAGAAAGAACCTATATATATTAATAAATTGATTATGGCGGCTAAATTATATTTAAAAGACAAAGCGTTATTTCTAAATAGTGAAGAGATAAATAAATTGTATAAATAGGAGGAAATATGTTTTCATTATTGGCATTTATTGTATCAAGATTCTTTTTCTTTATATTGATACCATTTAAATTGCTTAAGAAATTCTTGAGCTGGCTATTTTAAAAAGGGGCGTAAGCCTCTTTTTAAACTGTTAAATTAATTAGCCATGTTTCTCTTTTTAACCAGAAATAACAGGCCACAACCTTACCAACGTCAACGAATCTACTGATTATATAAATGCCTACAGGGCCAAGGCTTGTGCCATTAGCCAAGAAAAAGACAAGCGGAACTGTAATTATAATATTTACTAAGCCATCTAAGATGAAGGCCATATTTGCATCTCCTCCAGCTCTGGCTATTGCGAGTTGTACATTAAAGACAATCCACACTGGCATAAATAGGGCCATATAGAAAACCATTCTTTCACATATTAATTGGGCACTGAGACTTAAGTTAGAATAAATTATTGGCACAAGGAAAGTTGTTGAAATTCCAAGCAAAGTTACAAATAAAGAAAATATCAACGAACCAGAAGAAAGCCATACACGCTTTTGTCTTGCCTCTTCAAGTTTTCCTTCACCTAACAATTTGCCAAGTATGACGCCAGTGGCAACATTGACACCCGCAAAAGCTGTAAAATACAAATTCGCAATCGTAAAGCTTGATGACATGCCCGATACAACATCAGCTCCACCTTTGCCATTATAAACAGCTGTAGTAACTGTTTCAGTTAATACCCAAATTGCTTCTGAAGCCATAATGCGTGCACCACGTTTAAAAATATTCACAAATAATTCATGGTCAATATTGAATAATTCTTTAAATGTTGTCTTAATAGGAGCGTCGCTTTTCTTAATGATATATAAGAATATAAGTGCTTCAGAAATTCTCGCAATAACTGTAGCAATTGCTGCACCAACGACTTCAAGTCTAGGCATTCCTAAATTTCCATATATTAAGCCGTAATTGAAAAACATGTTTATCAAAGCTGCAATAAACGAAACATATAGTGGTTGCTTAACATAACCGATCTCTTTTAATGATGAAGCACATATATAGCAAACAACCATTGGAAGCCCAGCAAGAGACATAACACGCATGTATTTGATGCCTTCAGCAATAATGGCTTCTTTTTGATTATTTCCAATAAGCATTAAACTGAGTACCTGTCTTGGGAATAATAAACAAGCTATTAAATAGACTAATAATAAAACAAGAGAAACAATTGTTTTAAAACTAATAGCTTGTTTGATGCCTTTTGCATCATTAGCACCATGATATTGAGTTAAGAAAATGCCACCAGAAATACAAACAGCATTAACAAGTATCATAAAAACAAAGATGATTTGTCCTGCAACACTTGTACCTGACATCTTTAAATCACCTAGTCCTGATACCATAAAGTTATCAATTAGATTAACTAGATTTTCAACAAGGTTTTGAGCAATTACAGGTAGTGCCAACATCAGTGTTGAAATATAAAACTTTTTATCACCAAATAATTTCTTAATAGCCATACCAAATCATTTTACACTAAAATTATTAAAAAGGAACAGATTAACTGTTCCTTGTACATCTTATCCTTTTACAACTTTAACAACATTCTCTGCTGTTAGACCATATTTGTGTAAGACATCTTTAGCTTTTCCTGATTCACCAAATGTATCATTGACACCAATTGGATAAATAGGTGTGCCAATGTCTGTTTTAGCTTTTATTTCGGCAATTGCTGAATATAGTCCACCATAGATATTATGTTCTTCTAAAGCATAAGCTTTTTTATGAGATTTTAATAATTCAACGATACCTTCTTCATCAACTGGTTTTAAACTTGATACATTGACAACAGTTGCATCTAATTCTTCAGCAGCTTTTAAAGCTTCTTGAACCATTAGGCCCATTGCGAATAAGACAATGTCTTTTCCTTTTCTTAATATATCAACTTTAGAAAAATCAAATTTAGTATCAGCTGTATAAACATCTTCAACTTTTCCTCTTCCAAGTCTTACATAACAAGGACCATTTAATTTTGATACATATTCAATTAAGGCCTTTGTTTCATATTGATCACAAGGAACAAATACTTTCATATTAGGAAGAGTTCTCATAATGCCAACATCTTCAATTGATTGATGTGATGCACCATCTTCTCCAACCGATAAACCTGCATGTGTAGCACAAATCTTTACATTCAATTTTGGATAACAAATCGAATTTCTAATAATTTCAAATGCTCTACCAGCAGCAAATACAGCAAATGAGCTCGCAAATACTGTCTTTCCACTAGCTGCAAGACCTGCAGCCATACCCATCATATTAGCTTCAGCAATGCCAGCGTTAAAATGTCTTTCAGGACATGCTTTTTTAGCATCAGCTGTTTTTGTTGATTTAGTTAAGTCGGCATCTAATACAACAATCTTCTCATCTTTGACAATTAATTCAGCTAATTTTTCGCCATAAGCGTTTCTTGTTTCTTGTGCCATATTATAGGGCCTCCTTAAGATCTGACATTGCGATTTTAAATTCTTCTTCATTTGGAGCTTTGCCGTGCCAACCATAATTGTTTTCCATAAATGAAACACCTTTGCCTTTTACAGTTTGTGCAACAATTACTGTTGGTGCGCCTTTGCATTCTCTAGCTTTTTTAAATGCATCAGCAATTTCATCAAAGTTATGACCATCACATGTAACTACATTACAATTAAATGCTTCAGCTTTTTTGTTTAATGGTAATGGACCAATTACGTCTTCAACATTGCCATCAATTTGTAAACCATTGACATCAAAGATAACAACTAAATTATCTAGCTTGTAATGTGCTGCCGCCATTAATGCTTCCCAAACAATGCCTTCTTCTGATTCACCATCACCAAGTAAAGCATAAACACGATTATCATTTTTATCTAATTTGTTAGCTAAAGCCATACCCACCGCTGCACTAACACCTTGGCCTAAAGAACCAGTAGACATATCAACACCCGCAACATAATTCATATTTGGGTGGCCTTGAAGTTTAGAATTTATTTGTCTAAAACTTTCTAAATCTTCATCTAATAAGTCTCTTTCTTTCAAAACTGCATATAAAGCAGGTGAACAATGACCTTTTGATAAGACAAAACGGTCTCTATTTGTTGAAGAAAGATTTTCTTTATTGATATTCATTTCTTCAAAATATAGATATGTCAAAATATCTGCGCAACCTAAAGAGCCTCCTGGATGTCCGCTTTGTGCATCGTAAACCATTTTTACAATGTTTCTTCGAACAGAAAGCGCATGCTTGCTTAATTCATTATTGTCCATAAATAAATCCTCCGATATCATTTTAACATAATATCTTATAATAGAATTATGGTTAAACTGGTCATATTTGATGTTGATGGTGTCTTAATAGATAGCGAAAATCTATATTTGAAAGCAGCTGCTATTAATTGTGAAAAATACCATTATGATATTCCCTTAGATATTTTAAAGAAGGTAATTGGTGGTAATACTAGCTTACACAAACAATTAGTTTTAGATTATAAGGGACAAGACTTCAATTTTGATGAATATCATAACAATCTTATAAATATCATCTATGATTTAAGACAAAAATCACCTGCGCCAAAAAAGAAAGGCGTAGATGAAATATTATCTTATTTAAAAAAGATGGATATTAAAATCGCTATTGCCACCTCAACCGAAAGACAACGACAGATGTTTAACCTAAAAGCTTGTGGATTAGAAAATAGCTTTGATTATATGGTTTTTGGTGATGATATAAAAAATAGTAAGCCAGATCCTGAAATCTACATAAAAGCTTGGTCGCACTTCAACTTTAAAAAAGAAGAAACTATAATTGTTGAAGATTCCATAAATGGCATATTAAGTGGAATCAATGCAGGAATAAGAGTCATCTATATCCCTGATATAATAAATGTCCCAAAAGATATAGAAGATAAAACTATTAAATTAAATGATTTAAATGAATTGATGGAAAAAATAAATAAGGAAGAAATATGAAAGAGCCATTAGCGAAAAGAATGCGTCCAGAAACAATTGATGAGATTCTTGGACAAAAACAATTAGTAGGTGAAAATGCCGTTATAAGAAAATGTTTAGAAAAACAAACTTTTTTCTCTAGCATCTTTTTTGGCCCTCCAGGAACTGGCAAAACAACACTATCAAGAGTAATCGCTAATGAACTTAAAAGACCATACCGCAGTTTCAATGCCGTTACTGGCAACAAAAAAGATTTAGATGCCATCTTTTTAGAAGCAAAAATGTCAGGACAACTAATAATGATTTGTGATGAAGTGCATCGTTTAAATAAAGATAAACAGGATTTGCTACTTCCACATCTTGAAGATGGTTCGATAATTTTGTTAGGTTGTACAACAGCTAATCCTTATCATTCAATTAATCCCGCAATAAGAAGTAGATGTCATTTGTTTGAACTTAATCCTTTAACAAATGATGATATTATTGAAGGTATTAAAAAAGCCATGTCCTCACCAAAAGGACTAGAGAATAAATATACAATCGATGAAGATGCTTTGGATTTAATAGCTCAAACTGTTAATGGCGATGTTCGTTGGGCATTAAATATTTTAGAATTGTGTGCCATCGTTTGTGATAATAATCATATCGATATTGAAACGGTAAAAGAAAACACAAAAATGGTCAATCAAAGATCTTTTGCATCAGAAGATGGTCACTATGATTTACTATCGGCTTTCCAAAAATCAATTAGAGGATCAGATGTAAATGCAGCCCTTTACTATTTAGCTTTGTTAGCCCAAAGTGGTGATGTTGAATCAATAAAAAGAAGGCTATTAGTAATTGCCTATGAAGATATTGGATTAGCTAATCCTCCACTTATCGCAAGGACCATAAATGCTTGTGAAGCAGCTGAACATGTAGGTTTTCCCGAAGCAATTATTCCTCTTGGCGTACATGTAATTGATCTATGTTTATCACCTAAGTCAAGAACAGGTGTTGATGCAATTCATAAAGCTAGTGCCTTGGTAGATGAAAAGCCATATGATGTTCCCAAATATCTAAGGCTGACTCCGGTTGGTCTTTCAAAAGAAGAACAGTATTCATATGATCGTTATGATTGCTTCCAAAAAATACAATATCTTCCTGATGAAATTAAAGACATTGATTTTGTTGGTCCATTTAACAATAATCGTTATGAACAATCTTTAAAACAAATCTATGAAGAGTTAAAGAAAATAAGAAGAACTAATAATTTAAAAAATCTATATAAAAAATAATGAACTTTGTTTTTAAAGAAACGCCAAAACTTTTTGGTATATTACATATTACTTTTCTAATACTAGGAATAATCACTAGTATTCTTTTATATCTATACATAAAAAATAAGAATGAAAATTTTTTAATTAAATTTATTTATATTCTTTCAATGACGATGTTTGTTGGTGAGATATGGAAACAAATATTTACATATAAATATGTTTTTAATAATGAATACAACATGTGGTTTTTTCCTTGGCAATTATGTTCAATGGCAATGTATTGTGGAATAGCTTTGCCATTAATAAAAAAAGAAAGACAAAATATATTATTAGTCTTTCTGTCAACATATTCTTTATTAGCGGCAACAGTAGCTTTAATTGGGCCGCTTGATATGCTAAGACCACAAATTTTATTAACATTTCATGGTTTTATTTATCATATCTTAATGGTCTATTTAGCTATTATTTCAATTGTAGTTTTAAGAAAAAGAAACAATATTAAATTTAAACCAACATTCTTTTTATTCTTAATAATGTCTTTAATAGCTGAAATAATAAATATAATAAGTCATTTAATATTCAATGATGTACACTATGAATCAAATATGTTTTATATTTCACCATTTTATCCAACTACTCAGCCAGTATTTAATACAATTGCAGATAAATGTGGGATATTTATTGAGGTTATTATTTATCTTTCGCTAATCAGTTTAATGAGCTATTTATTATACAAATTATTTATCAGTGATAGTCATTTAAAAGAGTGATTTTCATTTTTATCATAATCAATTTCTAAAAAGGTGAATAACATCTTGTTACTCACCTTTTTTCTTTATTATTTAGTTAATAATTCTTTTCCTTCGCTCCATGCCTGACCAACTCTTTTTCCTGTTAAGTAATAACCATTGGTAAATTGATCAAACATTAGTACTTGAAGTTTTTCAGGATCAACTTTTCCTTTTTCATTTAATACTTCTTCATCAGCTTTAACATTAATTATTTTACCTATTACACCTGAAATATTTTCTTGATCTAAATATTCTAATAATTCACATTCAATTACTAATGGAAATTCTTCAATGATTGGCGCATTTACTTTATCGGATTTGATTGCGTGATAACCTGTTCTTTCAAATTTATCTTCAATCTTATTTCCTGATGACATTCCAAAGAAATCAGCTACATCCATATGTTTTTCATCAGCTAAAGCTACAGTAAATGCTTTAGAAGTTAAAATATTCTTTAATGTTTTCTTTCCTTCACCGATAAACAAGATTAATTTATCGTAATCGCATATTTGCCCCCACGCAACATTCATTACATTTACTTTTTGATTTTCATCATAAGCAGCCACCATCAATACAGGCATTGGATAGATGGCTTGAATAACACCTAAATCTTTTTTCATATCATATTCCTCCACACCTATTTTACAATTTTTAAATATTTATATAAGCATTTGGCTTTTATCCAAAGCAAACACAATGTTAAAATGTTTTTGAAAAGGAGATAAACAATGGAAATTAAGGCTGTTAAATTTAGAAAAGATGGTTTTTATTCTCAACCATTTGCGTTTGGTGGAGAAGAAGGTGTCGAAAAGTTTGATAAAAATGTTAGATATCGTGGAAGTTTACAAAATTACCTTATTGATACTGGCGATGAAGTAATATTAGTGGATACTGGTCTTCCTTATGGAACACCGGAAGAAAAGCCTGATGAGAATAGCGCAGTTTTCACTGGAAAAGATATTTGTTCATATTTAGAAGCTTTAGAAAGATTAGGCTATAAAAAGGAACAAGTTACAAAGATTCTTTTGACTCATAAACATAGCGATCATTCTGGCGAATTGAAATCATTCCCTAATGCTAAGGTGTATGTTAATAAAGATGAATTATCAGCATTAGAACTACAAGGACTTACAAATTTAATTCCGGTAGAATTCAATGATGGTCCATATTATAACTTCCCTGAATCACAAAAAATAAAAGATGGCATTTATTTTATAAAAGCCAAAGGACATACAAATGGCAATAGTATTGTCGTTGTTGAAAACGACGGTTTATTCTATATGCTTCATGGTGACATAACCTATGTTGATGAAGCTTTATATGAAAATAAATTATCTGTTGTCTATGATGATTTAGATGCTGCTAGAATCACACTTAATCGTGTTATTGAATTTGTTAAGAATCACCCTACTGTATATTGTGGAACACATACACCACAAGGCTATGAAAACCTAGAAGCAAAAAGAGTTATGGATTTAGATAATCCTGTACCAACAGTTCTTGCGCAAGTTGATTTTTCAAATAATGAAGAAAGTGGTAAATATGTATGTTCAATATGCGGATATGTTTATGATCCAGCTGAACATGATGGTGTTGCCTTTGAAGATTTACCAGATGATTGGGTTTGTCCAAGATGTAAACAGGGAAAAGACAAATTTAATAAAGCATAAAAAGACACATTGTGTCTTTTTAAATTGATGTTTCTGTTGTTTTTACTGTTTCTTTTATTCTTTGAATATCTGAGAAAAGAAGAACCATTTTCTCATATAATTCCTTGGCAATTTTTAAGAAAATTTCTATATTTTAATAAAATATCTTTTGTTTTTTGTAGGTATTTTTCTGATTCAGCTTTTAGAAAGCATCATATCCAATTACATCATTTAAATAATTTATTCTCTTCTCTTTTTTAATTAAATATGTTTTCTATCATTTTTATGAATTTCTTTGTATTATAGAATTTCATCTTGCTTTGTCTAGCGTGCGCAAAATTAATATCATCAAGCGGTCCAAAACACATTAATCTATTATCGACAAATAATGTATGTGGTTTTAAATACATATAAACTGGTTTAATGTTATATTTGTTTTCATAGCCATATTTTTCTAAAACATCATATATGTCAGTTATTTCTGCTATATCTTCATACTTAACTAAAAACCATTTAGGTAGCCTATATGTATATTTTTGATAAATCAATTGTTTTTGATTTAGATCTCTTAAATAATCTAAATGTTTATTAAATAATATTTTTTCTTCTTCAAAAGTTCTTTCTTTATCAGCTATTGATTTTCTTAATTTTATTTTTTCTTCATTGCTGATGTCACTATTTTTCAAAGTAAATTTTTCGTGTTCTAATTCTACATCTTGATATATTCTTTTTTCGATATCTTGCATTATATCTTTAAAATAGTATGTAGGATTTTTACTATATGACAGTATTGCCCAATTATATGGATAATGCAACAGCCTGTCTTTACCAATAACAGCAATCGGGTGTGGCTTATATGGCTTATCTTTATCAAGTATTGGATGAATTATTTCTCCACTGCTCCATAAACAACCATTTTCTTTTGCCCAAACAAGAAAATCATAATAATCTTCTGGTTTAACTTCAATCTTAATTCCTGAGCCAAACATCATTGAATCTAAATTTACCATTTTTATTTCCTCCTTTATCCACAAAGAGAAAATAAAAGCCCCCATCGTTGATAGGAGCATTTTTTATGTTTTCATGTTCCCATCATTCAAGCTTTAGCACCTTCTATCTTCGATAGGGTTGCTGACGGGTCATCGGGCTTGTCCCTCTCCGTTCTCTTTATGGTTTCTTTAATGTAACATTACTTTTTCGATCATGTCAACTATTTTTTTATTTTTGTATAATTATTAAGAAGGGAAGTATATTGCATGAGAATTGGAATAGTTATTGCGATTGAAAGAGAATTAGAATCTTTTTTAAAAAGTAATTATGAAATTGAAAATTTAAGTAATAATACATTTAAATATTTCAAAACAACAATAAATAATAATGAAGTTTATGCCATTAAATCTGGTTGGGGATTAATAGATGCTGCTATGGCCACACAATTTTTAATTACCAAACATGATGTTGAATTAATATTAAATTTTGGTGTTACAGGAGCGCTTGATCCAAAATTAAAAGTTTCTGATTTGTTTTATGTGAGTAAATGTTTAAATTATGACTTTGATACATCAACAATTGATGATGTGGACAAACACCAATATGGAGATATGAAAGATAAGTATATTTATCTTGATTCACAAATGATTGAGCTTATAAAAAAAATATGTCCCGATATCAAAGAAGCAGTAGATGCATCTGGCGATATGTTTGTAGACAAGAAAGAAGATAAGGAAGCTAGATTTAAAGAAGGCTGTAATATTTGTGATATGGAGATTGTAGCCATATCTAGAGTTTGTGCATTAAATAATGTAAAATGTCTTTCAATAAAATGTATATCAGATGAATATGATGGTGATGGAAAAGATTTTGAAAAAAATGTCCGTTCATCTGCTGATAAAGCATTTAAACTAATTGATGCTTTAATTCATAATATTAGCTAATCATAAATCACTTATTAAATCATGTCATATTAAATTGACATGATTTTTTATTAATGTTTATTTGCTGAATAATATATGACACAACTATCTTTTGTTATGTCAATTGTATGTGGCTCTAATAAGATTTAAACATATAATTTTTTATTTATATTTCTTTTTAAACTTGTTTTAAATCTATTACTCTATCTTTTATGCTTTTAGGCCTTGTTGTTTCAACATATTGAATATATTGAAGTAGCCAATATATTGTTGCTGTAGGGCTTGATTTTATTATTACCCTTATCTTATCGAGCCACATATGGCTGTAGCCTAGTTTGGCTATATTTACTAATATATATGCGTGGCATACATAAGAACAAAAGGGAAATATTTTGGAGAACGATTAGCCATAGTTAGAGAAGACGTTGGTTTAACAAGAACAGCATTAGCTAAAGAATTGAGAAATGCTGTTTTTAAAAACTTATGATGATGTTTTAAAATATGAAAAAGGTATAAGAAAACCAAATGTCGAAATTGTGAAGAGATTAGTTGAAATACTAGGAGTATCTAAAGAATGACTTCTTTCTGATGATATTAATACCTTGAATAATATGTATATTAAATGTTCAGATTCTATAAATGAGGTGGACTACCCGAAAATTAAGGGCAGATCAAAAGAAGAAAAAAATTATTTGAAAAGTCACTTGTTGAATATGCTTGTGAATATATTACACAAGTTCCTTTGGAAATCAAATATGAAATTGCTTCAATTATCGAAAAAGCATTATTAAAAGATAGTTTTGGGTCTATTGCAATGGAATTAGGAACCTATGAAGATGAATATATGGAGATTTTTAATGTCAAAAAGAAAGTTCTACCGAAAGATGTAAATCGATTATTCGAGAAGTAAACAAACACAGGAAAAAACACGGATTAAAAACAACTCTAGAACCACAAAAGAAGAAGAATAAAAAAGCTATAACTGACAATATGTAAAATATATCCATATAACTGTATTATGTAAATAAATTACAAATATTGCATTTAAATATTGCATTTTTATTTTTTTAATGTTAATATTTGATTGTAATAGGAGAATAACTTATGCTATTAGAATTTAAAGTATCAAATTTTATGTCAATAAAAGATGAAGTAAGAGTTTCGTGTATAGCAAATACAGCAACAGAACACGAAGAAAATGTTTATCCATACGGCAAAGACAGAATTTTGCCTACTTTGGCTTTTTATGGATATAATGCTGCTGGAAAAAGCAATATTTTCAAGGCACTCACAACCGCAATTTTGTTTGTTAGAAATTCTAATCTAATGCAAATTAATACATTGATTAAAACTACACCATTTTTATTGGATGAAGGAAGTAGGAAAAATCCAACTAAAATGGATTTCGTTTTTGTAAGTAAGGGCAAAAAATATAATTATGGATTTGAAATTACCGCAAAAGAAGTAATTTTAGAATATTTATATGAGTATGAGTCTTCAAGACCTTCAATGATTTTTGAAAGGAAGAAAGAAGAATATAATTTTACCACTCAAAATAGCAAAGAATTAGAAGCTTACAAAGAAAAAAACACATCCAATAAATTATTCTTATGCACTGCCACAGCATGGAATTGTCAATTAACGAAAAATGCATTTTTATGGTTTGCTGAAAGTATTGATATTTATGATTCAGGAGCTTTTAATGATAATCAAATACTAGATTATTTAGATGCCAACCAAGATAACGAAGAAACAAAAGGATTCTTGCTAGATGTTTTCAAGAGAACCGATTTCAATATTTCGGATTATGTTTTCGAGTCCAAAGCAATGCAAGACATGAATGTTGTGCTTCCTCCAGGCATAACATTAGATCAAAGCATTTTAGACCAAATGAAAATTAATTCAAAGGAATTTAAATTTGATGCATTACACAACGTTAAAGACGAAGAAGGTAACGAAATGGACTATCCAATAAGTTATCCTTTTGAATCAAAAGGTACAAAAATGATGATAGCATACGCACCAATTATTAAAAAAGCCTTAGAACTTGGGAGAATAATTGTTGTAGACGAATTAGATAATAGCCTGCATCCTCTTTTAACAAATTACTTAATTAAATTATTTGTTGATAAGAGAATAAATAAAAATGGAGCGCAATTAATTTTTAATTCCCATGATACTAACTTACTTGATAGCGAACTATTGCGCAGAGATCAAATCTATCTAGTTAAAAAGGATGAATCTGGTCAAACTAGAATAGGCAACCTATATGAGTACAAAGCTAGAAGAACCGACAATTTTAGAAAAAGTTATTTCAATGGAAAGTATATAGGTTTGCCAAAAATTAAGGATGGAATTGATTGGCAGTTTATAAAATGATTGCATAGAATTTGATTATTCTTTGTGATATAAAAACGCCGATATTACTTGCAATAATACCGGCACGTCATGTTGTTTGAACAACACGTAACATTGTTATTTTAACATGACGATATCTTAAAATCTATCATATTTGATAGTTAGAAAGGAGAATTGTCATGTTAAAAGAATTTGTGCTATTACTTTATATCGGATGATTCTTGGGATTAACTTAATAAGAAAGACTATTAAGTTAGTCTTCGGGAGGTTTAGATAAATGACTAAGTCTAAACTTAAGAAACCATCTGATAAAAAAGATGTTTTTGGAGCATTTCTTGTAGAAAATGCTCAATTTACACTAGGAAAATATGATATGCCGATAGTTCGTTCTAATGTTGATGAATTGCCGTCAGCGTTATTTTCCTATCAAAGAGCAGGAAGCAATCAAAAAGAAATTGCTTCAGGAACTGCACTTCACTTTTACGTTTACGATTATTTATTTGATGGAGAATATGGAGTTTGGAACTCTTTGATACGTGGAGTAGAATTTAAAAGAGGCTTCAATTTAAATAAACTAGAAAGATTTGATTACATCATAACTCCTGACTATTCATTAAATGGCGACATGCCGATTGAGTGGCAGATATGGAATGTATATCGAAGTCGAGTAGTTACTATCGCTTTGCAAGAACTTGGATATAAAGTTATTGTAAATGTTCGCTGGGCTTATGAAGAAAGCTTTGACTTTTGTTTCGCCGGAATTGATAAAGGGTCTATCGTTGCTGTTGGCAGCTACGGATGCTCAAAAAATTGGACAGATAAAAATTTGTTTGATGATGGCTTAAACGAACTCATAATTCGTGTAAAACCAAAAGCAATTATTATTTATGGTACATTAACAGATTCAGCAAAAGTAATTCTTAAGAAACATAACCAAGATTATATAGTTTTTAGATCTGATACTGACGTTGCTATGGAGGAATCTCACCATGGGAATGAAGGCTAATAGTGGATTATTCCAAAACACTAATGGAGCAATGAAATTTAAATTAAATATTCAAATGTTTGCTTCTAAAAAATCTGATAGTGTATTCAGTTCAACAGGACATATCACCAATACTAGTGTTTCTAAAAACAGAGAATACTTCTTTGGAAAATCTGCTAAGCAAATTGCGCACGACATGGAAAGCCTAGGTTATGATACAACAATCAGAAAATCATCTCATGCAAAATCTAAAGCTCAAATCATTGTTGTTGGCAATTCTAATAAGCGTAGGAACATAACTCAAGTACAAGTTTCGCCCGGAAGTAAAAGGCATGGAGATGTGCCATATGTTAAAATTAGTCTAAATCGTCCAGTCGGGACTAAAAAACATGGCAAAATAAAAATTGTAGATGCAAAAAAATCCGATTACAAAACTGACGGGAAAGAAAATGCTTACACATTCTTTAGGAGGAATAAATGATGAGAAAATTAATACCATTTGTTGGACTTGATAACTATAAATTATTTCAATCGGTTCAAACAGTGAAAAATGAATTAACCGCAAATGGCGAAACATATAAAGAAGAATATTGGCCGAATGATGAGTTAACTAATCCAATACCTTGGATAGTTATAAAAACCAATTCAAACATAAGCTTCTTCTTTGCAAATGATAAGCTATTTAAGATTTATGTGGAAGATGATAATGATTTTGTGTTAGAAAATGGGATTCAGATTGGAATGCCGTGGGATGATGCAGAACAAATAGATCCCGAACTTTCTTATGATGATTGGAATGAAGACTGGAATTCACCTAAGGGGTATTGGTTGGAGGATGATATAGATAACAAAACAGTTTCTTCTATTACTATTTTTATCAAAGAAGTTTTAGATGATGATGTATTTGATAAATACGAATGGTAAAATTAGTATCCAACGTTATCTATTCACGTGAATGATATTTATTAATTATTTTTAAGGAATTCTTCTATTTTTCGGGAATATAGATAGTAGGAGGATTCTTTTTATATGTTCAAATATAATCATGATTGCCCTTTTGAGGCATATATCACAAATCTTAATGCTTATAATGAAGGAAAAATGATTGGGGAATTTGTGAATGGGATCGACAGAAAAGAATAGTTCAACGCATGCATTATAAGTCTACATAATAATAATAATAATGCAAGAATTAAAATAACCTTTCTAATGTTTATAAATATTCACCATAATTGGTGATTTTATTTCCAACATTATTGGCTATTTTAATTCTTGCATTATTAGAACTTAGAGCTTACTGTAAAACTAGAATACATAAAAAAATTGAATGCCTTAGTTTCAAAAAAAGAGAACCAAAAAAAGAAGAAATCGCCCAAGTAATCAGTGAACTAAGGCAAGAATTAAAGGTATCTTTAAACTTTATATTAGATGAAATACATAAAGATACTTCTCTACCACAGATTACTAGGAGCGATTATTATTACACCATCAATAAGCCTGATAAAGATCTTAAGAATGATGATTTAATGAATGAAATCATTGATATTTACTATCATCATGAGAAAAGATATGGCTATCGTAGAGTTACTTTAGAACTTATAAGAAGAGGCATACAAGCCAATAATAAGAAAGTAAGAAGACTTATGTCAAGGATGAATCTACAAGGTTTAAAGCGTCATAAACGCAAATATTCTTCTTATAAAGGTGAAATAGGAAAAGTCGCACCAAATATCATTCAAAGGAAATTCTTTTCTGATGTCCCTAATAAGAAGTGGTATACAGATATAACAGAATTCAATCTAAGAGGAGATAAACTATACCTATCCCCAATCCTTGATGGATGTGCTGGTGACATAGTTTCATATAGACTATCTAGAAACCCAAATCTTAATCAAGTTATAGATATGGCTAACGAAGCGATAACAAAGAACTATACAAATGGTTTAATTTTTCATTCAGATCAAGGCTGGCAATACCAACATTCTTACTATCAAAAACTATTAAAAGATAACGGCATAATACAATCTATGTCACGTAAAGGTAATTCAATAGATGATGGATTGATGGAAAATTTCTTTGGATTACTTAAAACAGAAATGTTTTATGAGCAAGAATATAAATATAAAGACTTAAATGATTTATCTAAAGCAATAGATGATTACATCTACTATTACAACAATGATAGAATTAAAAGTAGATTAAAAGGCCTAACTCCAATCGAATATCGGAATCAGGCCTTAATGAGAACTGTCTAAATTTTGGGACTCAGTTCAATAGCGGGTAGTTTTTGTTCCTCACGGAACTGTGTAAACACTCTATAAAAACTCCTTTTCACATGGCCGTATGGCTATGTAAAAAGGAGTGTGTTGCGAGTTATGAGCCTGCGGCAAACAGGGTTTGTTAGAATAGTTTTGCTAGCACCCATCCTATTAAGGCGCTCAATATACAGAAAAACCAATTGTTTCTGCTTGAATTTTTCATTTCTTTTTCGTGTTCTTCTTTTTGCTTTTTTAGTTCTTCTTCGTGTGCTTTTTGAGAACGCAGCAATTCATTATATATGTCTTCCATTTTATTTTCTAATCGTTCAAGAACTTCCTTGGGTTCTAGTGACTTAGAATCGCCAACGGTAGATGCAATTCTCGCCACTACGTCCTCGCTTGTCAAAACAACACTACTTTGACCTTTTCTTATATAAGCACCGCCACCTAAAATAACTATTGATTTTGACTTTTCAACTTGGATGACAATTAATTCCTTTTCCTCATGCTGAATAGTATAAGTGTTGCAGACATCTTCAAGCTTATTTGACAAAATAAAGCTCTTTACTATTTCAAAATCATCGTTGGAGGTGCCGATTACTGATTGACTTCTTTCGTCATAGCCTATAATTATGTTTCCACCCTCAGTATTAGCAAACGCACTAATATTTCTGAGCAAGGCATTAACCATTCCTACCTTGGTTTTAAATTCAACCGTGCTACTTTCACCAGCTTGAAATATCGATTTAATGTTATCTTTAGTAACAATTTCCATCTATTTATCTCCCACACAACAAATTGCGATTTGTTTGCTTATCTTTTTCGATCCAGAATCGCTGCCTCTGCTTCTTCTCTGGAAGGGCAGATCCTGGACTCTCTTACTTTGACACCACCGCCGTTTTCAAAGCGGATCGTATAGAAACCTCCGGTATACTTCAAAACGGCAGCTTCCTTAATCAGATTCTTGTTTCATCCGGTCAGAAAGACTCTCTGTCCGGTCTGATATTTGTCGTTCATGAAACACCTCTTTAGCAATATTATACCGCTTGCAGATTCTCGTCGGTATCTGTTTGCAGTATGTAATTGGACAAGAGAAAAGCTCCCTGTTACAGGAGCTTCCATGTATACGAAGTGCTTATAAGTGCTTATAAATCTTCATATCTTTCCGGTAAATTGGGGAGAAATTGGGGAAGATTGGGAATTTTGCTGTATGAAATGTACAAAATTTACCACCTGAAGGCCTTTATAAGCCTTTATATCTGCTCATATCTCCGCTTTTTTCCAGTTTTTCGATGTCTTATTTGGGATTTATTCTCCGCGTTGCTTCATTGTCGGGAACCATTTGAGTATTTTTTTCTAATTTATGTAACATCTTTAAACCCCTTTATTTATCGGCATAATTAACTGCAACGATTTGTAATATATGTATAGTTACTTCTCTTTTATACATTTTTGACACTTTTTGTGGAAAATTCATTTTATTTCCAAAAATCAGTTAAAGTTATGTCATCGCTTTTTGGTCTCACTATTTCCTCTTTATCAACTTTAACCAGAACAGGAACGTTTATTGCTGATCCCGTTATTATGCATTCTCCTTGACCTAATGATGGTATTTTTGAATATGAAAATCTATCTAAAGTTGGCATGGTGTTATTTAATGCTATTAAATCTTTTTCATTTACTATTCTATGTATAAGGTAATTATGGATTTGCGAAATAATAGTTGAAGAAATATCATAAGGCCTTTGACTACAAATTGTTAAATAAAAACCAAATTTTCTTCCCTCTTTTATCATTTCTTCAAACACCGAAAGTCGATAGTCTCTCCAATCATCTCCGACATCTTGGTGTTGAGAGTTTAATATATTGTGTGCTTCATCTATTATTAAATGTTTTGTTCTTATAATACTCTCGTTTTTAGATACTTCATCCTTTTGATCATCATATATCATCTTTGAAAAAAGCATCGGAACCAAGCGAGTAATTTCTTGATTCGCGTTAACTAAAGTAATAACATTCATCATTTTGTAATTTTCATTTGGCTTTTCGTTTATTTCTATCACTTTTTCTAACGAAACAATAGAAGATTCTATTCTTTTAAATAAAGGATTAATATGTTGAAGATTTGTGGATTTCCATGCTGAAACATATACTTTTTGAAATTCTAAAAAATACCTCAATTTATTAATATCGTTTGTTTTTTCATATATATTTTCTAATTCATTTTTTATTTTATCTAGTCTTAGTGTTTCTCTACCTTCCTCGGTAATTTGTTCTCCTTCAACAATCAAAGTACCATTATTTCTAATTTCTAACTGTCCGTATTGTAAATAGAAATGAAGCTTAATGTTTTCCAACAATTCTTCATTAACTCCTATTAAATTAGCAGCTTGACACCAATTGTCTATACTATCAGATGCTACACTTCTATGCCCGGTAATTAGCTTTTCTAGCAAACCAACTTCTAGTTTCGAAAACTGTTCCGCATTTTTTATCTCGTTAAACCTTTTTATTGCAGTTCTTAAGAATGGAACTTGTGTTGCTGGCCTCGCATCAAATAATATAGATAAGATGTCTGGATCAAAAAGATATTCTTTTTTGACTTTTAATTTATTTCCTTTTTTCGGAAATTTTGTGTTTATATTTATTACATTTATATCTTCGTTGTCTAGTCCGAATTGATTGATGTTTGTATATTCACCATTAAAATCTATTAGAAAAAATTTTGATTTCTCTCTTATTTTTTCTTTAAAACAGCTTTTAAACAATTCAAGATACAATTTATGTAGGGTATTAGATTTTCCGCTTCCCGTGTTCCCAAATATACCTATATGTGATGAAAAAAATCCATTAATTGGTATATTAACTGGATAGTCTTCTAAAATAGATTTTCCAATTGTAATAAATGGTTCCTTACTTAGTATCCCATATATTTGGTTTAATTCTTGTCTTGTTGTTAAGCTGACTTTGTTTCCAATCATAGGAACATATCTGCTAGTTACTGTAAAGGAGCCTTCTTCAATTACTCCTTTTACTTTTAGAGACACCAGTTTTCTAATTGTTTCCTTTTGGTATGTATTATCAAACACCATTGAATTAAAACTATTTTGTTCATCAGTCACTTTTTCTGAATAAACAGTTGTGATTATTTTAATGTCGTTTTGATTGATTGTTAAAAATGCACCTACTTTTGGGCCGGTTAATAAGTCACCATTCCAAATAAAATCACTGTCATTTGTGTTATTATACATTCCAACTTTTGCAACATCTCCATCAACCTCAACTATTACACCTATTATTTTTTGTTTATTCACAATCAGTCTCCTTATTGTTGAGAATTAATTCAGTGAGATTAGCAATGATAAATTCTTTAATCTTTTCTCCATCATTGGTATCTATTTCTGATGGAACAACAACCATTAAGTTGTTTTGATTATTAGGAACATCTAGGTTTTCATAAATTCGATCTTTCTCTGTTTTGCCATCTTTGTCAGTTTTTTCATCATGGCAAAAGACAATTACTAATAATTCGGGATTTTTTAAAGCTCTTTTAACCATGGCTGCAATATGAGAATCTTGAAAAGAAAAACCAATAACTATCAACAAGGATTGTTGCTTATCTAGTTCAAATTGAAAAAGTCTAAGCATATTGTGAAAGTGATCGTTTATAAATGTTTCTGAATTTTCAACTCCAGTAGGAGGAACACCTACAAAGTTATCGGATACTTCGTTTTTTACAATAATGTGATTACCATTTCTTTCCCAATTAACTGACCCGTGGGGCTTAAATAAATTAATTGTCACTATTTCATCCAGGAAATTATCATTTAAGCCTTTATATGAAGTAGTTTTATTATAGTTAGAACTGTCTAATGTTCTTACAAAATATCCATTTGCACCATCATTGAAAACAAATCTTTTATTATTCAAAAGACTATCTACAGATTTTTCTACAAACAAATCATAGTTAGTTGTGAATAAATTTACTGCTTTTGGTGATTGTCTTGAATTGGACTGTTCTATTGAATCAATCATAACAGAAATAAAATCAACATAATTTTTTAATGTTTTTTTAATTGTTTCATCATACTTGTTTTCTATTAGCTCCCTTGATACCTTTTTAACATCATCAAATAATTCGTTGTTATCCTTATAATCGCTCATAAATTTGATTGAAGGGTAAGATACTCCTGAGCCCATCAAGATATTAACTCTTTTTGAAAAAATAAGATTTTTGAGAAATTTGCTATTAATAACAATCACCTCCTCTTATATTTTATAATACATTGTTATTTATATGTTCACATTACATTTCTTTGTGATTGGAGAAGCCTGTTAAACATGCTAAAATGGTTTTAAGATTAGCACATAAGTGGCTAGTCCAATCACACCAAACCCGATCTGCGAAACTTATGGTTATGGTTAAGAGTGTTCATAGTACGTATGATTTTCCATACATATTATGAACATATTGTACATTGTATTTTTTTGTGGTGTCAACAACCTAAAACAAGATATATTAAAGCGTAAAATATGTCTAAATATTTCCTTGATTCATTCGTAAAAGATTTAAGAGAAGAAATCGGCCTAACACAATTACAGTTTGCTGAAAAGTTAGGCGTTGGTTTTTCTACACTTAAGATGGCTGAACTTGGAACCACTTCTATTCCACAAAAAGATTTCTTAAGTGCTTTGGCAAAATATTGTAAAACAAATGAAGATGAAATATTAAAATATGTTTTATATTACGATTATTTAAATTATTTAAGAATAAACAAAGACGCTAATGCTTTAGCTTTATATACGTGTCATTTATATAATAATGGATTTAGATTAGTCGATCCTTTTATGTTTCTAAAATCTAATGCTGGTAAATTTGGATTCAATGTTTGCAAATTTGATGAAGATCATTTTATTTCAACTTTATTACCAGCAAAATTAGAAAAACCTAATAAAGATTTAGAGATTGAGAATTTTTTAGGAATTGGTACATGTGTTAAAAAAGGCAACAACCCTATCAAATTGATTTTATCTGTTACTTCAAAGGATTTGGTGTTTGCTGATGTTAAGAATAATCCAAACGAGTATATGATTTGTGCAGAAACGATAATAAGAAGCATATCTTCTTTATATCCTGAGTTTGATTATACAAACACGAAAATATCATTTGTTTATAGCGATGGCAAAGATGAACACAAAATTTATTTAAAAGAAAAACTATTAACAAACAATATTGATAAACGTGGTAATTTTAATTTTGTTTATGTTAATAGTGCGAAGAACACATTTGATGTTTTATATTATCGTTAATCATGGAAAAAATTTATGGTTTTGCAACATTAAACAATACTAGTTGCCCTTTCACATATGAAGATGGAGTGGCAACTTTTTATGCTGGTGTAAATGGCGTTCCGCTTCCAGAAAATGGTATTCATGATTTTATCGCTGTAGACTATAGCAACAAACAATATTATTTTCATTTGTCGTTGCCAATCACTTGGACAGGATATGTGATGATTGATGGAGAAGGCAAATCACAAGAATATATAAATTTTATTTATGGTGTTGACATCGACTATTATATTGAGGATTACAAACGCAATGCTCAATATTCACGATTGGATTTTAGATTCCCTGAACTTGATTATTTTATTCCATCAAAAACTTCAATTGAGGATTTGCAAAATTGTACCTTCAAGGGCAAATACTATTCCTATTTTGATGAAGATTTTGCTTATTTAGAATCTACAATTAAGTTTAAACTTTTCACTGAAACTCATATTAATAAAAGCATTTCTTTTAATATGCACACCGAATCCGTATTGCGTTTGTTGTTTGATGAAACTACAGATTTAAAATATGTTGTGAAACTATATAACAAGGTTGTTAATTTGTTTTCATTTATTTGTAACAGAAGAAATGTTTCTGTTGAGTCAGCAGTGTTAAATGACAAAAGTATTCTACATTGCAATAATAGGTTTGTTGAACCTTTTGAAGATGAAAATATTATTAAAAAAACTTTACCATTTAGATATTTAGAAAAAGGTTTTAGTGAACTCTTTAAATTAATTCTCAGTGATGAAATATCAATAAATAATATTCATTCTTCCGAAAAGAAAAAACACTTAATTGATTTAGAATATAGTCTTAGTGTTACCTCATCTTTTGAAAATTACTCAAGAAAATGGCTACCAGAAATATCGTCTGATACTACTATTCAATGCTATAAAGAAGCTTATGATTTAATAAGCAATTATTCGCAAGAATTTACAGGCAAAAAGAAAAATAAATTTAACCAAATTTTAAGATATTTAAATAGTCCTGAGATAAGCTTGTCTACAAAAATAATAAAAATATATTCCGGTTATAACGGTTGGGGTGGTTGTAAAGAGTATTTATCTAATTATTTTGGCGATGATATAGTCGCACTTGCTGAAAATGTAAATGAATGGCGAAATGAACTCGCTCACAACAAAAACGAATACGCTCCTGTAAGAGAAACAATAGACGGAATATTGCTTCTTGATATCATGAATTATTGTTTAATTCTATATAAATGTGGATATTCAAAAGAAATTATTCAATTAATTGTTGAAAAAGTTTTTAAATTAAGTAAACGGCATTAATATATTTTAAATTAATGTTGCAATGTCCGTTTGAATGTCCGTTTATCTTTTTTTTATGTGATATACTAATAGCATGAAAAAAGTAAAATATATTGAATCAGAATCTATTGAATTAAAAAGCAAAATAAGCGATTCCTTACAAAAAGATATCGTCGCATTTTTAAATTGCTCCGGTGGAAAAATATATGTTGGTGTTGATGATAATGGGAATGTGACTGGAATTAACAACATAGATAGCACGCTAAAAGAAATTGCAGATATTATTTCTACCGCTATTCTTCCAAATCCATCATCTTCTATAAGAAGCCATGTTTTAACTATGGACAATAAAAACATCATAGAGATAGAAATAAGCAAAGGGATAAAATCTCTTTATTATTTAAAGAAATATGGTCTTTCACCAAAAGGCTGTTTATTACGTGTCGGTACAACTTGTAGAGAAATGGAAGAAAACGAGATTGAAAAAAGATATAAATTAAATCTTCATCAAAACGATTATTTAGTTGATACAGAATCTTATATGAATACATTAAGTTTTACTACTTTTAAAGTGTATATGACAGAAAAAGGTTTTCATATAGATGATGCTACATTTGAATCTAATTTCAAATTTAGAACGAGTAACGGCAGATACAATTATCTAGCAGAACTTATGTCTGATAACAACACAATCCCTTTTATAGTTGCAAGATTCCAAGGGATTGATAAAGCCACTATTAATGAAAAAACAGATTACGGATCTAGGTGCGTTCTTTCTACAGTTGAAAGAGTATTAGCTAGAATGGATTCTGAAAACATCGTTTATTCTGATACTTCTGTTAGACCAAGAAAAGATAAAAAATTAATGGATGATTTTTCTTTGAAAGAGGCTATCATCAATGCTTTTGTTCACAACGATTGGTCTATATCTCAACCAGCTATTTATATCTATGATGATAGAGTTGAGATAATTTCTTATGGTGGTTTGCCTGTTGGTGAAACAATTGAGGATTTTTATACCGGTATTAGTCATCCAAGAAGCGATAGCTTAATGCGAATATTTTTAAACGTTGATTTAGTTGAACATACAGGACACGGTGTTCCTAATATTGTTAAAAGGTATGGCAAGGAATGCTTTAAAATCACCGATAATTACATATTAACAACTATACCGTTTGATAAAGAAGTTATGGATAATTGCAAAAATGTCCGTTTGAATGTCCGTTTGAATGTCCGTTTGAATGATACCCAAAAACAGATATTAAAATTATTAAAAGAAAATCCAAAATATACTGCTTTAGATTTATCAGAAAAATTGAATTTAACAAAAAAGACGATAGAAAGAAATTTTAAATTATTAAAAGAAAACAATATAATTCAACGTGGTGGTTCAAAGCGCGATGGATATTGGATTGTTTTATAAAAGATGTTTTATGAAAAAAGGGGTTAAGCATGCGCGTTGATATAAAAGGCGGAAATGGCAATATTGTATTTGATGAAAAAAACGCAGAAGCAACCAAATACCTAAGAAACACATCTTCAAAAGAAAAAATAATTCGTTTCAAAAAAGAAATTGAAATACTTCAAGAATTATCTAAATCATCGATTTCAAATATTGTGGAGGTACATAGTGTTAACATTGATGATAATGTTAGCAAGTGCTTTATAACAATGAAAAATATGATGGGAATCTTTATGATTTGTTGTCCAGAACAAAAGGCAATTTAAAATTTACAATTGCCATACTTCTTCCAATTGTAGAAACATTAAATACATTAGCAACAAGAGATGTTCCAATTTATCATAGAGATATAAAGCCAGACAATATTCTATATGAATATACTGATGGCAAAATCACTCTATTTTTAGCAGATTTTGGATTGTGTTATCTAAAAGATGATAACGAACGATTGACAGAAGAAATCACCGCCATAGGACCCAGAATGTTTATAGCACCAGAATACGAGAAAGGCAAAGTAGAAGATGTAGATGAAAAAGGTGATATTTTCTCAATTGGCAAATTATTGTGGTTTATGATTAATGGAAACACCAATGAATATTTACCTTCTAATTTTTGGTTTTTAGATGAATATAATTTATCAAAAAAATTCAATTCTGATTGCGAAATGATAAAAGCAAATATTATTATTTCTTCATGCCTATCTAGCATACCTAGTGAACGTAATAATTATGGCCAATTGATAACCAAAATGACTGAAGTTTTAAATGACAACATTGTAAGTGACAAAGTGCTTAAAACAAAAGAATATGAAGAGAAAAGAAAACTTGAACTTTTAGAAATAAAAGAGCAAAACAAATTATTAGTTAATTATTTCAGCATCGAGTATTTGGCTGTTCTTAAATTACTGATAGAAAAATATAATAATTTTGATATGTTGGTTTATTTTTATAATCAATATGAATCAAAAAGAAATATAAATAATAATTTTGTAACATCTAACGTTGATAAAAACATTGAATCTTACTTGTATTCGGGCACGTTCGACAGAATTTATATATCAATAAAATATCATAGAGCTAATGACACTGATAAATATTGTAATATTTCATTAGATTATTCGATTTCTAATGGAAAAAACGACAGTGTTAAATTTTATTATGATTCAAACAAAAATGTTTTTATAAAAACAAACGAATATAATTGTCCGTATGACAGAAAGTTCTTTTTTGAGCTTATTGAAAAGATGATTGAGAATTATATATCTTAAATTATTCTTTCTTATATTATTATTAAATTTTTAATTACGATTTTTGACACTTTTTTGACATTTTTTGATAAAAGTGTCATTTTTGTAACGAGTTTAAATTAATGTAAGTATTAAAAAACCCGCGTTATAACGGGATTTAATGATTTTCTTTAATTTCTATTATCCTTGTCTTTCCTTCATTGTCGGGAACAACAATACATCTCTAATAGAATCTGATTCAGTAAATAGCATTACCATTCTATCAATTCCATAACCAATGCCACCTGCAGGAGGCATACCATATTCTAATGCTTCAATGAAGTCCATATCAATATCATTAGCTTCATCATCACCTAATTCTTTAGCTTTTAATTGAGCTTCAAATCTTTCTAATTGATCAATCGGATCATTTAATTCTGTATAAGCATTTGCAGCTTCATGCCCTGCAATAAATAATTCAAATCGATCTACAAATCGAGGATCTTCTTCATTGGCTCTAGTCAATGGAGAAATCTCAATTGGATGTCCATATAAGAATGTTGGCTGGATCAGCGTTTCTTCAACATATTTCTCAAAGAAAGCATTAATAATATGTCCTGTTGTAAAATGTGGTTCAACTTCAATGTCGTGTTGTTTAGCCAATTCTTTTGCTTCCTCAAATGTATAATTATTCTTAAAATCAATTCCTGTTTTTTCTTTGATTGCATCAGTCATTGAAACTCTTTTCCAATTACCATCTAAAGATATTTCGTTGCCTAAGAAATTAAATGTTCTTTTTCCAAATACATTATCAGCAATATATTTATACATCTCTTCAGTAAGATTCATCATGCCTTCAAGATTTGAATATGCTTCATATAATTCCATCATGGTAAATTCTGGGTTGTGTTGCAAATCCATACCTTCATTTCTGAATGTTCTTCCTATTTCATAAACTTTTTCCATACCACCAACAAGAAGTCTCTTTAAATTTAATTCAAGAGCTATTCTTAAATACATATCAATATCTTGACTATTATGATGAGTAATAAACGGTCTAGCACTAGCGCCAGTTAATAGGTTTGTTAATACTGGCGTTTCAACTTCTGTAAAATCTCTTTTACTTAAGAATTCTCTAATAGCAGCAAGTATTTTAGGTCTTGTGAAAGCTACCTTCTTTGATTCTTCATTCATAATCAAATCAAGATATCTTCTTCTATATCTTTCTTCTTTATCAGTTAAACCATGGAATTTCTCTGGGAATGGATTTAATGATTTTGTTAAATGAGTATATTTCAAAACATAGATAGATAATTCACCATTAGGATTTTGTTCAGTAGGGTTTGTACGATATACTCTTCCTTCTACACCAATGATGTCACCTACATCACTTGCCTTAACAAGTTCATATGGCTCTTCACCTAAATCAGCTTTATTAATAACAAGTTGAATTAGTCCATCTTTGTCTTGAATGTGCATGAAACACATTTTGCCCATTCTTCTTTTAGACATGATTCTTCCAGCAACAGATACATGAATGTCTTTTAATTCTAATTCTTCTTTAGAAAAGAAATCATATTTTTCTTTTACGATTTTAGAGTTAGCATTTCTTTGATAGGCATTACCAAAAGGTCTAATTCCTTTTTCTCTTAAATCATCTAACTTCTTTCTTCTGGCTAATTGTTGATCGTTGAATTCTCTTTCCATAGTTCCTCCTAAATAAATAAAAGGTGGTAAAAGGGCGCTATTGCGCGGTACCACCTTTTTTGTTTCTCTTAATCTTTAACGCAGATATGCGATTCACTCCAAGTTTTTATTCAGTTATCAGTATCTTATCTTCTTACACCATACAAGACTCGCTTTAAGGCTTAATAACTTACTCGTCTTTTCATAATGACAAATAAATTTTAACACACTTTAATTAAATAATGCCAAGTGGAATTAGTGTTACTAACAATATTGCGACTAGTCCCCATACAATAATTAAGAATCTATTTCTCTTTTTAGGTTCCATATCAGGAACATAGTTACTCGCAAGGAAGAAAGGAATATAAGTAGTAATAAATACTGGCAATACACCCCACCACTTATATACCCACATAAATGAATGATTAGATGTGCCTGCTAAGAATGATTCAACAAGCGCAAATAATAAGGCCATACTAATAGCACCAACAAGTTTTGCACTAACACCTTTTTTACCATTCTTAGTAAAATAACGTGCATTAGGATCATCTGGTAACATCTTATATGAAATAATACCTGCAAGTGTAAACATCATTGACAATTCCCAACATACACCAATAAGAAGAATAAATGTAGTTGATTCATTACTTACAGACCATAAAGGATAGCCAAAGAAATGAGCAATTACCGCATTACAGATTTCATATAGCCAATGTACACCATATAATGCGAAGCCTGCATAGATTGCTTTAAAGTTCTTTTTATTATACTCGCTCCAATATACATAAAATACAACAGCTAGAATGAATATAAATGTCCAATTAAAATTTTCGGTTGAACGAACTATTATTTTATCTACTAAATCTTTAATAGTTTGAGAACCGTCTCCCCAAAACACAAACATATCTTTCCTCCTGTTTATTATTTTTAAAACTCTTGTTATCTTTATTATATTCCTAATAGTTATCGTTTAATCAATAGTAAGATTTAATTTTCATAAACAAAGAGTTTTATAGAATTTATGAGATCTTCTAATGTTGTAAATTAATCTATATATGATTTATTGGTATTAAAAATCTATAGTAAAATGTTTAACTACTTTACGTTTTATAGCATTGCTTTATATTGTCTATCTTTTGTTTATATTTGTATATGTTGTTTTTTGATAACCTAATTTCATATCGATGATTAATATTAATTAATGCCTGTTATCATACAAAGCAAAATGATAAGCGTTTATTTTGAAAGCTAAAAGTAAAACATTGAACATCATCGCAAAATTACTTTATAAAAAGCAACCATTAAAAACTATTAGACAAAAAAGAAATTTAAGTCAATCTGAATTATCAAAAATTAGTGGAGTTAATCGCTGCGCTATTCAAGCTTATGAACAAAGAGAACTAGATATATCTAAAGCTCAATACGATACTTTATATTCGCTTTCAAATTCTCTTGGCCGTGAAGTTAATGATGTTGTTTTTGATTATAAAGATAGTAAATAATAGTAATATTTTATTATTTTAAATATTATTAATAATGAAATTGTTTTAAAAAACTTTTATTATATTAATAGGTTAAAGGAAGATTAAGATGACTATAAAAGAGAAGATTGAACATTTTGTATTAGATGTACTTGTTATACATGATGCACCTAAAGTTGATATAAACAAAAAGCATATTGCTTGTATTGGTGATAGTATCACTTTTGGAGCTGGTGTTGGTGGTATAAAGAACGAAACCTGGGAACATTTTCTTGAAGAGAAAATAGGCAATGAATACCAAGTTTTAAATTATGGCATTAGTGGAAGAACTTTACAAGATGAAGGCGATTACCCTTATACAAAAGAAGAATACTTTAAAATATCTCAAGATATAAATGCTGATATTTATTTAATCATGTTAGGTACTAATGATACTAAACCATTTAATTGGAATGAAGAAAGATTTAAAAAAGAATTAAACGATTTTGTTTCCACATATATTAATTTAGAAAATAAACCAAAAGTTATTTTAATGACGCCTCCTGCTTGTTTTCCTGAAGAATCGTTAAAAATCGTAGCTTTTGAAATAAATGAAGAAATCATTAATGGACCTGTGTATGATATTGTTAGTAACTGTGCTAAAAATCATGGCATACAATTAATTGATTTATATAATCACACCAAAGACCATAGTGAATGGTTTATTGATGGAGTACATCCAAATATACACGGAAATAAAGAATTCGCAGAATTTATCTATCAGAATATAAAAGAGATTTTATAAATAATTAAATTATAAAATCTATTTTTTTATATGTATGTTTTTATTATGTTATCATTTATAGCATGAGTAATAGATCAGAAAAAATGGCCACTTGGCCAATAGGTAAATTATTGTTTTCAATGGGCTTGCCTGCAGTTTTCTCAATGCTTATACAAGCTCTTTATAATGTTGTAGATACAATCTACATTTCTAAATATTCACAAGATGCATTATTTGCAATTGGTGTTGTTACACCTATGGTAATGGTTGGTTTAGCAATTGCGTTAGGAGGAGGCGTTGGTATATCAACACTTGTTGCAAGAAAGCTTGGTGAAAGAAATAAAAACGAAGCTGATGCTGTTGCCAGCACAGGCTTACTATTAACATTTATTCATGTCTTTATAACAATGCTTATTTGTTTATTGTTTGGTAAAACTTTTATTAGATTATTTACAAATAGAGAAGAAATTATTGCTTTAGCATATTCATATATGAGCATCTGTATGTTTGTATGTTTTGGCCAACATTTCGCTATCTTTTTAGAAAGACTTATGCAAGCACAATCAAATATGTTGATGCCAATGTTTGCTCAACTCTTTGGTGCCCTAACTAATATTATTCTTGATCCAATCCTAATCTTTGGAACAAAAACAATTCCTGCTATGGGCATTGCTGGTGCAGCTTATGCAACTGTGCTTGGCCAAATTGTTCAATTCCTTTTATGTATGTTTTTTTATCGTAAAAGCGAAGTTGCTATTAGATTAAAAGATATTAAATTAGAATTTAATAGAATTAAAGATATTTATGCTGTTGGCCTACCAACAATGATTATGAATATGGTTGGATCTTTAACAACTATTTTAATGAATTCTATTTTAGTTAAATTCTCTGAGGATGCTGTATCTAGTTTATCTTTATATTTCAAAGTTCAATCATTTGTCTTTATGCCTGTGTTTGGTTTCACACAAGGTGCATTGCCTATTCTTTCATATAATTATGGTGCATATAATAAAGAACGATACTTGGCCACAGAAAAATTATACTTATTAACTAATGTTGCGATTTTGTTTGTCGGCACTTTATTATTTAGATTTAAAACCGATTTAGTTTTATCTTTCTTTACAATGAATGAATCATTGTATTCAATTACTACAAGAGCTTTCCACATCATTTGTTTATGCTTTGTTCCAGCTGCTATTTCTATTTCTTTTGGAACAGTATTTCAATCATTTGGACAAGGAATATATTCGATGATTCAATCATTTTTAAGGCAAATAATCTTGCTTGTTCCAATTGCGTATTTTTTGTCAACATTTAATGATTTAGATCTTGTATGGTGGGCATATCCAATAGCTGAAATAATTGTCACCTTAATATTTATTCCATTAACAATTAATACGTATCGCAAACATTTCGATCATTAATCAACCACTTAAGCATAAGATAAAACATCTTATGCTTTTTATTTAGAATACACTTGACATCCACTACTCTACAAGTGTAGAGTATAAGTAAGGAGGGTACTTATCATGAAAAAATATTTAGCTACAATCTTAATTGCCTTATCACTTTTTTTACTACCAACTAATTATGTTTTTGCTAACGAAGGTTTAGATCAACCTGTTGATCCTATAAAGCCTGACGAATATATAGTAAGACAATTATCAGGTACAGGTTCTCACACATTTATTTTTAACGATGGCTTTGAAATCGCAACAATTAATTCATCAGGGTCTGGCAATATTGATCAAAACGGACAAATTGAGTCTTATAACCTTTCGACTTATGCTTACATTTCTGATGGAGAAGGACATTTAAGTGCTACTGCTCAACTTACAAGTTTAAGTTATAGTAATAGTGGCACAAGAATCACTGTATACTACACTGTTAAAGTCACTGTAAGTAGCGGCGCTAGTCAATCATATTCTGGTTCATTCTTTGTTCAATAAGGAAAAAATTGTATGAAAATTACTTATACAGAGAAAAAGGTAATGGATTTTATTTGGGAAAAAGAACCAGTAAAATCTAAAGATATTGTTGAATATTGTAAGAATAGTTTTGATTGGAAAAATACTACTACTTTTACATTTCTAAAGAGATTAGAGAATAAAGGGATCGTTGTAAATAACAACTCCATTGTTAGCTCATTGATCTCAAAAGACAACATTGAACAAGAAGCTTCAAAAGAATTTGTTCAAGATGTTTTTAATCAATCTTTGCCATCTTTTTTAGCTGCTTTTTTAAATGGCAAGCATCTTAGTGATAAAGAATATAAAGAGATTAAAAAATTAATTGATGAACATAGAATGGAGAAATAGTTATGAACACAATTTATTCTTCTATTTTATTAAGAGCATCATTGCATGCGACAATTGCCTTTTTGTTGCTATTAATTTTAAGGATATTAACAAACAAGTTATCTAAAAAATATACTCGTTATTTAATGATTGGTGTGTTTGGGTCTTTGTTATTATCTCCTTTTCTAAAAAGTGACTTTTCTATAGTTAATGTCGCACAAAGAGTTGTTGATAATAATTCCTTTTCGCATGTTATTAGATTAGTTAATGAAAAGAATATTATTGGTATAATTTCTTCAAATAATGAAAGCTATGGTATATTTTCTTCAATCTTTTTTATTATCTGGATAATTGGTATATGTATTATTTTGCTTAATGTAATTATTAATTATTTGAATATTAAGAAGCATTTATTATTTGCGATGAAGATTCATGACAATATTTATGAATGTGAAGATATTCAAGCGCCATTTATTTTAGGAATCATAAATCCGAGAATCTATTTGCCAATTACATTAAATGAAACACAAAGAAGCATTATCATCAATCATGAAAAAATACATATTAAATATTATGATTATATAGTTAAACCATTATGTTTATTGATTCTTATAATTCATTGGTTTAATCCTGTAGTTTGGCTTTCTTATAAAATGCTTAGTAGTGATTTGGAAGCAGCATGTGATGAATTAACAATTGACACATACAACAATGATAAAGACAGTTATATAGATGCTCTTATGAGTTTATCAAGAGTTAATACATTTGTTACATTCATATCTTTTGAAGGCAATAATGTTAAAGAAAGAATAAAAAATTTATTAAATTATAACGGACAAAAAAGGCCTGTATTGATGTCTCTGAGTATTTTATTTTCTTTCATTTTATCGTTATTTATTATTCTTTCTTATAAACAAGGAACAAGTGTTATTAATGGAGAAACATTTTCTGTTAATGATCCAGTTTATAACATTGAGGTTATTTGCGAATATGGATGTTACTACAATAAAAAAACAATTAATTTAATAAATAAAATAGATAGGAACGGAAATGTATATCCATTAAATTATGGTGTTGTTGAATCAATAGGCTATGATAATATAAATGGAAATTATTTATATATAATACATGATAATGGATACAGAAGCTTTTATAGTGGTTTAGAAAAAATTAATGTATCAAAAGATGAAAAAGTAAATATTAATTCTTCTTTAGGAAATATAGGCTATACCGGAATTTTAAAAAAAGGTAATCATTTATCAATTGCCTTGTTTGATGAAAATGGTAATTATATAAAAAATCTTTCTGAATTTTTTACTAAATAATAAAAAAACAAGTTCATTGTTGTATATCACAATTAGAACTTGTTTGGCTCTCTAAAATCTAGCGTGGAAAAACGTGGAATTAATTAGAGAACCATCAAAAACTATAAAATCAAGCGTGGAAAGATCTAGACAATAATCTAGATCTTTTTATATCGGCTTATTAGCATACATCTTTTTCTAAATCTTTCAAAATTATGATAGCCATATGATACTTTAATAATAGTTTTCAAATTATTGTTTATTGATTCAGCTATTCCGTTTGAATAATGTTTTCCTGTTTGGTTTCTAGCTAATCCATCAGCTATTTCTATTCTCCATTTTTCATACGATTTTCCTACTGAAGATAGTAAATCTATTCCTGATATTTTTAATCTATCAGCTATATTGTCAATAAATGCCAAGCTTTCTATAAATGTATCATTACGGTTATAGTAATATAAATCCTGAAGGATATTATAAGCAGTTAATAAATCATCATATTTTTTTATACAGTCAAATACTATATCTGTATAGTGGATAGAATAACCATAGCCTTTAGGTGTATACCATTTATCAGGTATGTCTTCACTTCTACATAAAAATAATTTCCAATTCTGTTTCATAAAAGCGGATACAAAAGTTGGATTATCAATATTTTTTATATGGTTATATCTAATCTTATTTACAGCTCTAGTTAATAATTGAATCACATGAAATAAATCGACTATATGTAAGGCGTATTTAAAATAGTTTTTACATATATTTCGATATCCATCATACATATCAGAAACAAAGTATTTAACATTATTTCTTTCATTTTCTGGTATTGAATCAAAGTATTCCCTTAGATACGGAAGTTGTCTAGATTCAATGATATCAATAACCTCTCTTTTATTATGATCATATAGAACACAACAATAAGATGAATCATTGTCACCATTAAAACCTATTTCATCGATACATAAAACATTTGGCATTTTACCTCTAGGGATATATGGGATATTATTATCAAATAATTGAATGACTCTTTGAGAAGTTAAGTTATATCTATTAGCTATAGAAGAGAATGGCATTACTTTAGTAAAATCACCAATAATCAATTGTTTAGTTTGATTACTAATTTGGCTTTTGATGGCAATCCCGTTTATAGGAGGTGTATAGGTAACACCACAATCCCTGCATTTAAACCTGGTTTTAATGATTCTCAAGGTATCTTTTATTTGATCGATTTCAGAACAATTTACTTCTACAATATCGTGATCATTAACATAAGCATTTGTAGAGCCACATTTAGGACAAATTCTAATATCAGTTTTTTGTCTAATCTCATAGACAAACCCATCATCAGTTTTGATGGGTTCTCTATCTTCATTAATAAAATTACTTGGGTCTATCCCAAGTCTATACAATATCGTGTTAAAATTCATTTGAGGTCTCCTTGTCTGTACTTTTAACAATTTCAGTATAATGGAGACCTTTTATAGTTACAAAATCTATAAAATCTAACGTGGAATTTGGAAAATGTATTCCACATTAGATTTCAGAGAGCCTGAATATATTTATGATGATAAAGAAGCTTTAGCCATATTTTTTTAATAGTATAAATAATTTATTTAAATTATTAAGAGTGATTATATTAACCGTTATTCAACTTTAATTTAACTCTAACTATTTAAATAAATATTTATATTTTCTTCTTGTTTCTAATAATATATCAATAACTCTTTGTTTAATTTCTAATGGATAATTATTTGCTTTATCAATAATATCCTTTATTTCTTTATAACTATAATCAAAGAGCAGATTATTTCCATATAGTTTTTCTGAAGTTTTTAATTGATCATAAAATGAATCACAAATTGTTTTTGATTTAACCATATTTATTTTTTTAAATATATCTATTGTAAGTGGATATTCAATTGTTGTATCAGACAATAACCCTGCTCCGTTGTCAAAAATTGGCGCTAATTTAAAATCTCCTTTATCGTTTGTTAATACGGCTAAATTATGGGTGTGTCTGTCCTCATTTAAAAACACAGCATCTATCGTTAGTGTTTTGTTCATATATATTCCAAAATTTTTAAGTCCAGTTACTCTTTCAACATGCTCAACAAGAGTTTTTAGCCTTTCATCTAGATTATTAATAGAATAAATAATTTGATTAAGACCATTGCCATAAATATTCTTAAAAAGCCTTTCTAATGTAATAAGATTATAACCATTAGTGAAATCTTTGCTTTTACACACATTAAAAATAGTATCGTTATATCTAATTTGATCTAATTCATATTCTACAAATTCATCTTCTCCTAAATTTGAATACTTAAGCAGCTTAGATATCGTATATTCTACAAGACCTTCGTATCCCAGATAATCAACTTTATACCAATAACCATCTTTTTTAAATTTTAATTGATTTCCTTTTGATGATTGTCTATCCATTATAAATCTATCTTTTTCAAATAGTTCAATCATAATTATTTACCTTTCTATTTTTATCCAGAATTTATCCTCGGCCATTCTTCCTTCGGTTTTTTCTATTATCATAAATGGATCATAAAAAGGAATGTTCAATTTCTTTAGTTCAAGCTTAATTTTGTCTCTTTCTTTAGGAAAACATCTCGATTCTAAAAACTCTTCATATTCTTCAAATGTTGGTTCGTTATTAATTCCAAAAGCCCTAAAAAGAGCATTGTCAATATAATTCTTAATTTTTACTTTTCTACTAATTTCATCAACATCAATAACTGTACAAACAATATTTTCATACATATAGTAAAGACGAACTTTTAAATCGTTTGGTTTTAACGTTAATTTTTCAACAATATCTGGATTTCTTTGAATAATATCAAGTAACGTTACAATTATTCCTTTAATTGGTTTTTTATTTCTTTCCCACTCTTGTATAGTCCTTTTGCTACAATTTAAAAAATCAGCAAACTCTTGTTGTGTCATATTTAAGTTTTTTCTAGTTCTATGTATATCTTTTCCTAACACATAACTGCCTATTACATATTTTTTATTCATAATTCTTCCTTTACTATATTAAAACACAAATTATGTGCTTTTTCAATCTATTTTAGACACATATTATGTGCTTTTATCATAATAATTATATGGACGCTTAAGTTTTTAAAAGCATATAAAAAGCTCCTTTTCACTATATTAATTCAATAATTGCTGTTGGGGCGTTGTCATCTCTTCTTATTTAACTAAACTGCATCTATTATTTACATCTATTAAATCATCGACACCATTTTCAATTAAAATATTAAATATTTCGTCTTTAACATCCAATATTTGTTTAGTTATTGGTGCATCATAATTGGCTATTTTCGTTTTTGTATTATTATAATCATTGCTGATTCTATAGAAACAATTTCTTCTGTTATCGTTTTTACTGTTTACAAAGTTTAAAGCTTTATAACTTGGCCAATAGTCAAATTCTCTTTGTTTTAATCCAAATTCTGGATCTTCATATGTATATCCTTCTTTAATAATCTTGTCATAAATTAGATCCTCTATTTCAGTTATTATTTTTTGATCTAGCGTATATTTGCTTCTTGTATCTCTGTGGACATCGTGATCAAAAAAATTAATAGTGATATTGTCCTTTTCATAATCATATATATTTACATCTAATCCTTTATGTAATCCTTTAATATAATCTCTGCAAGAGAAAACTAGACCGCTCAATATTCCACTTATTGTATAATTCACTTTGAATAAATCTGTATGTTTATTAAGGTTCCTTGTTTTATTATAAATTACAATAGGTTTACGGTGCTGGTCCTCCTCATCTTGTCTTTCAACTAAATCTAAATAATGCCATATTTCATTACTTTCAGTTAATAATAGTTTTCTTGCGTATCTATTAGTTCTTGCTCTTTTAGCATAATCATCTACAGTTTCGTTTTCTTTTCTTATAAGGCAAGATAACACTTCTTCATCATAAGTGATATCCATCATTTCGATGTCGTCTATTGTATATTCTGAATATTGTAATAATTTGGATATTAAGTATTCTATTTCTTTAAAAGATCTACTTTTTTCCATCACAGTCATAAATAAAGCAAATATAGGCTTGTCTTCTATATAAATATCTTTCGTCGTCTCATAGCATAATCTAAGAACTTTTGAAAAATTGTCAACCATATTATTTATACCCTTTCTATTATTTTTTAATGCAAAAGCATATTTCGTTAATAATTTATTAAATATCGTTTTTTATTTCGCCAACTTTTCGTTAAATACATTATTACGTTTCTAGCTTTATTATAAATTTCTGATTGTTCTAAAATTATGCCTAGACTAAAGTCCTAGATTATGCAAGACCTTGATTATATATATATATAATCATTGATGAAAGAAGGTTCAAACTATGGATAAAATCAAAAAGTATTTGAAGATAGGATTTATTGTAATCATTGTCTTGGTTGTTATAGGTAATATTATTGGTGGTAATAACGATAAAGAAAAAGAGGCGAATGATGCCTCGTCAGAAACTGCCCAAGAAGTTCAGCCCGCATTAGAAATAAAACTTAATGCAAATGAAATTGGTGAATATGGTAAAGAAATTACATTAAATGAGGGAACTGAATTTCCAGATACTATATTTGCTTATTATGTGCCTGTTGGTAAATATGATGTAACAAATGACGGAAAATATAGAACTCAAGTAAATGTTTATGGCGATAATATTCAAATAACCGAAGAAGGTTTAGAAGAATTTGAAGATGGAATGGTAGTATTAATTGATCCTGGTCAAATTGCAGAAATCGAAGTTTTAGAACATCAATTTATTCATATAGATGCTCCATCAGAAGTAACGCTTGTTAAAAAATAGCCTAAAGAAAACTTGGATGGAAAATAATTATTTAAATATTCTTGGGGTGGCCATACACCTTTGAATATTCATGGGGTTTTTAAACTACATATCTGTAGTTTTTTTATTTATGATTGCATTAGAAAATTATAAATACAGAAATGTAAATTATTTCTAATAAAAGTTTATATGAATAAGATATAAAGAAATTTAAAATCATTTGTATTTAATTATTATTTAATCTTAATAAAATGTGATCTACATTAGATAATTGGAAAGAATATATTGTCAATTCATTTATTCCATATATTAAGCATAATGGTAAGATAGAGGGAAAGAATTCTTATATTAAGAAAATGTTAAAACTCGCAAACGGTTATTCTAATTTTGAAAGATTTAGAAATAGAGCTATGTATTGTGAAAACTATTATGAATCATATTCAATAGATAAATTACCAAATAAGGTAAAAAGAATCTTTCCAAAGAAAAAAGCTGAATGGGAATAACCTCATTCAGCTATATTCTTCTTTTTTAACTTAAACCCCATGTTTATTTAAATCGCCGTATATCACAATTAGAACTTGTTTTTTTATTTTAGAATCCAAATAATGTCTTTTTGTAAGTTTCGTTTGTTATTGATTTAAGTTCATAACCAGTTTCTTTAATTACTTCTTCTAATTCTTCTTTAGGAATTTCATTTTCACTAAGAATTAGTGTCTCACCTTTTTTATGAGATGAAGAAACTTTCTTGATTTGAAATTTATTTCTGATTGCATCATTAATATGTGCTTCACACATATTACACATCATTCCATCAATCTTCAATGTTGTTTTAATCATATCTTCTATTTAACCGTAATATCTGTTCCAAAGAATTTAATTGATAATGAACTTAGTTCGCCTGATGCTTTTAATTCATCAATAACACTATTAACTGCATCTAAGAATTCTTTGTTATATTCGCCTTTCACAAACGGAATAGCTACATCAAGTGGATCTATTGTCATAACAACTTTTACATCGGCATCTGGATGTTCCTTAATATATAAACCATACGTATCTGCAGAATTTATTGATGCATCAGCATAGCCATTAACTAAGTTGTTGATTGTGTCAGCGAATGTATCACCACCAACATTGCTTGCACCATATTGCTCGCCTAACAACGCATATGATGATCCTGGTGAATTTGTTAACTTCTTACCATTTAAATCTTCTAATGATTTAATGTCTTCATTATCACCTTTTACAATTAGATAGCTAGATGCATAGGCGTATGTATTAGAGAAATCATATTTTGCTTGTCTTTCTTCTGTTACATCAATACCATTTATTACTAAATCATATTGGCCATTATCTAATCCGCTTAAAAAACCTGTGAAATCGCCAGTTACAAATTCAGCTTCTACGCCTAATTTTTCAGCAATAGCTCTACCAAGCTCTACATCATAGCCAGTTAGATTGCCGTTTCCATCAACATATGTCCACGGTTCCCACATACCTTCTGTTGCGATTACAACCTTACCTTCGCTTTGTACTTTTTCCAAGTGTGATGAATATTCTTTTGTCTTTGAACAAGCACATAGCATTAATACTGCTAATAATACTACTAATAATTTTTTCATAATTCCCTCCTATATGAATCTAAAAATTCTTTTGTCCTTTCTTCTTTAGGGTTTTCAAATATATCTTTTGGAGTGCCTTCCTCTACAATGTGGCCACCTTCCATAAATATAACCTTCGTGGAAATGCTTCTTACAAAACGCATTTCATGTGAAACAATAATCATTGTTCTTTTTTCTAAAGCTAACTGTTTAATTACTTCTAATACTTCGCCTATTAATTCAGGATCTAAAGCTGAAGTTGGTTCATCAAAATAAATAATTTCAGGATTTAAAGCTAACGCTCTGGCAATTGCGACTCTTTGTTGTTGACCGCCAGATAATTGCGAAGGATAGTGGTCTTTTCTTTCTAACATACCTACTTTTTCTAGCATCTCTTCGCCTATTTTAATGGCTTCATTTTTAGCTATTTTTCTTGCGATTATTAGTCCTTCAATTACATTCTCTAATGCTGTTTTATTTAAAAATAAATTATAGTTTTGAAAAACAAAGGCTGTCTTTTTTCTAATATTATTTATTTCTTTTTTATTAATGTTAGCCATGTCATATGTTTCATCATCAAATGTTAAATATCCTTCGTCACTTGTGTTTAAAAAATTCATACACCTTAACAATGTTGTTTTCCCACAACCTGATGGCCCAATGATTGAAATGATGTCACCTTTTTCAACTTTAAAAGATATGTCATTCAACACATAATTGCTATTAAATTTCTTTTTTAAGTTTTTTAATTCAATCATTATTTACCTACCTGTGCATTTAATTTCTTTTCAACAATTGATTGTACCTTGCTTAAAACTGTTGAAAATAATAAATATATTAATGCTACTTCTGTATATAAAAGTAGTGGCTCATATGTTGTTGTAACGATTGTTCTTGTGTTAAAGAACATTTCGGTTACTGTGATATTAGATGCAAGCGATGTATCTTTAACCATGCCTATCAAACCATTCATTAATGATGGAAAAGCAGCTCTAAGTGCTTGTGGTAAAACAATACGCCACATAATTTGTAAATAAGACATACCCACACAGTATCCAGCTTCAATTTGTCCTTCAGGAACGGAATTTAATGATCCTCTAATTGTTTCTGAAGCATATGCTCCTTCATTTAACGCAAAAACAATTACAGCACATATAAATGGACTTTTCCATGTTATTCCTAAAATTGGAAGACCATAATAGGCAAAAAATAATTGTACTAGTAATGGTGTTCCTCTAATTATCCAAACATAAAAACGACAAATATCTTTTAAGATTTTTATATTTGCGAAACGAATAATCGCTACGATTACCGCAATAACCATCGCTAAAAAGAATGCTAATAATGTTAAAGGAATGGTTACTAGTAAACCAGGTAAAAGTATTCTAGAAAAAGAATTTAAAAATATTTCCCATAAACGACTATTCATATGGAATTATTTTAAAGCATAATTCTGCTTTTGTCTTTATTTTTGACTAATATATTCTATTATTTGTTTTGGCTCATCAATTATAATTCGAGCTCCATTATTAATGAGTATTTCTTTACTTCGATAGCCCCAAGATACAGCGATAAATTTTAAATTAGCGTTAGCTGCTGTCTTTAAATCGGTTGGACTATCACCTACATATAATACTTCTTTATTATTCAATCCCATCTTTTTAATAACTTTGTTTACATTACTAGGATCAGGTTTAATTTTGTCGCCTTCTTTAATACCTGTTACAAAGTTAATATCTATATTAGGAAAATGCATTTCTATTAAATGCTTTGTATATTCATGATTTTTATTAGAATTAACACCTACTTTATATTCATTTTGAATTAAAAAATCAATTAATTCATTTATGCCTTCATAAGGTTTTGTACATTTTGTATATTGCTTACTATAGGCATCTAAAAATACATTTAAAGCCTTTAATATATATTCTTCATCTTTGCCCGGGAAACATTTTTCAATAAAATTCTTCATCCCGTGCCCTACTTGGGACATTGTTTCCTTGGTGGTGTTTCTTTTCTTTAAACCATAATATTTAAAAGTATCATTGATACTGTTGTTTAAATCATCAATGGTATTTAACAAAGTTCCATCTAAATCAAAAATAATTCCTTTAATCATTTTTATCTACAATATTATTTGTGTCTTTATAAATGCTATTAGCAGGCACGACACCCCTAACTCTAGACAAAGGATAAATATTTGTATTTCTACCTATCACTGTTCCTGGGTTTAATACTGAATTACATCCAACTTCCACATGATCTCCAAGCACAGCACCAAATTTCTTTAGACCTGTCTCTATTTTTTCTTCTTCATTTTTAACAACAACTAATGTCTTGTCTGATTTAACATTTGAAGTGATTGAGCCAGCTCCCATATGCGATTTATATCCAAGTATTGAATCTCCTACATAGTTGTAGTGAGGAACTTGAACATTGTCAAAAAGAATAACATTCTTTAGTTCAACAGAATTACCAACTACGCAGTTTTTTCCAACTAAAGCACTTCCCCTAATAAATGCACAATGTCTAACTTCTGTTTCAGGGCCAATGATACATGGGCTTCCTAAATATGCTGATGAAAAAACTTTGGCACTTTTAGCTACCCATACATTTTCACTAACTTCATCATATTCTTCTTTATTAAGCTTTTTGCCAATTTCAATAATTAAGTCACTTATACCTTTAAAGCTTTCCCAAGGATATTCAAATTTTTCTAAATACTCTTTTGCGAGAGTATGATCTAAATCTAATAATTCTTTTGTTGTATACATATTATTCCCCTATTTTATTACTGATTTATATTCGCCATTTTCTTTATAATATATTAATTCACTTAATTTATCACTTTCCATAATTTTAATCATTCTGTCTAAATCTAATGATAAATTAGCTTTTAATAAATCTTTTCTTTCTATCCAGAAGACTTTACCTTCTTTAGAAGATTTAAGGCGTCCTTTAAACTTATTACACTTATAATACAAAATAATATGACGATCTTCTTTGTTTAATTGTTTAAATTCTTCTATTCCACATAATATGGGATTTTTTAGTTCTAATCCTGTTTCTTCTTTAACTTCTCTAACTACTGCATCATGAAAGTTTTCACCTTTTTCAACATGACCTCCAGGAAATGTTAAACCAGGCCAATCTTTTTTTGTTCTTTCTTGGACTAAAACCTTATTCCCTTTATAAACCATACATATGTTTGTAAGGACCACTTTTTCACATTTTTCCATATTATTATTATATAGAAAGACACTTTTTAAGTAAAAATTTATTATTTTGTGTTTTGTTAATAAATATAATCAACTTTAAATATTAAGAAAATACTTCTTTATAAACATTTTATAGTTATCCACATCCACATTTTAGACTTTTCAACATATTGTTTAAATGTGGAAAAGTTATTTATATTCGATAAATAAAGGATAATTTTATTATAGTGATGTTAATTTTATTGTTGACAAGACTATTTATTATCATCTTTCAACTGTTGATAACTTTTTATACATTTTATACACAATTTATCCACAATAAAAAGATGTGGATAAGTGTGGAAAACTTATTAAAATGCTTTATTTATTTAATTTCTGTTTTTTATTAAGTGTGGATGTTGAAAACTTTTTAAAATTTATTATTGAAATGTGGAAAACTCTTAATTATAATAGTTTTTACATTAGGTGATTATCATGTCTCAAATAGATTTTTATTATAACGATTTATGGAATAGAGTATTAGATAAAATCCATGAAAGTGGACAAATTAGTGAAGATGTTTTTAATTTGTATATTAAAGGATCTAAATTAATAAATATAAGCGAAATTGGTGCTGAAGTATTTGTTCCAGATTATATGCATCATATAATAATGACTCAAAATGAGAAATTAATTGAAACATGTTTGGAAGAATGTTTAGAACAACATATTCCATTAAAATTGACGATGGAACAAACACAAAAATCAAGCTCTATAAATATACAAAATGACTATTTCAATTTGAAAATTGATAAAGAACAAAGATTTGATACTTTTGTTATAGGAAAGTCTAATTCTCAAGCTCATGCTGCAGCTATTACCTGTGCAACTACACCAGGAAGTTTTTATAATCCATTATTTATTTATGGTAATTCTGGTATAGGTAAAACACACTTATTAAATGCCATTGGTAATTATGTTATAAGTGCTTTTCCAAATAAAAAGGTCGGTTTTATTAATGGCGTTGGCTTTATTGATGCTTTAACAAAATCAATTAAGAGTAATAATCTTGATGATTTTTATGATAGTTTTTATTCTTTAGATGTTTTATTAGTAGATGATATACAATTTATTGCTGGTAAACCTAAAACACAAGAAGTATTCTTTACAATTTTCAACAATTTAACAAACAATAAAAAACAAGTTTGTATTACTTCAGATCGTTCTCCTGATGAAATAAACGATTTAGAAGAAAGAATTATTTCACGTTTTAATCGTGGTTTGAATGTTAATATCGAATCTCCTGAATTTGAGACAAGAATTGAAATTTTAAAACGCAAATTATTAGAAAGAAATATTGATAAGATAGATGAAGATGTATATGCATATATTGCAAATATCTTCACAAAAGATGTGCGTGAATTAGAAGGTGCAGTAAATCGTTTATATTTCTATTTCATTAATTTTAATAATGATAACGAAGATCATATAAGTTTAAAAATTGCATATGAGGCATTTAAAAACCAATCTGTCGATAATAAGAATGAATTAGATATTTCTAAAATTAAGAGGGTTGTAGCTGATTATTATAATTTAAGTGTTAAACAAATTATTTCCGCAACTAGAACAAAAAATATAGCCATTCCTCGACATATCGCTATGTATTTATGTAGGACATTATTGGATGCCCCATATAAAGAAATAGGCAATGAATTTGGAAAAAGAGATCATTCCACTGTAATAAATGCTTGTGAGAAAGTGGAAGACTTAATTAAAAAAGATGGTAATTATCAAAAAGCATTAAATGACATTAAATCTAGAATGATTTAATCCACATTTATTCACTATTTATCAAGACTAAAAATGTTAAAATAAGATTATAAATAAAGGGTTTTATTAACTTATCAACATTTATCAACACCCTTATAATAATAATATTTAAATATTTATAATAAAGGAGACCATATGAATTTCAAAATAAATAAAAAAGAATTGTTAGATGCATTAAATATTTCAAGCAAAGCTGTTTCTTCAACAACACCTTTACCAACTTTAAGTGGCATAAAATTTGAAATTAAAAATGATCATATTAATTTAATATCTTCTGATTCAAATATTTCAATTTTAATTGTTTTAGATAATAAAGAAAAAGAAATTTTAACAGTTGAACAAGAAGGTGAGATTGTTATTGATTCTAAATATATCTTAGAAATCGTTAGAAAAACTGATGGTGATATTATTAATTTTGAAACATTAGATGGTGATTACATTAAGATTTTTGGAATTAATTCAGAATATAAAATTAATGGAATGTCTGGAAATGATTATCCAACAATCGCCTTTAACGATATTGAATCTGCTACTAATAAATTTGTATTAAGTGGTGCGGAATTCTTTAATATTGTTAATCAAACAATATTTGCTTGTTCACAAAGTGGTATTAAAGTTGCTTTAACTGGTGTAAATTTTAAAGCTGAAAATGGAATATTAGAAGTTAAAGCTAGTGATTCTTATCGTTTAGCTTTTAAAAAGATTCAATTAGCTGATGAATATAAAGAATTGAATTTTAATTTTACAATTCCTGCTAAATATTTAGGTGATATCACTCATAGTGTTTCATTAGCTCAAAATATTACTATTACATTTGATAATCAAAAAGTTGATTTTTCATTCAGTAATATTAACATCCAAACAAGACTAATAGATGATGTTTTCCCAGATGCATCAAAATTAATATCTAATACATATACACAAAAAGTATTAATTAATTCTAAAGAATTATTAAATGCGATTGATAGAACTTCTTTTATTAAATCAGAAGGTAAAAACATTATAAAGATGGATATTAATAATGATTCTATTTTAATTACTTCAAATGACCAGATTTCTTCATCTTTTGAAAAATTGCCAATAATCTCTTTTGAAGGTGAACCAATTGAAGTATCTTGTAGTGGAAAATATTTAATTGATGCCGTAAAAGCGTTAGATTGTGAAGAGACATGTTTGACTTTTTCTGGCAATTTAAAACCTTTTATAGTTAAAAATGAAAATGATGATTCATTAATTCAAATCATCTCTCCAGTCAGAACTTATAAATAAAAATTAGTTAAAAATTTATTTAAAAGCGAAAAAAGCCCAAAATTTTGGGTTTTTTATTTTTTATTTATATATATACGAGTTTTTATTTAATTAAAAATAGGCTTAATAATGATATAATTATTATGAATATGGAAAAAATATATATTGAAAGTGAATATATAAAATTAAGCCAGTTTTTAAAATTCATTGATCTAGTTTTTAGCGGTGGTGAAGCTAAAATTTTTTTAGAAAACAATGAAATTTTAATAAATGGAGAAAAAGACAATCGTAAAGGAAGAAAACTATATAAGGGCGATATAGTTGAAATATTAGACAAACAGTATCAAATATGCTAGTTAAGCGACTAAAACTAAACAATTATCGCAATTATACAAATTCAGAGTTCTATTTTAGCCCTAACTTAAATGTAATTATTGGAAAAAATGGCATTGGGAAAACTAATATTCTTGAAAGTTTAGTTTTTATTTCAAATACTAAATCTTTCAGAACATTAAATGATAAAGATCTTATAAAAAAAGATGAAGAATATTTAAGAATAATATGTGAAAGTGATAAAAATGAATATAAAGCCGTAGTTAATAAAAACGGAAAACATCTTTATATTAATAATAATCCTGTTAAGAAAACATCGGAATTTATTGGAAAACTCAATTGTATATTATTTAAACCATCTGATTTAGAATTATTTAATCAAAGTCCTAAAGAAAGAAGAAGAATCTTGGATTTAGAAATAGGTAAGGTATCTGAAATATATTTGGATGCCATACTAAAATATAATAATTTATTAAAAGATAAAAATCATTTATTAAAAGAAAATAATATTGACACGACTTATTTAGACATAATTAATGAAAATATGATTCCTAATATTAAAAAAATATTAGAAGGAAGAGAAGAATTTATAAATATTATTAATTTAAAAATAAGTGACTATTATCAAAAAATATCCGGTAATAATAATCAAATAAAAGTTAATTATCATAAATGTTGTGAAAAAGAAGATATTGAAAAGATGATAAATAAATATAAAGAAAAAGATTATTATTATCATTATTCAAGCTTTGGACCACACCACGATGATTATGAATTTATGATTGATGATTATGAAATAAGCACAATCGCATCACAAGGCCAGACGAGAATGATATTAATTGCCTTTAAATTAGCGATTATGGAATATATTATCTATAAATCTAAACAGATTCCTATATTGTTGTTAGATGATATCTTATCAGAATTAGATGTTAATAATCGTAAAAGATTATTACAAATAATAAATAAAGGTACTCAAACAATAATTACTGGAACAGATTTATTAGGAATTGATATTGAAAATGAATATAACTTATTAGAACTTAAGGAGGAAGATTATGGCCGAAACTAAAATTAATCATGATAATTATACTTCTGAAGATATTCAAGTTTTAGAAGGACTCGAAGCAGTAAGAAAAAGACCTGGTATGTATATTGGCACAACATCAGAAGCTGGTCTACACCATCTTGTATGGGAAATTGTCGATAATTCAGTTGATGAAGCTTTAGCTGGTTATGCAACACATATTGAAATAACAGTAGATGAGAATGATGTTGTTTCTGTAAAAGATGATGGACGAGGCATGCCAATTGAAAAGCATAAAAAGACAGGCATATCAACAGTTGAAACAATCTTTACTGTATTACACGCTGGTGGAAAATTTGGTGGTGGTGCTTATAAAGTAGCTGGTGGACTACATGGTGTAGGTGCTAGTGTAGTTAATGCATTATCAAAATGGCTAGAAGTAAAAGTCTATCGTGATGGAAAAATATATTTCGCAAGGTTTAAAGATGGTGGTCAAGTTGAACAACATCTAAAAGAGATTGGAACTTGTGATCTTTCTGAAAGAGGTTCTTTAGTTAGTTTTAAAGCTGATGATTTAATTTTTAAAGAAGGAACTGTATATAAATACAAGACTTTATTTGATCGTATTAGACAAATGGCCTTTTTAAATAAAGGAATTAGATTTACTTTTAATTGGTTAAAAGAAGATGAACATAAAGGAACTACAACTTTCTGTTATGAAGGTGGAATTAAAGAATATGTATCTTTCTTAGATGAAACTGAAAGGCCAGCATTTGAAGATATATTATATTGTGATGGTTCAGATAACAGTACAAATATTGCAGTTGAAATAGCATTGCAATATAACACTTCTTATACCGAAAAAGTATATTCATTTTGTAATAATATCTTTACTCCAGAAGGTGGTATGCATCTTGATGGATTTAGAAACACATTAAGAAGAATTGTTTCTCAATACGCAAAAAATATTAAAGTTATCAAACCTGAAGAACCTGAATTTTCTTATGATGATATTAAAGAAGGATTAACGGCTATTGTTTCGGTTAAACATCCTGATCCTCAATATGAAGGACAAACTAAAGGTAAATTAGGAAATTCAGAAGTTAAGACGGTTGTTAATAGTGTATTTGGTGATTATTTAAAACGATATTTCTTAGAAAATCCTGATGTAGCTAAGATTATTGTTGATAATGCGAAAAACGCTCAAGAAGCAAGATTAGCTGCACAAAAAGCAAGAGAATCCGTAAGAAGGAAAGATGATTTTGGAGGTTCAAATTTTCCAACAAAATTAAAAGATTGTGCAAGTAGAGATGCATCAATTTGCGAAATCTATATTGTCGAAGGTAATTCTGCTGGTGGTAGTGCAGAAGACGGAAGAGATTCTAATTTCCAAGCTGTACTTCCATTAAGAGGAAAAATCTTAAATGTTGAAAAAGCTAGAATCCATAAAATATTTGACAATGCTGAAATAAAGATGATGATACAAGCATTTGGTTGTGGCTTTGGTGATGAAATCGATATTGAGAAATTAAGATATCACAAAATTGTAATCATGACCGATGCCGATGTCGATGGCCAACATATTTCAACATTAATGCTTACATTCCTATATCGTTTCTTTAAACCACTAATTGAAGAAGGATATGTATATCTTGCAATGCCACCTCTATATAAATTATATAAAGGACAAAAGACACTTAGATATTGTTATACAGATGAAGAATTAGAATTAGCTAAAAGAGATTTTGGCGATGAAAAATATGATATTCAAAGATATAAAGGTCTTGGTGAAATGGATGCTGACCAATTATGGGAAACAACTTTAGACCCAGAAAGAAGAACTTTAAAACGTGTCACAATAGAAGATGCTATAGATGCAGATAGCGTATTTTCAATGTTGATGGGCGATGAAGTAGAACCAAGGAAAAACTTCATTATTGAGAATGCTCATTTTGCAAAGAACTTGGATATTTAAGGAGGCCCTATGCAAGAATTAGATAATCGATTTTTTAATCACGGTAATATGAAAGAAGTCAATATCTCATCAGAAATGAGAGAAGATTTCTTAAGTTATTCAATGTCAGTTATCATTGATAGAGCTTTACCAGATGTAAGAGATGGAATGAAACCTGTTCATCGCCGCGTTATTTGGGGAATGTACGATGCAGGATTTACACCAGATAAACCACATGTAAAATCAGCAAATATTGTCGGTGAAGTAATGGGTAAATATCACCCACATGGCGATTCAGCAATTTATGAAACAATGGTCCGTATGGCCCAAAATTTCTCATATCGCTATCCACTTGTTGATGGACATGGGAACTTTGGTAACTTAAATGGTAATGATGCTGCAGCTATGCGTTATACTGAAGCACGTATGTCTAAAATATCTTTAGAGCTTGTTCAAGATATTAAAAAAGAAACAATTGATTGGAAAGATAATTATGATGCAAGACATAAAGAACCAGTAGTGCTTCCATCTAAATTCCCAAATTTATTAGTTAATGGATCGATGGGTATCGCAGTAGGCATGGCAACAAATATGCCAACACATAATTTGGGTGAAGTTATTGATGGTATTATTGCTGTAATGGACAACCCTGATATCACAACTCCTGAATTAATGGAAATAATACCAGGACCAGATTTTCCAACTGGTGCATATATAGTAGGTAGGTCAGGTATTAGACAAGCCTATGAAACAGGAAAAGGATCAATTATTATGCGTGCCAAGATTGATATCGAAAACATGTCACAAGGACGCAAAAAACTAATTATTAGAGAAATACCATACGCATTAAATAAACAGACAATGTATGACAAGATTCATGAACTTGCAAAAAACAAGATCATTGAAGGTATTTCTAACATGCGTGATCTATCAAATAATCGTAATGGTGTTCAAGTCGAAATTGAATTAAAGAAAGATGTTCAACCAGAATTAGTATTAAACCAATTATATAAATTGACACCTGTACAATCTTCATTTAATGTAAATAATAATGTTTTAGTTGATAATAAGCCAATGTTATTATCACTAAAAGACATCATTCTAAATTATATTGATCATCAAATTAATGTAATTAAAAGAAGAAGCCAATTTGATCTTGATGAAGATTTAAAAAGAGCTCATATCTTAGAAGGTTTAAAGAAAGCTCTTGATAATATTGATCGCATAATTGAAATAATTAGACATTCAAGAGATGATAGCGAAGCATTATTAAATATGAATAATGAGTTTGGCATTGATGATATTCAAGGAAAAGCTATTCTTGATATGCAATTAAGAAGATTAACAGGACTATCTTACGATAAGATTGTTGAAGAATTAAATGAATTGTATGCTGAAATAGATGATTTAAGAGATATTTTAGCTAACCATTCAAGAGTTCTACAAATTATCAAAGATGAACTAACTATCATTAAAACCAAATATGGTGATAAGCGACGCACAGAAATAATTGATGGTGAAATTGATGTTGAAGATGAAGATTTAATTAAAGAAGAAAACATCATCATCTCATTATCTTCTAACGGATATATGAAGAGACTTCCAGTCAATACATATCGTACACAAAACAGAGGTGGACGTGGTATTAAAGGAATGACATTAAATGAAGATGATATTATTGATCAAAATGTTACAATGTCAACTCACGACTTCTTATTATTATTCACTGACAAAGGAAAAGTATATCGCATCAAAGGCTTTAAAGTTCCAGAAGCTGGAAGAAATGCTAAAGGCGTTCCAGCGATCAATATTATTAATATTGAAAAAGGTGAAAAGATTAAAGCTCTTGTACCAATTGATAAAGAAATGGAAGTCAAAGGATATTTATTCTTTGTCACTAAGAATGGTTTATGTAAACGTGTTGAAGCTAAAGAATTTGAATCAATTAGACAAACAGGTAAGATAGCTATCACATTAAAAGAGGGTGATGAACTTGTAGCAGTTAAACCAACACATGGTGAAGAAGAAATTATTATTGGTGCAGCAAACGGTAAAGCTGTAAGATTTGATGAAAGAGGCGTCAGATCTATGGGCCGTAGCGCATCAGGTGTTCGAGGAATGAATTTAGATGGTTCAAGTGTAATTGGCGCATGTACATCAAAAGAAGGAAAGATGATTCTTGTTGTATCTAAAAAAGGATATGGTAAGAAAACAAATATCGATGAATATCGTATGACTGCTAAAGGCGCTAAAGGTGTTAAGACTATCAACATCAATGAAAAGAATGGCGAACTTGTTTCTTTAAAAGCCGTTAATGGCGATGAAGATGCGCTAATTATGAGAAATGATGGTGTCATTATCAGAATTAATCTGGAAAATGTTTCAACATTAGGTAGAGCTACACAAGGTGTAAGATTAATTAAGCCAGAAGAAAACACTTATGTTTCTGCTGTTACAATAATGGAAAAAGAAGAAATAAGTGAAGAAGTTGAAACTAAAGAAAATAACGAATAATAAAGAAGAGGGCAACCTCTTCTTTATTTCATGATATCTTCTATTATTAATTCATTATTTTTATATAATTGAATTTTTTTATTTTCAAAATCTAAATAGCCTTGATACAAGGAATCAACTATTTCTGGAAATTCATTGTCATCTGTTTTTTCAAAAATAAAGATATTATTAAAGAAATAATCAGTTAATACACCAATTACATATTCTTTTTTTAATATTCTTAATGCAACATCATCATTTAATTTACCATCATATAATATACAAATTGCGCCTTTATCTAAATAATCTTCATAAAAGAAATCATAATTTAGTTTTTCTTCATATTTTAATTTAAAGTTTTCAGATTGATCTAATGCGTAATATGAAGGCTCAGAATCTAAATATAATTCAATGACATTTAGATAATCGTTTGGTCTTATTAAATAATTTCTATCTGAAATATAAGCCTCATTTTTTCCATCTTCATCAAGATAAACATTTAAGTATGTTCTTGAAAAATATTTATTATTGTTTTCTAAATATAAATAGTAAAGGCCATTATCACCTTCAGTAAAGATATAGGTTAATAAATTGTCATCGTTAACTTTTTCTAAATAATTAGAATATTCTTCAATATTTTCATATCTGCTATAAACATCTATTACTTCTTTTTCTTTTTGTGCACAAGCAGTTATGACAAATATTAACAATATACATAAAGCTTTTCTTATTGTTTTCATTTTATTCATCTTTCAAACACTTTAATAATTCTTTTACAGCTTCATTCAATAATTCATCCATACTTAATTGTTCAACACCTACCACAAAAACATTACACTTACTATAAGGAATTAGTATTTTTCTTGCCTTACTAGCAGTTATGGCTAAAACCATAGATGAATTTATTTCTCCTAAATAAGCATCAACATTAATGATACCGATAGGGCCTATAATAATATCTGCGTCTTTTGAATTGACAATAACAGGATTTTCACCTGTTGCTGAATACCTAGCTCCCGCTTTTATCATTGCTGCTGTTGCCATTGAATTTGTCCCGATCGCATAAATATCTAAATCAGGTTTCTTCTCTAAAATTTTATTCACAAGGCAAGCACCAATTTTGCCGCCTTGTCCATCAATTACGACAATTTTCATATCTTTATCCTTTACTAAATATCTTTTTTATAATAACATTTTATTATCAGCACGAAGCTGTTTCAACTTTAAGTTAATGAGCCCGAAGGTTCAAAAGCCTTTTGGGCTTTTAATTTAGGAGGAGAATATGACTAATACTAGAAAAATTGTTTTTGCGGCTTTGTTTGCTGCTGTAGGTGTTGTTTTACCGCAAGCATTTCACATGATTCCTAATGCTGGATCAATATTTTTACCAATGCATATTCCTGTTTTGTTTTGTGGATTATTATGTGGTCCATTCTATGGTGCTGCATGTGGTGCTATTGCTTGTTTGTTGTCACATTTTATATTTGGCATGCCACCTGCTGCCATATTTCCAGGTATGTTAATTGAATTAATTGTTTATGGATGCATAGCTGGCGTTATGGCAATAATCTTTAAGAATAAGAATATTGGCTATATTTATTTAGAATTAATAATCGCAATGTTATGCGGAAGAATTGTTGCTGGCGTTTTAAATGCCTTGATATTTAGAGCTGGCGCTTATAGCCTTCAAGTATGGTTGACTTCATCATTCGTTACTGCATTACCAGGCATCATTATTCAATTAGTATTAATTCCAATTTTAGTTGAAAGATTTAAGAAATACTTTTAATTATAATTAATCAATAATTAATTAAAAAAGTCTTGAGAGGCTAATAATCTCAAGACTTTTATTTTGTCTAAATATTTTCTATAGACATTCCTTTATATGACTTTCCAATGACTTTATATCTGTTGGCTCAAATCTACCAACAATTTCGCCTTTTCTATCAATTAAGAATTTTGTAAAGTTCCATTTAATGTTTCCGTTGTTTTTATAATCTTTATCCATCGCTTTTACAACGCCACTTAACATTAAGCCTGCTGGACCACTAAAACCTTCAAATTTAGTGTTTTCTGTTAGCCATTTGTATAATGGGATAGCGTTTTCGCCATTGACATCAATCTTGCCAAATTGTGGGAATGTGATTCCAAAACGTCCTGTGCAAAAGGCATGAATTTCTTCGTTGTCACCAGGAGCTTGGTTACCAAATTGATTGCATGGGAAATCTAAAATTTCAAAACCTTGATCTTTATAGCGATCATAGATTTCTTGTAGTTCTTTATATTGTGGAGTAAAACCACATCCTGTAGCAGTATTAACAATTAATAAAACCTTGCCTTCATAATCTTTTAAAGACACTTCTTCACCCTTGCGAGTTAAAACGGTAAAATCATAAACGTTCATGCTTTTTCTCCTTTTTTAAAAAATATTATCTTTAATTCTTAAAATTATCAATGTATTTGCTCTTGTAGTTTAAAGAACTTTCAATGAAGGAAACAAACAAAGGATGAGGCTTGTTTGGACGAGATTTAAATTCAGGATGATATTGAACCCCAATAAAGAATGGATGGTCTTTTATTTCGAATGCTTCAACATAATAATTATCTGGCGACACACCTGAGAATATTGCACCATGTTTTTTAAATTCTTCACGATATTCGTTTTGGAATTCATAACGATGACGATGTCTTTCTTGAATTAAATTAGTTCTATAAATATTTTCTAATTTACTTCCTTTTTCAATTTTACAGTCATAGGCACCAAGCCTCAATGTTCCACCAAGATTTTTTTCTTGATTTTGACCAGGCAGAAGATCAAATATATTGTGTGTTGTTGCTTCGTTAAATTCCTTGCTATTAGCATCTTTATAGCCTAAGACATTTCTTGCGAACTCAATTCCTGCCACTTGCATACCTAAACATAAACCTAGATATGGAAGTTTTTTTGTTCTCGCATATTCACAGGAAAGTATCATGCCTTCAACTCCTCTGTTGCCGAAACCTCCAGGGACAATTATTCCATCTACATCACTTAACATATTCTCAATATTTGTCTTATTTATTTGTTCAGCTTCAATCCATTTTATAGTTAAAGAGCTATCGTTTCCGTATGCACCATGTCTTAGTGCTTCTATGACGCTTAAATAAGCATCGTGCAACTCTACATATTTTCCTACAAGCGCAATTTTGCACGACTTAGTCGGATTATCCTGTTTATAAACCATTTCTTTCCAAAATGCTAAATCTGGCACGACAATAGGAAGATTTAATCTTTCTAACACAATTTTAGATAAGTTTTGTGCTTCTAATACTAGTGGAAGTTCATAAAGGTTTTTAACCGTAGGGCTTTCAATAACACATTCTTCTTTTACATTACAGAATAAAGAAATTTTCTTTTTGATACTATTTGGTAAATGACCATCACATCTACCAACTAAGACATCAGGGTTAATTCCTAATTCTTGAAGTAATTTAACAGAGTGTTGTGTTGGCTTTGATTTATATTCATCAGAACCTGAGATGCATGGCACTAAAGATACATGCACAAACAATGTATCTTCACGATTGTTTTCTAGTCTTATTTGCCTTATTGCTTCAAAGAAAGGCTGTGATTCGATGTCGCCGACAGTGCCACCGATTTCTGTAATAATCACATCAGCTCTACTTTTTTCATAAGCTGATTTAATATAAGATTTTATCTCATTAGTTATATGCGGAATTATTTGAACTGTTTCTCCTAAATAATCTCCTTTTCTTTCTTTATTCAAAACATTCCAATATACTTTTCCTGATGTAAGATTTGAATATTTGTTTAATCTAGTATTGACGAATCTTTCATAATGGCCTAGATCTAAATCCGTTTCTGCACCATCTTCGGTCACAAAAACTTCACCATGTTGATATGGAGACATCGTTCCTGGATCAATATTTATATATGGATCTAATTTTTGTAAGGAAACTCTTAAATTACATTCCTTTAATAATCTACCTAAAGAAGCAGCTATCATGCCTTTGCCTAAGCCAGAGACAACGCCGCCAGTCACAAATATATATTTCATATTATTCCCCCTAGAATAAAATTTCAGAATATGATGGAACTTTAAATATTTCTTTAGAAGATATTGCTTCATATGAATCAACATCTTTTCTGATTTCTTCCATTGCTTTGCGGCATATACTACCCATCATCTTAGCTAATTCATATTCATCTTTTTCTTTTAAGATATTTTGATATGTTTCTTCTAATTCATCAACTTTAATTGAAATAGAATCATATAGTGAACATAATTTTTCATAATGTTCTTTCATCATATAACTATTACTATTTATATATGTTGATATTTCTTTTGCGATAGATGGCAATACTTCACGTTTAGTCATATTTAATAATGTTTTAACTTCGACAGCGATTGTATTTGTATATTGTTCCATTAAAATTTTCTTACGTGCTTTTAATTCACTTTCAGTAAAGATACCATAATCTTCTAATAATTCTGCATTTTTCTTATCATCATAATGACTGATTGCATCTACTGTTGAAATAATATTTGGTAAGCCTCTTTTACTTGCGAGATTAACCCAATCTTCACTATATCCATCACCAGAGAAGATTACTTTTTGATGATTTAAAAAATTATTTTTGATAGTTTCAATTAACTTTTCTCCTATTTCATCTTCTTTAACATCTTTCAACAATCCAATCGTTTCATCTATTGATTTAGCGATGATAGTGTTTAATACAATGTTTGGCAGTGCTGCTGAACATGATGATCCCAACATTCTAAATTCAAATTTATTACCAGTAAAGGCAACAGGAGAAGTTCTATTGCGATCTGAATTATCGCTAGGTAAAGATTTAAAGCCTTGGATATTATAATCATGAATATTTTCTAATTCACAAGCATCTTTACCTTTAATAAAATCATCAATTATTTTTTCTAAATATTCACCTAGATAAATAGAGATGATTGCTGGAGGAGCTTCATTAGCACCTAGACGATGTTCATTGCCGGGAGTGGCAACTGACATTCTTAATAATTCAGGGTATGTATCAACTGCTTTCACAAAACAAGAAATGAATAATAAGAAACGAAGTTGTTCATTATGATTCTTACCTGGTGCAAATAAGTTAGTACCATCATCGCATATTAGTGAATAGTTGTTATGCTTACCTGAGCCATTAATACCCGCGAAAGGCTTTTCGTGCAATAAACAAGCAAAACTATGTTTATAGGCAACTCTTTTTAATACATCCATCATCATTTGGTTTTGATCGACTGCGATGTTCGCATCATTAAAGGTGGCCGCTAATTCAAATTGCCTTGGGGCAACTTCGTTATGTTCAGTTTTCGCATAGACACCTAATTTCCATAACTCTTCATTCACTTCTTTCATGAAAGCGGCGACTCTTGTTGGAATTGCACCAAAATAATGATCATCTAATTCTTGTCCCTTTGGTGCACTGTGCCCAAATAATGTTCTACCTGTTAAAATTAAATCTAATCTTTTCTTATATAATGGACGGTCAATCAAAAAATATTCTTGTTCAAGACCTACATAAGGCTTAACACTTTTAATATCTTTATAGCCAATAAGATGTAATAATTCACTGGCTTTATGATTTAATAATTCAATTGATTTTAATAATGGTCCTTTTTTATCTAAGAATTCACCATTATATGAAATGAATATTGAAGGAATACATAATGTATTACCTCTAATAAATGCAGGCGAAGTTAAATCCCAATATGTATAACCTCTAGCCTCAAAAGTCGCTCTAAGCCCACCATTAGGAAAGCTTGAAGCATCGGGCTCACCTTTAATTAATGATTTGCCAGAAAATTTTAATAGTAGTTCACCATGATTGTTTTCCACAAAAGAATCATGTTTTTCTGCTGTAGAACCAGTTAGTGGTTGAAACCAGTGACAAAAATGTGTACAGCCATTTTCAATAGCCCAATCTTTCATCATCTCTGCAATCACATCAGCTGTTTTATTATCTAGTTCACCCTTTTTAGCGCAAGCAATTTCAAAAGCTTCAAACACTTCTTTTGGAAGACGCTCTTTCATGGTCTCTTTAAGAAGAACTAAAGATCCAAAATCTTTAAATACTGTTTCTTTCATAATTTAATACCTTTCGTAATTGTTGTTTTGATGAGTGAACACTATAACTATTCCTTATTCTACAGTTACTACTTTAGCTAGATTACGAGGTTTATCAACATCGTAACCTTTATCGATGGCGATGTAGTACGCCAATATTTGTAATATTACTACACCCACAAACACGACAAAATCATCAATACAGTTTGGAATTACAATTGTGTCAATGTTTTGATTTAATTGTGGTAATAGATTTTCTTTTATGATAACTAAAACTTTAGCACCTCTCGCTCTTGTCTCTTTGATATTTGATGATTCTTTTAAAATTAAATCATCTTGTGTTATTAAAGCGAGCACAGGCATTGAGTTTTCAATTAAAGCGATTGGCCCATGTTTTAGTTCGCCAGAAGCATAAGCTTCTGCATGTATATAAGTTATTTCTTTAATTTTTAAAGCACCCTCTAAAAGTGTTAAATAATCTAACCCTCTACCAATTAAGAATAAATCTTTATGATTTAGATAATTCTTTGTTAATAGGTGATATTCATTTCTTTTATCGATGGTTTGCTTCATAAGCTCTGGTAATTTTAATAATTCATCTATTAGACTTCTAACTTTATTCTCATCAAGGACTTTTCTTTGTAAGCCACAAGAAAAAGCCAATAGATATAATAGCGCAAGTTGGCATGTATATGCTTTTGTTGAAGCGACTGCAATTTCTGGACCCGCATCAGTATATAATGTATAATCACAAATTCTTGATAAAGAAGAATCTTTTACATTAATGATGCCTAATGTTGGATAGCCTAAATTCTTCACTCTTTCAATTGCTTCAATCGTATCAATTGTTTCACCTGATTGTGAGATACCAATGAATAATGGTTTTTTAGAAAACACTTTAGGCGCATAAATAAATTCAGACGCTAACGAAACATTAGTTTTAACTAAGGCATGTTTTTCAAACATTGCTTTACCAACCAATCCCGCATGATATGATGTTCCACACGCAATGATTTCTACACTATCAATTTCTTTTAGAATTGATTCATCAAAATTATCACCATTAAAACTAATTAGTCCATCAACGATTCTTTTATTAATTGTTTTATAAACGCAATCTGGCTGTTCAACAATTTCTTTTTCCATAAAGAAAGGAAAATCTTTTTTATCAAATTGATCAGCCTTCCAATCGATGGTCTTTAATTCAGACTCAATTACATTATTATTCAAATCATATAAAGTTGTTTTATTCTTATTAACAAATAAAATACTTTCTTCAGGTAGAACAAAATATCTGTCACTCATTAAAGACAACGGCATTAAATCAGATGCCAACAATACTTCTCTTTCTTTTTTACATACAACAATTGGTGACACTTTTCTAAATGCAAAAAGACTATCAGGAATATCTTTAAACATTATGACAAAGCTATAAGTTCCTTCAATCTTTTTAATTAATTTATTAATTGCAGAAAACGGATTGCCATCATAATAATAATTTAATAAGGCTGCCGCAACTTCGCTATCGCACGTTGTCTTTAAGATGTCTTTTAAATTAAACTCCTCAATTAAATCTTTGTAATTTTCAATGATGCCATTATGAACTAATACAACATTTCCAAAATCATGAGGATGCGCATTCTTATAAGATACACTACCATGCGTTGCCCATCTTGTATGACCAAAACCACAAGTAAAAGAAGGAATATTGCCTAGGCTATTTTCCAAATCTTCAACTTTACCAACACACTTATATATATTGACATTTTGACCACCATGAAAAGCTACACCGACACTATCATATCCGCGATACTGTAACATTTTCAAGCCGTCAAGAATTATTTTTGATGCATTATTATTACCTACATAGCCAATAATTCCACACATAATTTCCTCAGCTTTCTCTATTATTATTTTTTAAATTATTTTTCTAAAGTACATCCATCATAGTGTTTCTGTTTTGCGATTACTCGCATATTTGCCACTATGTTCGCAGTGGATCCTGCGTAGGGGCACCCGCCGAATTTTCGAAAATCCCCTAACCTCGTTAACCTCTCTGCATAGGTGCTTGGCGCTAGAAGAGAAAATTAGTATTCACGTCATCAATGTCAAAGAACAACAATGCAATCATGATATAAGAAAAATTAAAATTTCGCAATCATTATAATTATTGCCAAGGAAATATATACTGATTTTACTATTTGTTTTTTATTTGATATGATGCTATTGTACTCATTAAGGAATATAGTAAGATAGCTATCTAAAGAGAGATAATGGATGGTGAAAATTATCGTTAGTGCTTACGAATCTACCTTATAGTTGATTTAACAAATCACGTATAACTGCGTTAAAGTTAAAGTAATAAATAAAGGTGGTACCGCGCTTTGCGCCCTTGTCTCACCTTTTTTATTTTAGGAGGGGAATATGATTGATATTAAATTAATTAGAGAAAACGTTGATCTTGTCAAAGAAAATATTAAAAAGAAATTTCAAGATGAGAAACTAGAGCTTGTTGATAAAGTTAAACAACTTGATGAAGATTACCGCAATTTAAGAAAAGAAGCTGATGAATTAAGAGGAAGAAGAAATTCATTATCTAAAGAAATTGGCAATTTTATGAAACAAGGCTTAAAAGATAAAGCTGAAGAAATAAAGAAAGAAGTTGCTAATATTGCCAAAAGAATAACGGAATGTGAAGAAAATGAAGTCAAATTAGAAGAAGAAATTAGGAAGATAATGCTTGTAATTCCTAATATTATTGATGCTTCTGTTCCAATTGGCAAAGATGATTCAGAAAATGTTGAAATTGAACAGTTTGGAACAAAAAGAGATTTTGATTTTGAAATACCATATCATGTAGACATTATGGAAAATTTAGATGGCATTGATCTCGATGCCGCAAGAAAAACATCAGGAAATGGATTCTATTATTTAAAAGGCGATATTGCTAGACTTCATTCATCTATTTTGTCTTATGCAAGAGACTTTATGATTAATCGAGGTTTTACGTATTATATTCCACCATTTATGATTAGATCTGATGTTGTAAACGGTGTTATGTCTTTTGCAGAAATGGAAAATATGATGTACAAAATAGAGGGCGAAGATTTGTATTTAATAGGAACATCAGAGCACTCTATGATAGGTAAGTTTATTGACACTATTTTAAATGAAGACGATTTACCAGAAAAACTAACTTCTTATTCACCATGTTTTAGAAAGGAAGTTGGAGCTCACGGAATCGAGGAAAGAGGAGTGTATCGTATACATCAATTTGAAAAACAAGAGATGATTGTTGTATGCAAACCAGAGGATTCTATGAAATTTTATGATGAATTATGGAAAAATACTGTCGATTTCTTCTTAACACTAGATATTCCAGTAAGAACTTTAGAGTGCTGTTCTGGTGACTTGGCTGATTTAAAAGTTAAATCTTGTGATGTTGAAGCGTGGTCTCCTCGTCAAAAGAAGTATTTTGAGGTTGGTTCATGTTCAAATCTTGGAGATGCGCAAGCTCGTAGATTAAAAATTAGAATCAAAGGTGAAAACGGCAATTACTTCGCTCATACTTTAAACAATACCGTTGTAGCTCCACCAAGAATGTTAATTGCCTTCTTGGAGAACAACTTGAATGAAGATGGATCTATTAATATTCCTGTGGCTTTAAGACCTTATATGGGTGGACAAGAAAAAATAGTTAAAAAATAATGTTTCACGTGAAACTTTAATAAAATGTTTCATGTGAAACATAAAATAATATCAAAAAGAAAATAGATTTGATATAATAACAATGCGCAACAGTTATGCTCTAACTTGGTCAGGACAGGAATGTAGCAGCCATACGAACCTCTATCTGTGTGCGCTTTTTTATATTATAATTTAAATATGTATAGACAAGAATTTATGAACGCCGCCATAAAAGAAGCAGTTAAAGCTTTTAAAGAAGATGAAGTTCCAATTGGCTGTGTCATTGTTAAAGATGAAAAAATAATCGCTAAAGCACATAATAAAAAAGAAGCCAAGAAGGATTCAACTGCTCACAGTGAGATTGAATGCATTAAAAAAGCAAGCAAGAAATTAAATAATTGGCATTTAGATGGTCTTGACTTATATACAACATTAGAACCTTGCATAATGTGCACAGGGGCAATAATTAATTCAAGAATTAAAAACGTCTATTTTGCCGCAAAAGATCCAAAAGGTGGAGCGTTTGTCAGTAATGTAAAAATTAAAAGAATAAAAGGAATCAATCATTACCCTGAATATAAATATGTAGAAGATGAAATGTATATAAAACTGCTAAAAGAATTTTTTAAAGGAAAGAGAAAGATATGAAAATAGCGATAATAGGATATCCATATAGTGGACAAGTAGAATTGGCTCAGTATTTAGAGAAAAAATTTTTCTGTCCAACACTTTATCTTGATCATATATTTCCAAAATCAGAAGCAAGCGATGAGATAAAAAAACAAATGTTAGAAAATTATCTTAAAGAAAATATTTCCTGGGTAATAGAAGGAAGCTATGATAATATTCTCTTTGAAAAAAGAATGGAAGAAGCTGACAAAATAGTAATTATGCGTTTTAATCGTTTTGCTTGTTTGTTTAAATATTTAAGAGCACATCGCAAAGCTAATCAAGAGATTAATGAAGAAGAAATTAAAGAATTATTTATAAATTCAAGAAAAAAAGAACATCGCAAATTATACAACAAAGTTATGCGTCAATATAGTGAAAAAGTTGTATTAATGAATAGAAGAACACAAGTTTTGTTATTTAGAGATATTATTTAATAAGTTAATAATGATGGCTTTTGATATAATGATTTTATGAGCTATCAAGTTTTATATCGTACCTATAGACCTGCAAAATTTGAAGAAGTTGTAGGCCAAGATTACATAATAAAAATATTAAAAAACGCTAATAAATCTAATAAAATTGCTCATGCGTATCTTTTTGCTGGGCCTCGAGGAACAGGCAAAACAACAATCGCAAAATTATTTGCGAAGGCAATTAATTGTGAAAGCTTTAAAGAAGAAGCATGTGATGAGTGTGACAGCTGCATAGCTTTTAATAACAATTCACATCCAGACATAATAGAAATGGATGCTGCCAGCAACAATGGCGTAGATAATATTCGTGAAATTGTTGAACAAGTAAATTACGCACCTATTCTAGGCAAATATAAAATATATATAATTGATGAAGCTCACATGCTGTCTGATAGCGCATTTAATGCTTTACTTAAAACATTAGAAGAACCACCAACACATGTTATCTTCATTTTAGCGACAACAGATCCTGAAAAAATAATCCCAACAGTTTTATCAAGATGTCAAAGATATAATTTTTCTAAAATCTCAAAATTTAATATGAAAAAGAAAATGATTGAGATTTTAAACAAAGAAAATCTTAAATATGATGAAGAAGCGATTGATGAAATTGCGACAATGGCAGAAGGCGGGATGAGAGATGCATTATCAATTCTTGAACAAATGCTTTCATATAATGATTCAGGTGTTTATAAAGAAGATGTATTAAAGGTATTTGGTTTATCAACAACTGAAGAAAAAATAAATCTATTAAATGAAGTACATAGTCATAATATTGCCTCGGCAATAAAACACCTTCGTGACATTTACCAAGCTGGTAAAGATGTTAAAAAGTTGGCGATTGATTTATTAGAAATAATAAAAGAAGCTTTAATATATAGTGATGATGCAGATGAAAAATTACTTAATAAAATAAATCCCGTTGAAGCAAAGAGCCTTTTAGATTCTACAAATATCCAAACATTATTAAATGATATAAATACATTAAAAGAAGTATTAATCAATAATCGCATAAATCAAAATTTCTTATCATATTTAGAATTGGCTTTTATTAAAATGGCAAACAATCAAGAAAACAACGAAATAAAAAAAGTTGAAAATAATAAGCCAGCTATTAAAGAAGAAAAGAAAAAAGAAGTAGTCAAAGAGATTATAAAAGAAGAAAAGATTGTAGATAATAAAGTAGAAAAAGAAGAAATAATTAATAATGTAGAAAATGTTATTGGCGAAGATAATAACTATATCGCTGCATTATTGTTAGGTGCCAGCAAGAGTGAAAAGATTAATGATGCAATAATTTTTAATAAATTGGATTTATATAAAAATGAAGTTGATAAAAGAAAGTATTATGAATTATTAAATAAGGCAGAACATTTTGCCAGCAACAAAGATGCCATTATTATCTTTACTGAAAACGATGCGCAAGCTAATAATATTAACTCACTAGAAATCAGAAAAGAGTTATATTCATTTATTATGAATGAATTTAATATCAATAAAGTAATCGTGGCTACTAATAAAGACAATAAAAAAGATATCGTTAATTTATATCGTGAGCTTGCGAAAGAAAAATCAAGTGAAATGCCAACAATCGAAAAGCCCGAAATCAAAAAAGCTCGCACAAACGAAGAAAAACTAAAAGAATTATTTGGTGAAGTGAAGGTAAAATAATGTATCCTAATAAATTTATAAAACTAATAGATATATATGAAAAATTACCAGGTGTAGGAAATAAAACAGCACAAAGGTATGCTTTTAGTTTGTTGGATTATTCAAAAGAAGAAATAGATGAATGCATTAAAGCGTTACAAGATGTTAAAGAAATAAAAAAATGTAAGTGCTGCGGTTTTTTGGCAGATGAAGAATATTGTCCAATATGTCTAGATTCAGGTCGTGATGAGAATACCATAATGGTTGTTGCTTATCCACAAGATTTGGTTGCTATAGAAAAGATAGGAACATATCATGGACTATATCATGTGCTTGGTGGTTTAATCTCTTCAAGCAAGGGTGTCTTTCCAGAAGATATTGAAATTGATTCGTTGTTAAAACGCATTAATGAAAACACAAAGGAAGTTATAATTGCGACATCACCAACAATGGATGGTGAAATGACAGCACTTTATTTAGATCGCATATTAAAAAATAAAAAAATATTTGTGACAAGATTGGCACATGGTCTACCAATGGGATCTAATCTAGATTATGCTGATGAATTGACATTGATAAAAGCTATGGATAATCGCCAAGAGATGAAAGAAAATGATTAGAAGACTTGTTAAGACATTTGATGAAGAAAACAATCTTATTAATGTTTTAGTCCCCTTAACAATTGATGTTGAAGAGGTATATTTTGTTTACCACCATGATGTTGATACATCATTAATGAAGTCTTGTACAAGCGTTATCAACAAATATAAAAAAATAAATATTTATTATAAAAAAATAAAAAAATATGAAATTGATAAACTATTAAATGAAAACACTATTCTTGATGTTAGTGCACCTAAATATTTATCAATAGCCTTATATGAAAATGCATTAAAAAATAATTTACCTGTTATCTATTATGATGATGAAGAAAGATGTGTAAAGCGTTATAACGATCATTCAATCATTAATAAAGACATTTTTAAATTATCAATTGACGACATTATTAAATTAGGTGGTGGAAAGATAGAATCCAATTTACATAAGCCAGTAAAAAATAGAAATACAATAAATAAAATATATGAAGCCGTTGATTATGCATCTAATAGATACACACTATTTACTTCTTTTGTATCAAGAATAAACGCTTATATAAATGATTATCAAAGTGAAAATAATACATTTCATTTAAATGAAAGAACAATTAAAAAGATTTTATCTGATGAACAATATCATCAATATAAAGATTTAGATTTATTCACAATTGAAGGAAATGATTTAACATTCTTTAATGATGATATTAAAAAAATATTCACTGTATCAGGAACATTTTTAGAAAACTATATTTATCATAAATTAATTGATAGTAACTTATTTGATGAAGTATCAATGTCTAATACAATAGAATTTTCTCGTGCCCAATGGCACTATCCTGTTACATGTGAAATCGATTGTTTAGTATTAAAGAATAATGAACTGTTATTCATATCAATAAAATCAAACAAAGTTGATAAAGATGCCTTAAATGAAATCAAAGTTCATAATGTAATGTTTGGTAATAGCCAAAGTAAAGCAGTTATTTGTAGTAATAATGATTTATCGCAAGAAAAGCCAAGCGTTTATGCTAAAGCAGAAGAATTAAAAGTATATGTTATTGATAATACCAGCTTTAAAAAAGATAGATTAGCACAAGATATATTGTCGATTATTGATCAAAGCTATCAATACGAAAGGATTTAAATGTTATGTCAGCCATCGCTTATATTACTGATTCTAAATTACTTGAACTCCATCGTTTAAATGCACATAAAACGATGAACTTTTGGCGATTATCAACAAAGAACAGTTTTTCAGATTTTGGTAAAGACGATTTAGTATTTTTCTTATCAAAAGATAAAGAATTGATGAAGAAAAAAGAAAAAGGAATCGTCGGTTTTGGAAAACTTGATAGTATATATTCCTATGCACCAAAAACAATGTGGAATAAATTTGGAAAAGAAAATGGCTATAATAGTTACAAAGAATTTATTGAGGCAATAGAAAAAGTTAGTAAAGGACATGAACTGCCAAAAAAGATTTCATCATTTTATTTAAAGAATGTTGTCTTTTTTCAAGCACCAATTTATTTAAGTGAATTAAATATCAACATTTCAAATAAAGTAGAATCATATGTCTATATAAAACCAGAAGAATCAGTAATTAAATTATTAGAATATGGAAAAGATGCTGTTGATATGTGGAGCGGTGATGACGAATTAGTGAATCTAATTGATGATGAACAATTAGCTTATTCAATAAAACTTGCACATAAAGAAATAGGCGATTTCAATTTAGATGAAAGAAAACTAAAATCCGCAAATCGCACAATGAAAAAATTGATTGAAAAAAATCCAGGTTCAATGTTCATTGGTAAATCAAAATTAGATGTTTCTTATATTAATAAAAAAGATGTATTAATTGTTTTGTATCATGATAAAGATTTAGATTATCGATTATTAGTTGGGCAAGCTCAATTATATAAGAAATATATAAGAACATATTATCATGGTGCATATAAAATCTATTTTAAGACTTGTGATAATAATAAAAAAATAATTGAATTAATTAATAACGTATAAGACCTAAAAGGTCTTTTTAATATATAATAAGTAAGCATGAAAAACAAATATCAAAAAGCAGGATTAAACTATGAATTAATCACACAAAAATTTCTTGACCTAAATGAATATGAAGAAATAGTAAACACATATTTATCTGATCCATTTTTTAAGGAAATAGAGAAATTTTTAGATGATGAAGATTATGCTTTAGCTAAAGATGCTACAAAAGGATTATATTTATTAGCTCAAGACTTACAACTATTTCCTTTATATTTTGCGCTACTTGAAATCTATGAAGATTTAGAAAGTGAACTATATAAAGAAGCAATGAAACATTATCGAGATATGTTAGAAACATATGGACGCATAAAAGGAGTATTTAATGTTTGATGCAATAGTGGTCGGTGCAGGACATGCAGGAATAGAAGCAGCATTATCGTTAGCTCATGCAGGAAAAAAGACAGCGCTTGTAACTATCTCTTTTAAGCGTATTGCCAATATGCCATGTAATCCATCAATTGGTGGGCCAGCTAAAGGAATAGTAGTAAGAGAAATAGATGCCTTAGGTGGTGTTATGCCTAAAGTTGCTGATAAGACAGCATTGCAATGTAAGATGCTTAATACAACAAAGGGACCAGGCGTATGGTCGATGCGTGTTCAATCAGACAAAGAAGCTTATGGCAAGATGATGAGTGACATTTGTTTTAATACTGAAAACTTAACGATGTATGAAGATATTGTTGAAGAAGTAATATGCGAGAATAAACAATTTAAGAAATTAAGACTTCAAAAAAAGGGCGAACTTGAAGCCAAAGTGTGCATCCTAACAACAGGAACATATATGGATTCTTGTACGATGATTTCAAGTGAAGTTAAATCTGAAGGTCCAGATAACGAACCAACAACCAAAAACTTAAGTGAATCATTAAGGAAATTGGGAATTGAATTGTTTAGACTAAAAACAGGAACCCCTCCAAGAGTAAAAACATCAACAATAGATTTCTCAAAAACTAAATTAGAACCTGGCACCAACGAATTTATAAGATTCTCTGAAGAAAGCAAAGAAGAAGACATCTTAGAATTTTCTAAACAAGTTCCTTGTTATCTAACATATACAACAGAAGAAACAAAAGAAATTGTTAAAGAGAATTTAAATAAATCAAGCATGTATTCTGGTGTTGTAAGAGGAATAGGACCAAGATATTGTCCATCTTTTGAAGATAAAGTTGTGCGCTTTGCTGATAAAGAAAGACATCAATTATTTTTAGAACCATTAACTAAAGATTTTGAATTAACTTATGTTCAAGGCTTTTCAACATCAATGCCTCGTGATGTTCAAGAAAAGATGTTGCATTCAGTAATTGGTTTAGAAAATGCTGAAATTGTAAAATATGCATACGCAATAGAATATGATGCTATTAACCCATTACAAGTAAAAGCTAATCTAGAATTAAAAGAAATAGATGGCTTATTTATTGGCGGCCAAATATTAGGAACATCAGGATATGAAGAAGCTGCTGGGCTTGGAATTATGGCAGGCATCAACGCAAGAAGAAAACTAGATGGATTAGAACCTTTAATCTTAAAAAGAGATGAAGCTTATATCGGTGTAATGATTGATGATTTAGTAACTAAAGGTACAAAAGAACCATATCGATTATTGACTAGTCGAGCAGAATATCGTTTATTAATGAGACACGATAATGCAGAAAATAGATTACTACAATATGGTTATGATAATCATTTAATATCAGAAAGTAGATATCAAAAATATTTACATAAGCAAGATGAAATAAAAAGATTAAAAGAATATTTAATTAATACTAAAGTTTCCTATCAAAGTGGAATTAATGAATACTTAAATAATTTAGGATATGAAGAGGATGACAACACTTCTTATAATGCCTATGAACTTTCAAAGCGTCCAAATGTTGAAATTAAAGATGTTTTAGATTATTTAGATAATGATGAATTTTCTAATGAAGTAATTAATGAAGTACAAATAGAAATAAAATATGATGGCTATATTTCTAAAGCAAGAAAAACAGCCGATCGAATGTTGAAAATGGATTCATTAAAACTTCCTCAAGACATCGATTATTCTAAAGTTGATAATTTAAGATTAGAAGCAAGACAAAAATTAAACCAAATCAAACCATTCACATTAGGACAAGCTAGTAGAATATCAGGAATAAATCCTGCTGATATTCAAGTATTGGCAATGTTTGTGAAACAACATAACAATCAACTTAAATAATCATATAAAATCAATTTATTTAATATATGTATAAATATATAATGTTAATACAAAGATTGAAAATACAAAATGAAATATATACTAGAAGAAAGAATATTAAAAATACAAATTGAAACATTATTTAATGACACCATTCAATCTTTTTTAGATGAATTTATTCCATCAAAAAAGATTCAACATTTATTAATTCAAAATAAATGGATAACATTAGATGGAAATCCAGTAAAAAGAGAAGATGATATCGTTGGTATCAATTTAGAAATAAATATATATCCAGAAAACTATTCTTATTTGCCATGTGGCTTGAATGCCGATGTTGTATATGAAGATGAAATAATGTGTATTGTCAACAAGCCAAAAGATGTCTTAGTACACAGTGATGGTAATAGTGAAACAACATTAACAGATATTTTAAAAGGTTATTATGCAAAAAAACCATATATTGATGTTCAACCGATACACCGATTAGATAAAGAAACTAGTGGTTTGGTGGTTTTCTCTAAATCTATAATTTTTCAACCATTATTAGATAAATTATTGAGCGATAAACAAATAAGAAGATCATATTTAGCTTTCGTTAAAGGAAAAGTAGAAAAAGATAAAACTTGGGTTATTAATAAACCAATTGGAAAAGATCGCCACAATCCAAATAAAAGAGTTATATATAAAAATGGTCAAAACGCTATCACTAAAGTTAAATCACTAGGTTACAGCAATAAAGGCTATTCAATATTAAGATGTATTTTAGATACAGGAAGAACACACCAAATTAGATTGCATTTAGCTAGTGAAGGTTATCCAATATTAAATGATTCATTATATGGATTTAACAGTAATCTATTAATAAGAATGGGTTTAATGGCTGATATGGTAGAATTTTATCATCCTTTAAAACAAGAAATGTTAAGCGTTGATGTTGATTTGCCTAACGATTTAAACAAGTTGTATTTTGAGGTTTTAAAATGAAAACTAATGTTATGCGTCTTTTAGATGCTGCCAAGATTAAATATGAAGTCTTAACTTATGAATTGCCTTTTGAACAGTTTGATGGTGTAAGGGTTAGTAATCTATTAGGTCTTGATTTAAAGATGTGTTATAAAACATTAGCCTTAAAAAATAATCATGATCTATATGTTTGTGTTATACCTGTAGATACAGAGATAGATTTAAAGAAATGTGCTAAAGAAATAGGTGTTAAGAACCTAGAAATGGTTCATGTCAAAGATTTATTGAAAGAAGTTGGCTATCAAAGAGGAAGCGTAACACCAATTGGTGTAAAGAAAAACAAAGGTATTTATTTTGATTTAGAAGTCTTAAATCACGATACAATTGAAATATCAGCAGGTGCATATGGAGCAGGATTGCTTATAAATAGAGATGAATTATTAGGGTATTTGAAAGCTGAAGTAAAAGATATAGCGATATGAAATATGATGTAATTGTAGTAGCTGGTGGAAAAGGAAATAGAGCAGATTTAGGCTTTAATAAAGTCCTTTTTAAAATGGCCAATGGCAAAAGTGTAATTGAAAATAATATCAATATATTTTTAAATGATAAAGATTGTCAAAAAATTATTTTAGTAATAAATGAAGAAATTGATTTTAATAATAATAAGCTAATATTAGTAAAAGGTGGAAAAGAAAGATTTGATTCAGTAATGAATGGACTAAATGAAGTTAGCAGCGAATATGTTTTAATACATGATGGTGCTAGACCTTTCTTAAATGTTAAAGCTTTAGAAAAGCTAAAAAATAAATTAGAAGAAAAAGATGCTGTAGTATTAGGAAAAATAGCTAGTGATACTATAAAGATTATTAATGATGATAAAGTTGTTGAAACATTAAATCGAAATAATATTTTTATAGCCGAAACTCCTCAAGGATTTAAAACATCTTTAATCAAAGAATGTTATAAAAATAAAGATGATAATTATTATTTTGATGATGCAAGTTTAGCTGAGAGTTTCAATCATGAAGTCTATATTGTGATTGATGAATATAATAATAAAAAATTAACTAGTAAGGAAGATTTTAAGAATATTTAAAGTGATAAAAGAAGTAATAGTAGTTGAAGGCAAAAACGATACAAAAAGACTAAAGAGCTTTTTTGAATGTGAAACAATTGAAACAAGCGGCCTAGGATTAAAACAAGAAACAATAGATTTTATTAAAGAGATTAATTTAAAAAGAGGCATCATATTATTATTGGATCCTGATACCCCAGGAGAGAAAATTAGAAATCGTTTAAATAATGAAATTAGTGGATTAAAAAATGCCTTTATCTTAAAAGAAAACGCCAGAACTAAAAAGAAAGTTGGTGTTGAACACGCTAATAAAGAAACACTACAAGAAGCATTAAACAATTTAATTACATACGATGAACACAATAACAGCTTAACAATGTTAGATTTATATGAATTAGGTTATATTGGTAATAAAGATAGTGAAACAAAAAGAGAAGTTATCAGTAAAAAATTTCATATTGGAAAATGTAATGGCAAGACAATGCTTAAAAGACTTAATCTATTGGGCATAAAAAAAGAAGATTTATATAATATAGAAAAATGATTGCGAATATTAATTATGTAAAAAATATTTTAGGAGAACTAAAGGCCAAAAAGAAATATGGTCAGAATTTTTTAATTGACCAAAACATCGTAGAAAAGATTGCGCAAATTGCAGCTGATAAAAATCTTTCGACCATTGAAATAGGTCCAGGTCTTGGAGCGTTGAGTGAAACACTTCTTAAATATTCAAAAGATGTTGATGCCTATGAAATAGATAAAGACATGTATGATATTTTAAGTAGAACTATAAAAGATGAAAAATATCATCTATATTTAGAAGACTTTTTAAATACCGATTTATCTAAATATCAAGATTTAGAAATAAGAGTTTGTGGTAATTTACCATATTATGTAACTACACCAATATTATTTAAATTATTTAATTCTAAATTAAACATTTCCAAGATAACAGTCATGGTACAAAAAGAAGTAGCTGATCGTTTCAAAGCTAATGTTAATTCACCAGATTATTCATCATTATCACTTATTGTTCAATATCTGTATGATGTTAAATATGAAATGAGTGTTTCTAAAAATGTTTTTTATCCAAGTCCAAAAGTTGATAGTGCAGTAATTTCTTTTATCCCTAAAATAAGTAGAAATTTTGAATATGAAGAAGGGCTATTTAATTTTATTGAAAAATGCTTTATGAAAAGACGTAAGACATTACATAATAATTTAAAAGATTTTTTAAGTAACGAAGATATAGAAAAGATTTATCAAACACTTGATTTTAATGAAAACATAAGAGCCCAAGAAATAAAACTTGAAGAATTCATCAAAATGTATGAGGTGTTAAATGATAGATAGAGCTTATTGTAAGGTTAATCTTGCCCTTGATGTTTTTAATAAGCGTGAAGATGGCTACCATGATTTAAGATCAATAATGGTCGCTTGTGATTTTTTTGATGAGATAGAAATCCTAAAAAGTGAAAAAAACGAATACATCGATATTAAAAATAAATTACAATTCAATTCACACAACACATTAGTAAAAGCTGTTGATTTAATGAAAGAAAGCTTTGATATTAAAGATAATTTTAAAATAATCATTGATAAACACATCCCAATTAAAGCTGGCTTAGCAGGAGGAACAGCCGATGGGGCAGCTGTAATTAGAACGCTAAATAAGATGTATAATCTTAATTTAAGTTTCGAACAAATTAGAGAATTATGCCTAAAAATAGGTTCTGATGTCTTATTTAATTATTATAATAAGCCCGCTTTAGTAGAAGGAACTGGCGACAAAATAGAATTTATTGATATAAAAGATGATTACTATGTATTGATTGTAAAGCCAAAAAGAGGTGTTTCGACAAGAAAATGTTATGAAATATTAGATGTAAATAATTGTGAGCACCCAGATATAGATTTAATAAAAGAAAGATTAAAAAATGGTGTAGAAGTTAAAGAACTATTAAAAAATTCATTAGAAAAAAGCGCAGCGGTATTATGTAAAGATATTAATAAGGCTATAAATGACTTAAAATTAGCAGGGGCCGATTTCACAATGGTATCTGGCAGTGGTTCAAGTGTATTTACTATTGATTTGGATAAAAATAGAATTGAAGATATAAGAAAAAAGCTTTTAAATAAAGGCTACTTCGTCAGAAGCACCAAAATATTGAAATAATTCTTTGTTTTATGAGGCAATAATAATAAAAAATGATAGAATATTTTTGAGGCAAAACATGCACAGCGCTGTATTATACATTAAAGACCAAAAAGAATTAGAACTTTCAAAAATAAGACTTTTTGATAAGCCTTTAATTAATTACACAGTCGATACAATAAAAAAACTCAATGTTGATGACATATATCTAGTTGGCGACATCAATATAGATGGACTATTAAAAAGAAATCATTTAGAAGAAGTTTTCGGGGAGCTTAAATATTCAGAAGGAAAGTGTCTGTTATTAAGCCCTTTTTATCCTTTATTAGAAAAAGAAGACTATGAAAGATTATTAAATGTTGATAATAACGCTGTATTTGTAGATGAAGATAAAGAAGTATTGCCAATATTCGCTATAAGTAATGCTTTATTAAGTTCTTATGATAAATTATCATACGATGGCATAAAAATAGATAGAGATAAACAAAAACGCCTTGATGAATTAAAAGACATTCCCTATTTTTATGAAAGCATAAAAGAAAGAAACAATAATAAATGGATGAATAAAGGTGTCATCATTGTTGATCCAAAAACAACAATGATAGGTGTTGATGCCTATATAGGTAAAGGAACATATATTAATCCAAATACTACTATTGGTGGTAAAAGCTTTATTGGCTCAAACAATATCATTAATCAAAGTAATTTAGAAAATGTTGTTATGGGAGACAATAACAATATTGATAGTGCAAAAATTAGTAATTCTAGCATCTTCTCTAATTGTCAAATTGGAAGTGAAACCATAATTGATAATTGTGATATACAAGATGAAGTGAATATCGCTTCTTTTGTCAGAATAAGTAATACAAAGGTTGATAGAAAGACAACTATTAATCATTTGTCATTTATTTCTGATGCCATAATTGGTGAAAATGTTTTAATTGGAACAGGTGTTAATACAATTAATTATGACGGCAGAAGCAAACACAACACAGTAATAAAATCAAATACAACAATTGGCAGCAACGTGAACATTATCGCTCCTATTATTATTGGTGAATATGCGATGGTTAGCGCTGGATCAACAATCGATGTAGATGTTAAAGATGGAGATTTAGCGATTGCGAGAATTTTCCAACAAAACAAAAAAGGCTATGGCTACAAATATAATAAGGAGGATTAGGGAACATGGCAGATATTAAAGTTTTTTCTTTATCTGGTAATAGTGGGCTAGTAGAAGAAATATGTGATTATTTGGGAACAACACCTGGCAAAATATCAGTCAAACATTTTGCGGATGGTGAAACATTAGTTGAACTTGGAGAAAGTGTAAGAGGCAAACAAGTATATATTGTACAAAGCACTTATCAACCAGTAAATGAAAGACTTATGGAGTTGTTGATTGCGATTGATACTGTTAAACGTTCAAGTGCAAAAGATATTATTTGTATCGTTCCTTATTTCGGCTATGCAAGACAAGATCGTAAGGCTCAACCACGCCAACCTATCACTGCTAGACTTGTAGCTGACTTATTATCAATTGCTGGAGCAAATCGTGTAGTTACAATTGACCTACATGCTCCACAAATTCAAGGCTTCTTCTCATTCCCAGTAGATGAAATGAAGAGCGTACCTATGATGGGCCAATATTTTAAGAATAAAGGTTTAGATTTAGAAAATACAGTTGTTGTTTCACCTGACCATGGTGGTGCCAATAGAGCTAGACAATTAGCAGAAATATTAGGCACACCAATTGCCATAGTTGATAAAAGACGTCCTAGACCAAATGAAGTTGAAGCACAAAGCGTTATTGGTGAAGTAGAGGGCAAGGATTGTATCGTTATTGATGATATTTGTGATACAGGTGGTTCATTGTGTGCTGCTTGTCAAATATTAAAAGATCATGGAGCTAAAGATGTTTATGTAGCACTAGCACATGGTGTATTCTCAAAAGATGCAATTGAAAGAATTGAAAATTCAGTAATTAAAGAACTTGTTGTATCTAATACAATTCCACTATCTGAAGAAAAGAAAGCTAAAACAACAAAAATTACGGTATTGTCAGTAGGAAAAATGTTGGCTAAATTGATTAGCGCTGTATCAACTGATTCTCCAATTTCTGAAGTATATGATTTATATACTAGTAAGAGCGAACAAACTAAGATAATTTAAGGATTCAAAAGAATCCTTTTATTTTTAATAAAAGTCATTTATTATAAAAATGATGAAATATATTGGACTTGATTTAGGTAGTGTAACTTGTGGTGTATCAAAATCAGATACAGGTTTTATTGCGGGACATGTGAAAACCATTCGTTTTAAACCAGATGACTACAATGAAGCCATTGATAAAATATTAGAATTATTAGAAGTTGAAAAACCTGACATTGTTGTCATGGGCTATCCCTTATTAGAGAATGATGATGAAGGACCTAGAGCTAAATTATCAAAAGAGATAGGTGAAATAATTGAAGAAGAATCAGGAATAAAGGTTGTATTGCAAGATGAAAGATATACAACTAAAGATTCAGAAGAATTCTTAATAGCGGCTAATGTTTCAAGAAAGAAAAGAAAGAAAGTAATTGATCAACAAGCAGCAGTAAGAATACTTCAATACTATTTAGATAAACAAAAGAAATAAAAATCGCTTAGATATCTAAGCGATTTATTATATTAATGAATTTTTACTCCTTCAAAGATTAAATATTTAGGACCTTTATATGATGGGTGTTTAACTTCTTCTTTTGATAATTTAACATTTTTGAAGTCCTCATAAATATTTCCAGAAATAGAGAAACTTGTAAGTGGAATATATTTTTTACCATCAAAATATTTTGCCAATCTTACTTCACCACCCCAATAGCCACTAGCTTCATCGAGTTGTGGAGATGAGAAGTTTTCAATAATTAAATGTTTATCTTTTGAATAATCAAATCTTTCACCATCTAATTCCTTAACTGGAATATTGCCAGTTGGATCTTGTTTTAAATAATATGCAAAACGATTGTCGCCCCATAATTTCTTAACCTTGCCATCAGAAATAATCTTAGTGTTTTTTAAGACCATTCCATTGTTGTCAATTTTTGAAGATGCAGAGCATCCTTTAACAACAGGCTTTAAAGTTAATGATAATTTATTATCTGATACTAAATCATTTTTATTGTAATGATTTTGTTTATAGAAAACACTACGTAAATTAATATCTTCAGCAAATGTATCTAAGATTAAATCCAACATGTCATTTTTAACTAAGACCTTTAAATCCTTTGGAAGTTTGACATCTTTCAATTTTTTAGCTTCAGACCTATCTTTAGCATTTAATAATAATTCATCAATTTCTTTTGTGATTTCTGAATAATTAATATCAGATGTTTCATACCATTTATATAATTCAATTTCCTCTTTTGAATTTGCCCAAGTTGGAATTACTTCAACTGAAATATTGAATTTTCTAACATCGTGTTTGACATTATTTGAATCAAAGAATTTAGTTCTAATTGTTGATACAAATATTTCAGTAGAATTTAACCAACCACTGTCATATTTGTTTGCCTTAAATACAGCTTTAGCTACATTGTTAGCGATGGAATTTAAATCATATTTATCTTGATTTTTATCAACAATATTTTCTTTAATTTCAGGAAGCGCAGGATAATAAGCGTTCTTTACAGCTTTCGCTTTAACGATTGCATCTTTAATCTTTTTATTTAAAGATTTTTCATCATCGCCACTAGTTACCGTAATAGTTGAAGAACCAGTATAATCTTGATGATTTACATAGACAACAATAATAGTCGTTGTTGTTTTTACAGCACGATTAATTTCTAAATGATCTAAAACATAGAATAATTCACGAGAATCTTTTTCATTTTCGATTAATTGATATGCACTTAAATTTTTATTAGCTTTCAAGCATTTTAAAATATCTTGTGTTTTCATTATCCTAACTTAGCCTCCGCTTTCAAATATGGACCACCATCAGAAACATATACCCATTCTTTATGGCCTTTGCCACACATACCAGATCCAATTACTTTAACAGAATCAGACACCATCGAAATAGATGATAATAAATCAACAACATATCCAGAAATAACAACAGGTGTAACAATCTTACCTGTAAATTTACCATCTTTAATTTCTAGACCATAAGAAGCAGTGCATTGAATTTGCCAGTTCTTTGGATCTTCCATACCGTTATTTGTTTGGAAAAGGAAGTAACCGTGTTTAACAGATTTAATCATATCATCTAATTTATCTTTACCTTTGCCAAAATAAGTATTGGTCATTCTTGTATAAACTTTACGTTTATATGATTCTCTTCTACCGTTGCCAGTTGGCTTTGTGCCAAGAGTTAATGCGCTCAAAGAATCCGAAATGCCTGTTTGTAAGATGCCCTTCTTAATGATTTGTGTTTTACTAGCTTCAATGCCGTCATCATCAAAGAAGTAAGATGCACTTGAAATTACACCAGCTGCGCCATCATACATATCAACAATTGGACTAGCTACATATTTGCCAATATAATCTTTTGCCTTGGCTCTATTCTTTACAAACATATCCATTTCTACGCCATGGCCAAAAGCTTCATGAGCAATTAGTCCGGAAATAGAAGGATCAGTAATAATAGTATATTTACCAGGTTTGATTGGCTTAGCATCTAATAATCTAACAGCAATATCTAATACATTAGAACTATTCTTTTTTAATAAATTTAAAGCTTTTAAAGAACTTGCTTCACCTTCAGCGTGATAATTTGTTTTAATATTGTCTTTATCTCTTGTTACAACAATAAGCATAGCATTAATCCAATCATATTTTTGGGTTAAGCATTTCTTTTCAGAAACAAATATTTTACTTACTTGTCTTTTTACATATGCACAATTTGTATTAATGACTTTAGCATTTTTATGCATTGTATCTTTAATTTCTGTTAATCGTTTTACGATTTCATCATTAGAAATATCATCTTTATCTTCTCTTAGATAATCTTCAACATGTTCCTTTTCTTCTAACATCTTTACATTAAATTCGCTTGTAAAGGCATCCTTTAATGTTAAAGCTTTAATGACATCGTTAGCTTTTAAATCAGATATATCATCACAAGAATATTCACTATAACGACCATCACGATACACTTTAATAACAAAACCACATTCACCTTCAATCTCATCAATAGATGTGTTTGCAGTACCTACAGAGATTCTTTTTGTTAAGACATGGCTACCTAGAATTGATACATAATCATAAGTTTTTCTTAAATCTTTAACTAATGATTTAGCTGTCTTAATCTTTGATTTTAAGAACTTATTTAACATATTCTACCCCCTATAAAATGATAACATTAAATTAGGAGGCAATTAAAATGAAAGCTTTGTTTATTAACGGTAGCCCACGAAAAGATTCAAACACAATGATTGCATTTAATGAAATAATCAAAGAATTTGAAAAAGAAAATATTGAATATGAAATTATTGATGTAGGAAACAAGGACATAAGAGGATGTATGGCGTGTGGCTATTGTCATACACATGGTAAATGTGTTTTTAATGATTTAGTAAATGAAGTAGCTGAGAAATTTGAAAAAGCTGATGCGCTAATAATTGGAAGTCCTGTTTATTATGGATCGGCTAATGGAAGTCTAATTTCTTTTTTAGATAGATTATTTTATAGCTCTAATTTTGATAAAAGGATGAAAGTTGGCGCAAGCGTTGTTGTCGCAAGAAGAGGTGGACTAAGCGCCACATTTGATGAACTAAATAAATATTTTACAATCACGCAAATGCCAATTGCTTCAAGTTCATATTGGAATCAAATACACGGATGTGAAAAAGGTGAAGCAAAGTTTGATGAAGAAGGCTTACTTATAATGAGAAATCTTGGAAGAAATATTATCTTTTTAATGCGTTCAATTGAACTTGGCAAAGAGAAATATGGATTACCAGAAAAAGAAAAAGCGGTATTTACTAACTTTGTGAGGTAGAAAAAATGGAAAAGAAAAAACCATCTTTTATAAGAAATGTTCTTTATGTATTGGTGGGCCTTTTATTAACAATTATCATTTTTATAGCTTATGTTTTTGTCAGTATGCAACTAGAAAAAATTATGAACGATAATATAAATGAAATAATAAATAAACACGACATTGATATCAACGAAAGAATTATCGTTGATGAAAATAATAAATTAAATTTAAGAATTGATGAAAGCGATCTTTATTATTTTTTAATTCAAAATTATGGCAGTAATTTCATTGACGATAATTTAAAAGCTATTAAAGAAAATAGTGATTTTGAAATCCTTAATTATGATTTAAAAATAGATGATGGCAAACCAAAGCTTAGTTTAGCAGTTAAATATAAAGGTTTAAAACTATCAGGCGAAGCAACAATTAAATTAGATGTTAATGATAATGAAATAATTGGCAGTTTAGAAAAAATAAAAGTTGCAGGAATGTCATTTAAAACTGCAAGGTTCAATTTAGATAATTTTAAAATATCTTTAAAAGTTGATACTTATTTTTTAAAAACAATTGAAGAAATAAAAGGTGAAGATAATTATTTATATTTAATTGGCGAATTAAATGATGAAATAATCAAATACTTTGATCCAACAAACAAATATGATCCAAGTTTTATTTATTATATTGATGATGCAAGAGAAGTATTGGATGCAGGTAAATATATAAGCATCGATAAAGCAAAAGCTATAGATATATTTAAAAAAGGTATCAAAGAAAAAGGTTTTGATAAAGTGATTGAAGATGTGTTTTCAGTGGCTTTTCCTGCAAGTTCAAATGAAATAATGAAAAATGATTTTCTAAAAGAAAGATTGTTAAATAAATACGCAGAAACAAACTTTGTTGATATGTATCGCATAAATGCCAACATTGCTGATAATGGGAAAAGAGATATCGCATCTTTATGTGAAAGAGCCTATCAAGCTTATAACCTTAAAGAACTAAAGATAAAAGATGGCAAATTTTATTTTAATGATAATGTCTTTAAATATGAAGATTTTATATTTGAAGGTTGGGAAGAAACATTTAAACAATATCTAAAAGCCGATACATTTAAATTAGTATTAGTTGATGATCCAAAAGCCTTTACTGGCGATGTTGGTCCATTAAGTAAACATATTGATTCTTTAGATAGCTTAGAAAAGAATATGAATATTAATGGCCGCTATACAATAGGTATCTTATTTGAAAGTTCTGGTTCTTGCAAATTGTTGGCGTATAACACAAAAACAAGTGGAAAACTTGGCTTTGATTTTATTACATATGAAATAAGTGATGAACAGTTTAATGAATTAAACAAAGCTAATAAAGTACCTGTTTATGTAGCATATTAAATTATTACTTAGGAAATATTTTTACTAAAAGTAGCTTTTAAAGCTACTTTTTAAGTATTTTTAAATTATTTTTTGTTTATGAAAAGAAACACTGAACAATGTGTAACTATGAAATCTCAGAAAAATAGAAAAATAGGCACTTTTTTATCATTTTTTATTGAAAATAAAATGAAAAAAGAGTATTATAGTAAAGCGCTCGCGGTGATATGGGAGATTGCTGGCACACTAAGACCTGTGTACTATGTGTGATAACCAGGGAACTCGCAAGGAGTGAGTTACTAAGCCGTTTTAAGAGCTTAGTTAATGAATTATAGGAGGAAAAATTCATGGCAACAAATAATTTAATTATTAAACTTAAAGCTTACGAACACAGATCTTTAGACTTAGCAACTGAAAAGATTGTTAAGGCTGCAGAAGAAGGTGGCGTAAAGAAAGTTGTTGGTCCAATTCCACTACCAACTGAAAAACAAGTGGTAACTGTATTGCGTGCTGTTCATAAATATAAAGATTCTCGTGAACAATTCGAGATTAGAACACACAAGAGATTAATCGAGATTATTGGCCCTAGCACAAAGACTATTGATATCTTAAGTCGTCTTGAATTGCCTAGTGGCGTTAAAATCGAAATCAAATTATAGAAAGGTGACATCATGAAAGGAATTATTGGAAGAAAGCTTGGTATGACTCAAGTCTTCACTGAAGAAGGCAATCTAATTCCTGTAACTGTAGTTGAATGTTTACCAAATGTGATTCTTCAAAAGAAGACAGTAGAAACAGATGGTTATGATGCATTACAACTTGGTTATGAAGACAAAAAAGAAAGTCGTGCTACAAAAGCTGAAATCGGTCACGCTAAAAAGGCTGGCCAAAGTCCAAAACAATTCATTAAAGAAGTTAAAGCTGATGAATTAATGAATCTTGAAGTTGGACAAGAAGTAAAAGTTGATATCTTTTCCGCTGGTGACATCGTAGATGTTACAGGCATTTCAAAAGGTAAAGGCTACACTGGAGTTATTAAGAGATATAATCATCACTTAATTAATGAAACACACGGTGCTGGTCCTGTGCACAGATCAGTTGGTTCACTTGCTACAACAGGTAGAAACAACGGTCGTATTGAAAAGAATACACCAATGCCAGGACACGATGGAACATTAGTAACTACTAATCAAAACCTTGAAGTTATCTATGTAGATGCAAATGAAAACTATATGTTAATTAAAGGAAATGTTCCAGGACCTAAGAGAGGCTATCTAACAGTTAAGACTACTGTTAAGAAAAACAAACATGTAGAACCTAAGGTTCTATTAGCAAAGGAGGCGTAATCAATGGCAAAGTTTGATGTATATGACTTAAGTGCAAATAAAGTTGGTGACGTTGAATTAGCTGATAGCGTGTTTGCTGCTAAAGTTAATGAACAAGCAATGTTTGATGCTATTCTTAGACAACAATCTTCTCTAAGACAAGGCACACATAAAGCAAAAACTAGAAGCGAAGTATCTGGTGGTGGTAGAAAACCATTTAGACAAAAAGGTACAGGTCGTGCAAGACAAGGTTCTAGTAGAGCTGTTCAATATAGAGGTGGTGGTATTGCTTTTGGTCCAGTACCTAGATCTCACACATTCAAATTAAATCGTAAGATTAGAAGACTTGCATTAAGAAGTGGTTTAAGTCAAAAAGTTAATGAAGAAAAATTATTCGTTCTTGACAGTATTGAAGTAGCAAATATCAAAACTGCTGAATTTAAGAAAGTATTAGATGCTTTCAATAAAGAAAACGGTAGAATTAAACCACTATTCGTTGTAGATGTTGAAGAAAATTATGAAAATGCTTATCTATCAGCAAGAAATATTCCAGATGTTGAAATGGTAACTGTTGAAGGATTAAACATCTATGATCTAGTAAATGCCAACAAGTTATTTGTAACTAAGGCTGCAGCATTAAAAATTGGGGAGGTATTAAGTGATGACTAACGCAAGAGATATCATCGTTCGTCCTCTAGTAACTGAAAAAACTATGAATGTTCAAGGAAACAACAACACAGTAGTATTTGAAGTTAAAAAAGGTGCTAACAAGATTCATATTAAACAAGCTATAGAAGAAATCTATGATGTTAAAGTTGAATCAGTAAATGTTGTAAATTGCGCAACTAAAGAAAAAAGAATGGGTCGTTATGGCCAATATCACTTCACAACAAATAGATGCAAAAAAGCATATATTAAATTAAAAGAAGGATATAAGATTGATATTTTATCTGATAAATAATATCAATAACTATCGGAAGAAAAATGCTATTTCCGGATAATTGCATGAAAAGGAGAAAATAAAAATTATGGCGATTAAAAAATATAAGCCAACAACTCCTGGAAGACGTGGAATGACTGGACTTACATTCGAAGAAATTACTAAATCTAAACCTGAAAAGAGTTTAACAGTAAGTTTGAAGAAGTCTGGCGGACGTAATAATACAGGAAGAATTACTACAAGACATATCGGTGGTGGACATAAACAACTTTATAGAATCATCGATTTCAAGAGAAACAAAGATGGTATTCCTGCAACAGTTAAGGCAGTTGAATACGATCCAAATAGAAACTGTAATATCTGCTTATTAAATTATGCTGATGGAGAAAAAAGATATATTCTTGCTCCTAAGGGCTTAGAAGTAGGTATGAAAGTTGTATCAGGCGAAAAAGTTGATATCAAGGTTGGTAACACACTTGAAATGAGATACATGCCTGAAGGTACAATCGTACACAACATTGAATTAAAACCTGGTAAAGGTGGTCAAATCGCAAGAGCTGCTGGTGCTAGTGCACAAATCTTAGCAATCGAAGATAGATATGTAACATTAAGACTTGGTTCTGGCGAAATGAGAAGAATCCTTGGTAATTGCCGTGCTACTATTGGTTCAGTTGGTAATGAAGATTACAACTTAATCAACTTCGGTAAGGCAGGTAGAACAAGATGGCTAGGTGTTAAACCTACTGTCAGAGGTTCTGTAATGAACCCAGTAGATCACCCTCATGGTGGTGGTGAAGGACGTTCACCAATTGGTCGTAAGTCACCAATGACTCCTTGGGGCAAGAAAGCTATGGGTGTTAAGACTCGTAAGACAAAGAAAGCTTCTAATGATCTAATCATCAGAAGAAGAAATGATAAATAGAAAGGGGAAGATGAATAATGGCTAGAAGTTTAAAAAAGGGTCCATTCTGTGATGAACACTTAATGAAAAAGGTTGAAGCATTAAATGCTGCAAACAAAAAAGAAGTTATTAAAACTTGGTCACGTAGATCAACAATCTTCCCAAGTTTCGTAGAACATACTTTCGCAGTATATAACGGAAAAGAACATGTTCCTGTTTATGTAACTGAAGATATGGTTGGCCAAAAGCTAGGTGAATTTGTTCAAACTAGAAAATTTGGTGGACATGGCAAAGATGCCGAAGATAAGAAAGCGTAAGGAGGTCTAAAAATGGAAGTTAAAGCAATTGCTAAAACAATTAGACATCCTGCTCGTAAAGTTAGAATTGTCCTAGATTTAGTTAGAGGCAAGGATGCAAAAGAAGCATTAGGAATTCTTAAATTCACACCTAACCATGCAGCTAAAGATGTATATAAAGTGTTAAAGAGTGCAATCGCCAATGCAACTCATAACAATCAATTAAACGAAGACAAACTTTATGTTAAAGAATGCTTCGCAAACGAAGGCGCTACGATTAAAAGATGGATGCCTCGTGCAAAAGGAAGAGCAACACCAATTATGAAAAGAACTAGTCACATTACTGTGGTAGTAGCAGAGAAGGAGTAAAGATATGGGTCAAAAAGTAAGTCCAATAGGTATGCGTATCGGTGTGATTCGCGATTGGGAATCAAGATGGTATGCAGACGAAGAATATGGTGATCAATTACAAGAAGATATCCAAATTCGTAAAACAATCTTCGCTGACTGTGCTGACTGCTTAATTTCAAGAATTGAAATTGAACGTCGTGGCACAAACCGCATTAATTTAATTATTAGAACTGCTCGTCCTGGTGCATTTATTGGTTCAGATGGTGAAAAGATCGAATCATTAAAGAAAAAAATTACTAAATTAGCAAACGGAAAAGAAATCAATATTAATATTGTTGAAGTTGCTAATCCTGATTTAGATGCTAGACTTGTTGCATTAAAGATTTGCAAGATGCTAGAAGAAAGACAATCTTTCCGTACAGCACAAAAGAAAGCAATTCAATCAACAATGAGAGCTGGCGCAAAAGGTATCAAAACTGCTGTATCTGGTAGATTAGGCGGCGCTGATATCGCAAGAACTGAAGGATATTCTGAGGGTGTTGTTCCTCTACATACACTTCGTTCTGATATTGACTTTGCTTGGGAAGAAGCAATGACTACTTATGGCAAATTAGGTGTTAAAGTTTGGATCTGCCGTGGTGAAGTATTGCCTGGTGAAATGGTTCAAGAACCTGAAAAGCCAAAGAATGCTGGTGGCAGAGGCCCAAGAAGAAATGACAGAAGAAGAGCTCCTAGAAATCAAGAAGCTGCTCCAGTAGCTGAAAATACAGAAGCTCCTAAAGCTGAAGAAGCAAAAGAAGAAAAGGAGGATGAATAGTATATGTTAATGCCTAAAAGAACAAAATACCGTCGTCCTCATAGATTGAGCTATGAAGGCAAATCAAAAGCTGGAACTAGCATTGCCTATGGACAATATGGTTTAGTAGCTCAAACTGGTGCATATATCTCAAACAATCAAATCGAAGCAGCCAGAGTTGCTATGACAAGATATATGAACAGAGGTGGACAAGTCTGGATTAAGATTTTCCCTCAACTAGCAATCACAAAGAAACCTCTAGAAGTACGTATGGGATCTGGTAAAGGTGCTCCTGAAGGATGGGTAGCTGTAGTCCAAAGAGGAAGAGTAATGTTTGAAATCGGTGGTGTTGATGAAGCAACTGCACGTGAAGCTTTCAGACTTGCTGCAAACAAATTACCAATTAAGTGTAAATTTATAAAGAAAGGTGAATAGTTATGAACATTAAAGAAATTAGAGATTTATCAGATGCTGATTTACTAAAAACATTAGATGAATCAAGAAAAGAATTATTCGACCTTAAGTTTGAAAAAGCCACAGGTACTGTAGAAAACCCAATGCGTATTAGAGAATTAAGAAAAACAATTGCTAGAATACTTACAATCTTAAAAGAAAAAGAAAACGAGAAGAAGGAGGGCTAATAGATGGAAAGAAAAAATACTAGACGTGTATTACGTGGTGTAGTTAAGTCTGACAAAATGGACAAGACTATCGTTGTTGAAATTTCCGAGAAAAGAGCTCATCCACTTTATGGAAAACAAGTAAAATTCTCTCGTAAATTTAAAGCACATGATGAAAACAACGAAGCTAAAGTTGGCGATGTTGTTGAAATTGCAGAAACAAGAGCACTAAGTAAGGATAAACATTTCCGCTTAGTGAAGATTGTTGAAAAGGCAGTAATTCTATAGGAGGAAGTTATGGTAAGAAATGAAACAAGATTAAAAGTTGCCGATAACACTGGTGCTAAAGAATTACTAGTTATTAGATGTTTAGGCGGCTCTAACAGAAAGACATCAAATATCGGTGATATCGTTGTATGTTCTGTTAAGGAAGCTACACCTGGTGGTGCTGCTAAGAAGGGTCAAGTTGTTAAAGCTGTTATTGTTAGAACTAAATATGGTCTAGCAAGAGAAAATGGTTCTTATATTAAATTTGATGACAATGCTGCAGTAATCATTAAGGATGATAAGACTCCACTTGGCACACGTATCTTTGGGCCAGTGGCAAGAGAACTTCGTGATAAAGACTTTATGAAAATTGTGTCTTTAGCACCAGAAGTATTATAGGAGGATCTGAAATTTATGAAAATTAAAAAAGGTGATAAAGTTCAGGTCATCGCTGGACAAGATAGAGGAACAGTTGGTGAAGTAAAACTTGTTATGCCTCGTAGCAATCGTATCATTGTTGAAGGCGTAAACGTTCGTAAGAAACATGAAAAACCTTCACAAATTAATCCTGATGGTGGAATCGTAAATAAAGAAATGCCAATCAACGCAAGCAATGTTAAGCTTCAAGAAGGCAAAACTAAAAAAGCTAGCAAGAAGGCAGCAGATAAAAAATCTAAAGGGGGTAAAAAATAATGAACCGCCTAAAAGAAAGATATTTAAATGAAATTAAGCCTGCTTTAATCAAGAAGCATAATTATACTTCTGCTATGCAAGCACCAAGACTTGAAAAAGTTGTTATTAACTTAGGTGTTGGTGAAGCTGTTGCAAACCCTAAATCATTAGATGATGCAGTAGCTGATCTTACAGCTTTAGCTGGTCAAAAGCCAGTTATTACTAAAGCTAAAAAATCAATCGCTAACTTCAAATTAAGAGAAGGTATGCCAATTGGTTGTAAGGTTACTTTACGTGGCGAAAAAATGTATGAATTCTTAGATAAGCTTATTTCTGTTGCTTTACCACGTGTTAGAGATTTCCGTGGTGTAAGTGCTACTGCTTTCGATGGCAGAGGTAACTATACATTAGGTGTTAAAGAACAAATTATCTTCCCTGAAATTCAATATGATAAGGTAAGTAAAGTTCGTGGCATGGATATCGTTATCGTTACAAGCGCAAGAACTAATGAAGAAGCCAAAGATCTATTAGTAGAACTTGGCATGCCATTTGTTAAATAAAGGAGGGAACTATGGCTAAGACATCAATGAAAGTAAAAGCACATCGTCCTGCTAAGTTCTCTACTAGAGCTTATACAAGATGTGAAAGATGTGGTCGTCCACATTCAGTATTAAGAAAATATAAACTATGTCGTATCTGCTTCAGAGAATTAGCTTATAAAGGTCAAATTCCTGGAGTTAAGAAGGCAAGCTGGTAAAGGAGGAAGGCAAAATGATGAATATGACAGATCCAATTGCGGATATGCTTACTAGAATCAGAAATAGTTTACAAGCTGGACATGAAGAAGTTGCTATTCCAGCAAGTAAAGTAAAAGTTGAAATTGCCAAAATCCTAAAAGCTGAAGGTTACATCAACAACTATAAAGTTGAAGGTGAGGCTGCAAGAGATAAGGCAATCGTTATTGACTTAAAATATGGTCCAGATGGTCAAAAAGTTATCACAGGACTTAAGAGAATTTCTAAACCTGGATTAAAGGTTTATGCTAAAGCAAATGCTATTCCTAGAGTATTAAATGGATTAGGCGTTGCAATTATATCTACTTCACAAGGCTTAATGACTGACCGCGATGCTAGAAAAGCTAAGCTTGGTGGCGAAGTTGTTGCCTATGTGTGGTAATTAATTTAAGGAGAAAAATTAAATGTCACGTATCGGAAATAAAACGATTACCATTCCTGCAGGCGTTGAAATCAATGTTGCTGCAGGCAATGAGGTGACTGTAAAAGGTCCTAAGGGAACTTTGACACGTCAATTTAGTTCATTAATTGAAATTAAAGTAGAAGGCACAGAAGTTAAATGTGTTAGAGCAAATGAAGAAAAACACACTAAACAACTTCATGGCACTACTAGAGCACTTATTCACAATATGATTGTTGGTGTTTCTGAAGGTTATTCAAAAACACTTGAAATCGAAGGTATTGGTTATCGTGCTGCTGTTAATGGTAAGACATTAACATTAAACCTTGGTTATTCACATGATATTAACTATACTGCAGAAGATGGAATCACTATTGAATGTCCAAATGCTAATACAATAGTTGTATCTGGTATCGACAAACAAAGAGTTGGTGAAGTATCTGCTGTAATTAGAGGCTATCGTAAGCCAGAACCTTACAAGGGTAAAGGTATTCATTATAAGGATGAACATATCCGTCGTAAGGAAGGTAAGACTGCTGCTGCATAATAGGAAAGGAGTAATGTATGATTAATAAAGTATCTAAAAATGAAGAACGTCAAAGAAGACATGCACGTTTAAGAGCTAAAGTTAGTGGTACAGCTTCTTGTCCTAGATTGAACGTTTTCCGTTCAAACAAGCACATCAGCTGCCAAATCATCGATGATGAAAAAGGTAACACATTAGTTGCTTGCTCATCAAAGAATTTAAATCTTAAAAATGGCGGTAACGTGGAAGCCGCTAAAACTGTTGGAGCTAAAATTGCTGAACTTGCTTTAGCAAATAATATTACAGAAGTTGTATTCGATCGTGGTGGCTATAACTATCATGGTAGAATCGCTGCACTTGCTGATGCCGCTAGAGAAGCTGGCCTAAAATTCTAGGAGAGAATTATGACACAAAAAGATAATCGTAAACCAAGAAGAAACTTCGTTCGTGAAGAAAAAGAATTCGACGAGCGTGTAGTTAAGATTAACCGTGTATCTAAAACTGTAAAAGGTGGACGTCGTATGCGTTTCTCAGCTCTTGTTATCGTTGGTGATAAGAAGGGTAGAGTTGGATATGGTTTAGGCAAAGCTAATGAAGTTCCTGATGCAATCAGAAAAGGAAGCGAAGCAGCTAAGAAAAATATTATTAGAGTTCCACTAGTAAATAATTTCAAAACAATTCCACATGCTATTATTGGTAAATATGGTGCTGGCGAAGTAGTATTAAGACCTGCAACAGAAGGTACTGGTATCATCGCTGGTGGCGCTATTCGTGATGTACTTGAACTTGTTGGTTGTGAAGACGTTGTTACTAAATGTACTGGTTCTAGAACTTCTATCAACATGGTTCATGCTACATTCCAAGCATTAAAGAACATGAAGACTATCGAAGAAGTTGCCAAGATTCGTGGCAAGAAGATAGCAGAAATTAGATAGGAGGACGAGCAATGAATTTAAATGAAATGAAATATAATGACGGAGCTCGTAAAGACATCAAACGTTTAGGCAGAGGACAAGGTTCTGGCCAAGGCAAAACAGCTGGCAAAGGCCATAAAGGTCAAAATGCTAGATCTGGTGGTGGTGTTGCTATCGGTTTCGAAGGTGGACAAACACCTTTCTATAAACGTATGCCAAAAAGAGGCTTCACTAATTTCAATAGAAAAGAATATGCTGTTGTAAATGTATCAACACTTGAAAAATTTGCTGATGGTACAACAGTTACTCCTGAACTATTAAAAGAATGTGGCGCTGTTAAGAAACAATTTGATGGCATCAAAGTTCTAGGTAATGGAACTTTAACTAAAAAATTAACAGTAAACTGTAATAAAATTTCTGCTAGTGCAAAAGCAGCAATTGAAAAGGCAGGCGGAAAAGTAGAGGTTATCTAAAATGTTGAGTACTTTTGTAGATTTCCTAAAGAGTAAGGAAATTAGAAAGAAGATACTGTTCACTTTAGTTATTCTATTCATCTTCCGCTTAGGATCAGCAATTCCTGCTCCTGGCATAAATGATACAGTTATCACTTTAAGTGCAAATTCATTATTAACAATGATGTCGCTTCTTGGTGGTGGTTCTATTGAGCAAATGTCAATATTCTCGCTTGGTGTAGGACCATATATCACCGCAAGTATCATCGTTCAATTGTTAAGTATGGATATTATTCCAGCACTTAGCGAGATGGCTAAATCTGGTAAAAAAGGAAGACAACAAATGGACCGCATCACAAGATATGTTGGTGTTGTCCTTGCATTAGTTCAGGGTTACTTCATTGTTCAATTACTACAAAGTCAATACAACATTGTCGAAAACCCTGGATTTGTCTCTTACCTATATATTTCAATCATCTTTACTGCCGGAACAATGTTCCTATTGTGGTTGGCTGATGAAATAACAACTAAAGGTATCGGAAATGGTGTTTCAGTAATTATCTTTGCAGGTATCGTAGCTGACATGCCAAACAACTTCCAATTAGTTTACCAAACATTTGTAGGTGAAAATGCAACTAGCAGCTTAGGCGTTCCTGGATTTATCATCTATTGTCTAATGTTTGTTGCCATAATCGTTCTTGTTGTATTGATGCAAACAGCTGAAAGAAGAATCCCAATTCAACAATCAACTTCACATCGATTAAACAAATCAAAAGGCGATTTGAATCACTTACCATTAAAGATTAATTCAGCATCTGTAATTCCAGTAATCTTTGCGAGCGCTTTAATTCAAGCACCACAAATAATTGCTTCATGGGTAAATACTGATGCATACAATTTCTTAAGTAAACTATTTGATTTCACCAATCCATTGTTCTTAATATTCTATGCATTATTGATTATCTTATTCACATTCTTCTACACAAACTTAACTGTAGATCCTGGTAAGATGGCTGATGATCTTGGAAAACAAGGACAATATATTCCTGGTGTAAGACCTGGAAGTGAAACAAAAGATTATGTTTCTAAAGTATTAAATAGAATTACTTGTTTAGGTGCGATTTTATTGACATTTATCGCTTTACTACCATATGTCATTTCTAATCTAACTGGTCTATCTCAAAGAGCAGCATTAGGTGGCACAGGCATTATCATCGTTGTAGGTGTTGCGATGGATACAATAAAAGAACTTAAAGGTCAATTAACTAAAAAACAATATAAAGGCTTTGTAGGAAAATAAACATGAACATATTAATCATGGGCGCTCCTGGAACAGGCAAAGGCACAATGTCCCAACTAATCAAAGAACATTATGATGTTGTACATGTTTCTACTGGCGACATGTTAAGACAAGCTGTTGAAAATAAGACAACTCTTGGTCTTAAAGTTCAAGAATATATGAGCGCTGGCGCTCTAGTTCCTGATGAAGTTATTCACAATATCATCTTAGAAAGATTAGCTAAAGATGATATTAAAAAAGGATTCTTATTTGATGGTTATCCAAGAACTGTTAAACAAGCAATTGATTTAGACGAAATTTTGGGTAAACTCAATATGAATATCGATTGCATCATCAATTTAGATGTTGATGTTGAAATCTTAAAAGAAAGAATTACTGGTCGTAGAACTTGTCGTAATTGTAAAGAAATCTACCATATAAAGAATATGCCTCCTAAAGTTGAAGGAACATGTGACTTATGTGGAGGAGAATTAATTACTAGAGAAGACGATACATTAGAGGCTCTTATGAAGCGACTAGATGAATATTATGCTTCTACAAAACCAGTAATCGATTATTATGAAAAGACTGGCCTTGTTCATAATATTGATGGAGGCAGAGATGCCAACGAAGTATTTGAAGATATTAAGGCTATCTTAGGGGGAAAGTAAATGATAACCCTTAAATCATCTAGAGAAATTGAACTTATGGACAAGGCTGGCAGTGTAGTCGGCCTAGTCCATAAGCACTTAAAGGAATTTATCAAACCTGGTGTCTCTACATTACAAATTGATCGCTTTTGTGAACAAATAATTAGAGACTGTGGTTGTACACCTTCCTTTAAGAATCTATATGGTTTTCCTGGTGCTGTTTGTACATCTGTAAATGAGGTTCTAGTTCACGGTATACCAGACCACACCATCCTAAAAGAAGGAGACATCATAACTGTTGATGTCGGAGCCTGTTATAAAGGCTATCATGGTGACAGTGGCTGGACATATGCTGTTGGTGAAGTAAAACCAGAAGTTAGAAAACTTCTTGAAGTTACAGAACAAGCACTATATAAAGGACTTGAACAAGCTATTCCTGGCAATAGAATTGGCGATATTTCAAACGCAATTCAAACATATGTTGAATCATTTGGATATTCAACACCAATCGAATATACAGGACATGGTATTGGCAGAAAAGTTCACGAAGATCCAAATGTTCCAAATGTAGGCAAGCCTCATACACTTGAGTTATTAAAACCAGGTATGTGCATTGCTGTTGAACCAATGGTCTTTATGGGAAAGCCACATTGTGTTACACTTTCTGATGGGTGGGCAGTAGTTAATAAAGAACGTTCTTTATCAGCTCACTATGAACACAGTATTGCAATTACTCAAGGTGAATGCAAAATTTTAACTAAGGAGGACTAGCTTTTGGCAAAGCAAGATGTTATTGAAATCGAAGGTTTGGTAACTGATACGTTGCCAAATGCACAGTTCAAGGTGAAACTTGAGAACGGTCATGAAATCCTGGCTCACGTTTCTGGTAAAATCCGTATGCATTACATCCGCATTTTACCGGGTGATAGAGTGACTGTAGAAATTTCACCTTACGATTTAACACGTGGGCGTATTACATTTAGACACAAATAGTCTATAGGGAGGAAAAAAGATGAAAGTAAGACCATCTGTAAAACCAATGTGCGAAAAATGTCGCGTTATTAAACGTAAAGGTCGCGTAATGGTTATTTGTGAAAACCCTAAACACAAACAAAGACAAGGTTAAGAAGGGAGAAATTTTTAATGGCTCGTATTGCTGGAGTAGATATTCCTAATGATAAAAGAGTAGTTGTATCATTAACATATATCTATGGTGTTGGACTTCCAACTGCAAAAAAAGTATTAGCTGACAATGGAATCAGTGAAGACATTCGTGTAAAAGATTTAACTGATGATCAATTAAATGCTTTACGTAAATCTTTAGATAGCTACAAACTTGAAGGTGATCTAAGAAGAGAAACACAACTTGACATTAAGAGACTTATGGAAGTTGCTTGTTATCGTGGAATTAGACATAGAAAAGGTCTACCTGTGAGAGGACAAAGAACTAAGACAAACGCTAGAACTCGTAAGGGACCTCGTAGAACAGTAGCTAACAAGAAGAAGTAGGAGGTTAATATGGCACAAAAGACAGTTCGTAAGAAACGTGTTAAGAAGAATGTCGCTAGCGGTATCGCTCACATTCACTCAACATTTAATAACACAATCGTAACAATTACTGATGAAGCTGGTAATGTTGTAGCTTGGTCAAGTGCAGGTGCTCTTGGATATAAGGGCTCTCGTAAATCAACTCCTTATGCTGCACAAATGGTTGCAGAAGCTGCTGGTAAATCTTCAATGGACCACGGTATGAAAAGAGTTGAGGTTGAAGTTAAAGGACCAGGCCCTGGTAGAGAAGCTGCTGTTAGAGCATTAGCTACTGCTGGTCTAGAAATTACTGCTATTAGTGATGTTACACCAGTTCCACATAATGGTTGTCGTCCACCAAAGAAACCTAGAGGTTAATAAGAAGGAGGCTATATATGCAAAAATTTGAACGTCCTAAATTTAAAATTTCTGAATATGTAGAATCTGATAATTATGGCAAATTTGTCATTTCACCTCTAGAAAGAGGATTTGGAACTACACTTGGAAATGCTTTAAGAAGAGTTATGCTATCATCACTACCTGGTGGTGCAGTATATTCTATCAAGTTAGATGGCGTTTATCATGAATTTTCATCTATTAAAGGTGTTAGAGAAGATGTAACAATGATTGTCTTAAACATTAAATCTCTAATACTTTCAATCATGGATGATGATGTATATACACTTAGAATTAGCGCAAAAGGACCATGCACTGTTAAGGCAAAAGATATTATTTTACCTGGTGGTGTAGAAGTATTAAATCCTGAACTTGAAATTGCTCATCTTGATCAAGGCGGAACATTAAATATGGAATTATTAGCTAGAAATGGTAGAGGATATGTTTCTGCTGATGAAAACAAGGCTTTATATCAAGGCGCATCTCAAGGTATTGGTGCTATTTATACAGATGCTATTTATACACCAGTATTAAAAGCTAACTACGAAGTTGAATCAACTCGTGTTGGTCAAAGTGCTAAATATGATGAATTAACAATGGAAGTTTGGACAGATGGTTCAATCAATCCAAAAGAATCAATCGCTTTAGCTGCTAAGATTTTAATTTCTCATTTTGAATTATTAACAGAAGTTGATCAAGCAGTAGTTGAGATGGGTTCATTAATGGAAGAAAATGTCCATGAATTTAATCCAATGACAGTTAATATGTCAATTGAAGATTTAGATTTAACAGTAAGATCATACAACTGTTTAAAGAGAGCTGGTATCTCAACAGTTGAAGAATTAACACAAAAGACGGAAGATGAAATGGCTCATGTAAGAAACTTAGGTAAAAAGTCGCTTAAGGAAGTTAAAGAAAAACTTGCCGAGCTCAATCTATCTTTCAAACATTATGAGTAGGAGGAAGTTATGCAAAATCGTAAATTAGGTCGTACTGCTGACCATCGTAAAGCATTACTTAGAAACCTAGCTACAGAAGTTATTCTAAGAGGTAAGATTGAAACTACTGAAATGAAAGCTAAAGAATTAAGAGGTGTTGTTGAAAAACTAATCACTTCTGCTAAAAATGATACTTTAGCTGCTAGAAGAAAAGCTGCTGCTTATCTAAGAAATGTTACAAACGCTAATGGCAAAACTGCTGTTCAAGTATTATTTGAAGATGTTGCTCCAAAATATGCTGATAGAAAAGGTGGTTACACAAGAGTAACTAAGACTGCTATCAGAAGAGGCGACAATGCCCCAACAGCAACTATTGAATTAGTATAATTGAAATACATTAAAAGCCCTTAAATAAAGGGCTTTTTTTGAGGCTTGACCAAGAACAATTTAAAGTATGTAATTATTTGGCTCTTAAATATCGAAAAAATATACTTATTTTTGTTCTCATATCACACATAAGTTTTATAAACGAAATCATAATGCTTATTTTCTTCAAGTGCTGTTATAAGATCTATCTTCAGTTCTCTTTTAGGTAGATTTATGTTAGAACATTATGATTTCTTCTGGCTCTCTATTTTGGGATAGATATATAACTTTTAGCTAAAAGAAATTAGAAACTGAAATTGTATTTGATCCACATAAATCTGATGATTTCTTTGATGCTGAGCCAAGCGAAGGCGCATACTAAGATATGCATTTCATTGAAAATATAGATGAATCAGCTTCCTTACTTTTAGAAAAGACAAAATAATAATTTATTGAATAAATCGATTCAAAATATCTAAACATTCACTATTAGAATAGATATATTCAGAAGCAGTAGTTTTCTTATTTATAGGTAAAGATATTAATCCTTTTAAACGATATTCCTTTGGTGTTAAGCCAAAGGTTTTTTTAAATGCTTTTGTCATATATTTAAGTTCAGAGAAACCGCTGTTTATCGCAATTTCTGATAAAGACAAAGATAAATTTGATACTTGTCTTAACGAACATTCTAATCTCTTATCTGTTAAGTATTCATTGAAAGTCATACCAAATTGTTTAGTAATAAAATGAGACAAATGAGTGACACTAATTTTTTCTAGTTCTGCTATTTCACTTAAACGTATTTGTTCTTGATAGTGTTCATCAATATATGAATTAATACGATCAATTCTTTTATTTTGTTTTCTTAGTTTAGAATATTTTTCTTGAGACAATTGATCATTTTTTAAATATTTAAATAAATAAAATAAAATAATACTTAAATGATGAATAGACTTTAATTCAAACAAAGAATCAGCTTGAATATATGTGTATGATAATTCAATTATGTTTTTTATAAATATTTGATATTCTTCTTTTGGCATCACGTCTCTTGGCAAAGAATCAATGAAAATTGTTTTGTTTAGAGCGGGGTATAAATCGCTTAATAAATTTTTTGAGAATTGAATAATAATTAAAGTTAAAGAATTTTTTGCCGCTAGAATTTCGTGACTGTCATAAGCGTTTATTAAAACACTATCCCCTTTAGTAACATGATATTTTTTATTTTTAATAACAATTGTTCCTTCGCCATCTAAAACATAAAACAATTCTATATCATGGTGCATATGAGGAGATCTTAATTTTATTGAATTAATAAAGACACGAATGTTTTTAATTTTGTCATGCTTAATTATTTCGTATTCAATCATAATTATATTATATAAAAAATCGCAAGATTGTCGTTTTTTCAGTTTAAAAAAATCGTTTATATATTTAATTCATTCTCATAAAATTAAACTAACAATATAAGGAGATACGCACATATGTATTATGTTGGTATTGATTTAGGAACATCATCTGTAAAACTATTATTAGTTAATGAAAAAGGAAAAATATTAAATACGGTTTCAAAAGAATACCCTCTTTATTTTCCTAATTCAGGATGGTGTGAACAAGATCCAAATGATTGGTGGAGCGCTTGTGAAAGTGGTCTAAAGGACTTGTTGAAAGACTACGATGCAAGTAAGGTAAAAGGGATTGGCGTTGGTGGTCAAATGCATGGTTTAGTCATCTTAGATGAAGAAGATAAAGTTATTAGGCCATGTATTTTATGGAATGATGGAAGATCAGAAAAAGAAGTTGAATACTTAAATAAGGGGATAGGCAAAGATAAATTATCTCTTTATACCGCAAACATAGCTTTTGCGGGATTTACTGCACCTAAGATTCTTTGGTTAAAAAATAACGAAGAAGAAAACTTTAAAAGAATTAAGAAGATAATGTTGCCTAAAGATTACATTAATTATAAATTAACAGGAATTCATTGTACTGATTATTCTGATGCCAGTGGAACATTATTGTTAGATGTTAAAAATAAATGTTGGTCAAAAGAAATGCTTGATATTTGTGGCATTAATATTAAGCAACTTCCTAAGTTGTATGAGAGTTACGATGTGGTTGGTAAAGCAAAGGAAGAAATTGCCAATAAATATGGAATGAAAGATGTAATAGTTGTTGGTGGTGCAGGCGACAATGCAGCAGCAGCAATTGGTACAGGAACAGTAACAAATGGATCATGCAACATCTCTTTAGGAACTAGCGGAACTATTTTTATTAGTAATAATGAATTTAAAGTAGATAGATTTAATTCCTTACATTCATTTGTTCACGCTAATGGCAAATATCATTTGATGGGATGCATCTTAAGTGCAGCATCATGTAATAGATGGTTTGCTGAAGAAATATTAAAAACAAACAATTATTCTTTATTGCAAGAAAACATTACTGAAGAAATGTTAGGAAATAACAATATTTATTTTTTACCATATTTAATGGGAGAAAGAAGCCCAATAAACGACACTAACGCAAGAGGGTCATTTATAGGTATTGATATGCATAATAATCAAACTGATATGTATCTATCAGTACTTGAAGGAGTTGCTTTTGCGATAAGAGATTCTTTTGAAGTTGCAAAAGATTTAGGAATAAATATTAAAGAAAGCATGATTTGTGGTGGTGGAAGTAAATCACCACTATGGAGAAAAATAATTGCGAATGTTCTAGGCATTAAGTTAGCTATACCAATTTCTGAAGAAGGCCCAGGCTATGGCGGAGCAATGCTGGCAATGGTTGGGGATGGAATATATCCATCTGTTGAACAATGTGCCTATGAACTAGTGAATATTAAAGCATATGAAATTCCAAAAAAAGAATTAGTTGAAAGATATGAAGAAAAATATCTTAAATATAAGAAGATATATCCATCACTAAAAGAATTATTTAAAGAAATTAAATAGGAGGAAAGAAAACATGAGTGAGATTTTTGTAGGAATTAACGAAATTAAGTTTGAAGGAAAAGATTCAACAAATCCATTAGCATTTAAATATTATGATGCTGATCGATTAATTATGGGCAAGAAGATGTCAGAACATTTACCGTTTGCGATGGCGTGGTGGCATAACTTATGTGCAGCAGGTACCGATATGTTTGGAAGAGATACAGCTGATAAATCTTTTGGCAAAGAAAAGGGAACAATGGAACACGCCAAGGCAAAAGTTGATGCAGGATTCGAATTCATGCAAAAACTTGGTATTAAATATTTTTGTTTCCATGATGTTGATATTGTGCCTGAAGCCGATGATATCAACGAAACAAATAGAAGATTAGATGAAATAAGTGATTATATTTTAGAAAAGATGAAAGGCACAGATATCAAGTGCCTATGGGGAACCGCAAATATGTTCTCTAATCCACGTTTTATGAATGGTGCAGGATCATCAAATAGCGTAGAAGTATATGCATTTGCTGCTGCTCAAATAAAAAAGGCACTTGATTTGACGGTTAAACTAGGTGGAAGAGGCTATGTATTTTGGGGTGGAAGAGAAGGATATGAAACTCTATTAAATACTGATGTTAAATTTGAACAAGAGAATATTGCGAAATTAATGCACATGGCAGTTGACTATGGTCGAAGCATTGGGTTTAAAGGAGACTTCTATATTGAGCCAAAACCAAAAGAGCCAATGAAACATCAGTATGATTTTGATGCCGCAACTTCTATTGCTTTCTTAAGACAATATGGATTAGATAAAGATTTCAAATTAAACATTGAAGCTAATCATGCAACTTTAGCAGGACATACTTTCCAACACGATTTGCGTATTAGCGCAATTAATGGAATGCTAGGATCAATCGATGCTAACCAAGGAGATATGTTGTTAGGATGGGATACAGATGAATTTCCATTTAATGTTTATGAAGCAACTTTATGCATGTATGAAGTATTAAAAAATGGTGGTTTGACAGGAGGCTTCAATTTTGATTCTAAAAATAGAAGACCATCTTACACTTATGAAGATATGTTTCATGCTTATATTTTAGGGATGGATACTTTTGCGTTAGGTTTGATCAAAGCAGCAGAACTAATTGAAGATGGAAGAATAGATAAATTTGTTAAAGAAAAATATTCTTCATGGAATAGTGAACTTGGGGAAAGAATCAGAGACAATAAGACAAGCCTAGAAGAACTTGCTACTTACGCAAGTGAATTAAAAGCTCCAGAACTTCCAGGAAGTGGTAGACAAGAATATCTTGAAGCAATAATGAACAATATTTTATTTAAATAAAAATTAATTGATAAAGCCAGGCTAAAGTTCAGCGTTATTAAATGATATTATTGTGATTTTTTATTAGCTGTAATATTTTCTCTATATTGTGTAGGAGATAATCCAGCAGCTTTTTTAAATGTCGTAAAGAAATGATTTCTACTGCCAAAACCTAAATCAATGTATATATCATTTATTGATTTATTTGAAGATGCCAACATTGTTTTAGCTACTTCTAGTTTGGCATCTTTTATATATTGAGCTACAGTTTTCCCGGTTTCTTTTTTGAATTTATGTGAGAAATAATAATTTGTATAACCAACACGATGTGATAATTCATCAATGCTTAATTCTTCATTTATATGTAATGAAATATATTCACATGCATATCTTATAGGAATAGACATTTCTTTATTATGAAGGGCATGATTCCTTTTGACATAATCGTCTAATAATTCTTGAGATGCTCTTGCGACTTCTGAGATATTTTGACAATTGTTTAATAACTTAGCATAATAATCATTTAAATCATAAGAAACATCAGGACTTAGTCCAGCTTCTATTGACGCTCTTGATACTAGTGTCAGCAAGACAAATACATTATTGCGGGCATTTTGAAGACCGCTTCCTTCATCAACTCTCATTCCACTACTCAAACTGGTCATTTTTTGTAGGCCTTTATGATACTGAGGGTTTCCTTCTTTAATCAAACGAAGAAAGTTTTGTTCAGCTTCATATATGCCCATATGCTTAGCAGAGATATTGTTTATCGCTTCTTTGGAACTTGATTTATCATAGGAATAAATTATTTGATTGTCTAATATTTTTTCATCGTTTAATAAATAATGAAGAATAGTTGCATATCTGATAAGGCTGGTTGTTGAAATAATTGGCGCTTTGTTGATTGCTTGTAATGTATAAGTTGTTTTATCAGAGTTCATTTTATCTAAACTTGTTTGATATATAGATAAAGAATTAAGACCACTTAACGATGGCCCCAACACATAAACGTGTAAAGGATCATGCACATATTCATAAGCAACAATGAAGATTAAACCTGATTTGTTTTCAATGAAAAAAGGATATTTTCCATTATTGTTGATATTTTCGAGTATTGTATCTTCGATTTGCATGAATTTTAAATCACCAACATTACCGTTATTTAAATGTTTATTTCTTAGAGGATTTAAATTTGCATCATATTTCCATATATTTACAGGATGAGAGAAATTTAATATTTCAGAAAATAATTGGATTTTTTCATCAGTGTTCATATTGCCTCTTTTAAGTTATTTATTAATAATCATTAAAATAAATACAAATTCATTAAAATTATAACACAAAGAAAGCGCTTTCTTTTATATAGTATAAATATACAAAGGAGAATAACATGGATAATAATGTAGGGAATGTAGCATATCGTCGTGCTAAAACATGGCAGATAATATTAGCTGCATGTAATGGTTTTAACGGAATGGCTGTTTATACCTTAATTGGTTTAGCAACTTATTCGGCAAATGTTGGTTATGGAATATCAACATTAGTTGTAGGTGGATTATTAACATTCACTCGTATATTTGATGCGATTACCGATCCAATCTTAGCTTTCATTTATGATAGAGTTAATACTAAATGGGGCAAAGTAAGACCATTAATGATTGGTGGTTGGTTAATACAATCAATTGGTCTATTAGCGATGTTTGCGTGGGCATCTAGTAAGGGCTTTGGAATCCCAATGTTTATTGCCTTATATATGGTATATGTAATAGGCTATACAATTGTTAATATGACAGCTCAGACAATCCCAGCTTTAATGACAAACGATCCTAAACAACGTCCTACAGTTGGTGTTTGGTTTACAGTATTCAACTATTTAGTTCCAATGCTATTAAATATCGTTTTAACTGTTATGTTGCTTCCTAAATTTGGTGGTACATATAATCAAGAATTCTTGAATATTGCTGCATATGTATGCGTTGCAACATCTTTATTTGGTGTAATCATGGTATGTATAGGCGTTTCTCAATATGATAAGCCTGAAAACTTCAGAGGAACTACTAAGACTCATGAAAAATTAAAGATGAAAGACATGGTTGAAGTATTAAAAGAAAACAAGCCTCTTCAATCATATATTATTTCGGCAGCAACTGATAAGATTGCTCAACAAACGCAATCACAATCAATCGTTAATACAATGTTGATGGGTATTTTGATTGGCAATATGGGACTTGGAACAATATTAAGTGTTATCGGTATGTTACCATCAATTGCCTTTGCGGTAGTTGGTGCAAGATATGCTGGTAAGCACGGAAATAAAGAAGCATTAGTTACATGGACTAGAAATTGTATTTTTGCGAATATTGTCATCATTGTCTTCTTTATAATAATTAATCCTGCATCTATTTCTAAAATGGGTATCACAATGGTGCTATTTGTGTTGTTGACATTATGTTGTAATGGATTTGCGATGTGCGTTACAACCGCTAATACGGCATTCATGGCAGACATCATTGACTATGAATTAGATAGAAGCGGTAAATATATTCCAGCTGTTATTACTGGTACATATAGTTTAATTGATAAGATTGTTTCATCTTTCTCAGCAGCTATAGCTACTGCAGGCGTTGCACTTATTGGCTATACATTATCGTTGCCTCAACCAACAGATCCTGCAACAACAGGAGTATTCTGGATGACAATGTTCCTAAGATATGGACTTGCGATTATTGGATGGATTTGTACATTATTGGCAATGAGAAGATGTAATCTTACAAAAGATGAAATGGCAAACGTTCAATCAAGAATAGCTGAAAAGAAAAAAGAATTACAAGAACAAGAATAAAATTATGACAAGAGGTTGTAAAACCTCTTGTTATTTTGGGGGTGTAGATGAGAAAACAAATAAATATTAATAAAGATTGGGGCTTTATTAAAGATGTTAAAGATATAAGCTCTTTAGATGAATCTTTAGAAACAAAAATTAATTTACCACACACTTGGAATAATGTCGATGGTATAGATGGCGGTAATGACTATTTTAGAGGAACATGTGCATATATTAAAGAATTGTCTTCTTTAGATGTTAATGAAAATGAAGAAGTGTGGCTAGAATTTAAGGGTGCTGCAATGTCCGCATGTGTTTTTGTTAATGGTGAGTTATTAATAAAACATCAGGGCGGATATTCAACATTTAGAACTAATTTAACATCTAAGTTAACAGGGAACGATAAATTAGTTGTTTTGGTTGATAATAATAAAAACAATGTATATCCTCAAAGTGCCGATTTTACTTTTTATGGTGGATTATATCGTGATGTTAATTTAATAATTGTTCCTAAAACACATTTTGCGTTAGGGCATTATGGAGGAAACGGTATCAAGATTACACCAGTTATTAATAATGATATTGCCAATGTAACTGTTGAAGCATGGCTAGAAGGACAAGACACTACTGTTTTATTTGAAACCGCTGAACAATCAAAAACAGTGATGTCAACTGATGGTTATGCAAAGTGTGAATTCATCATCAACAATGTTCATCTATGGAATGGAATAGAAGATCCTTATCTTTATAATTTAAAAGCATCTACCAACGAAGATAGTCTAACAATTAATTATGGCTGCAGATCGTTTGAAATTGATAGTCAAAAAGGATTTATCTTAAATGGTAAAGAATATCCTTTACGTGGTGTCTCTAGACATCAAGATAGAATCGGTGTTGGCAATGCCTTAACTAATGAGATGCATGAAGAAGATATGGCGCTAATTAGAGAAATTGGTGCTAATTCTATTCGTTTAGCTCATTATCAACATGCGGATTATTTCTATGATCTTTGTGATAAATATGGAATAATTGCTTGGGCAGAGATACCATATATCACTATGCATATGAAAGACGGCAGAGAAAACACCCTTTCACAAATGAAAGAATTAATAATTCAAAATTATAACCATCCATCAATTGTTGTATGGGGTCTGTCTAATGAGATTACAGCCGCTTCAGCAGTTGATGAAGATTTACTTGAAAATCATCGCTTATTAAATGATTTAGCTCATAAGCTTGATCACACTCGTAAAACAACAATGGCTAATGTGTTTATGTTGGAAACAAATTCACCTATTTTACAAATACCAGATGTGAATGCCTATAATTTATATTTTGGTTGGTATTTAGGCGAGCTTGAACAAAACGATGAATTCTTTGATGAATGGCATAAGAATTATCCAGACATGCCTATTGGTTTCTCTGAATATGGAGCTGATACAAACCCTAGTTTTCATAACAGTCATCCTGAAAGAGGAGATTATAGCGAAACTTACCAATGTTTATACCATGAACATCTTTTAAAAATGATTGAAGAAAGACCTTGGTTATGGTGTTCATATGTGTGGAACATGTTTGATTTTGCGGCCGACGGTCGAGATGAAGGTGGAAAACATGGTCAAAACCAAAAAGGTCTAGTAACAATTGATCGAAAAACCAAGAAAGATGCTTTCTATTTATATAAGGCACATTGGTCAAAAGAACCTTTCATTTATATCGCAGGTCGCAGGTATATAAATAGAAATGAAAAAGAAACAAATATAAAAGTTTATTCTAATTTAAATGAAGTATCTTTATATATAAATGATTCATTATTTGAAACAAAAAAAGGACAATATGTTTTTAATTTTAATGTTCCATTAAATGGAAAGATTAAAGTAAAAGCTATTTCTTCCAACTTAGAAGACAATATGGAAATCAATTATGTTGATAAACCTGATTTAAACTATGTATTGAACAAAGAAGGATCACAAGTAACTAACTGGTTTGATAAAGAAGAATTAAATCCTGAGGCATTTTCTGTCAATGATACTTTAGGAGAAATCATGGCTCATCCCCAAGCCGGTAAAGTAATTGAACAAATGATGGCTAAGATGTCTTCTTCAAGAGGAGATGTAGCTGATTCTGTAAAAGACAATCCTGCTTTAAAACAGATGATGTCAAGAATGAAATTAATTTCTCTTCTTAAACAAGCAGGAGATGTTAAGCTTGAAACTATTCAACAATTGAATAGAATTCTACAAGGTTTTAAAAAACAATAACTAATAGGTGAAGCATGAAATATTATGTTCAACAAATGATGTTAGGCTCTTTATGTACAAGTGAAGAGAAAGTTAAAAAATTATTAAAAGAGATTAAAAGAAGCGGATATAGTGGTTTAGAAATGAATCGTTATATGATTCATCCAACTTCATTTTTGGTAAGGGCTTTGACAAGGCTAGCTGGCATGCCAAGTGGCAATGCGGGTAAATATAACTGGTCTAAACTAATCAAAGAAGAAGGGCTTGATGTCATTTCTTTACATACTGATCTTGGCTCTTTAGAAAACGATTATGAAGGTGTTATTAAAGATGCCAAAGATTTTAATACTAGTTATATCGTTATTACTGGAATGTATCGCTTTAACTATCAAGATTTAAATGAAGTTAAAAAACTTGCACAAAGACTCAATGTCGTAGGCGAAAGATTAAGAAAAGATGGGTTTAAACTTCTATATCACAATCACAATATAGAACTATTAAAAGTCGATGAAATTAATAGAGCTTATGACATTCTTGTCAATGAAACAAGTTTAGAAAATGTGAATTTTGAATTAGATACATATTGGTTTAGCGAAGCTGGAGCTGATGTTAAAAAAATAATTAAGACATTAAACAAAAGACTTAAGTTATGGCATATTACAGATAGAGGAACAAGATTAGAAAAAACATCGATTACTCCTATTGTCAAATCAGATTCGGTAGAACTTGGTACAGGCAACATGGATTTAAATGGTATCTATGATATTTCAAAAGATTATATTGATGCGATAATTTTAGAAACCCATCGCAACTTTATAAATGGTTCACCATTAGATAGTTTGAAGATAAGCGGTAAGTACTTATTAAACAACTTTGGAGAAAAATAATGGAAGAATTAAGAAAACACTTTATAACTACAGAAAGGCCTTATAAAGAAGGCGCTGTAGAAGTCTTTCAACAAATCATTAATGAAAAAGAAATAAAGAAAGCTAGTTTATATATTACAGCTTTAGGCATTTATGATGTTTTAATTGATGACAAAGAAATCACAAAAGATTTATTTAAACCAGGTTTTACATATTATCCTTTACATCTACAATATGATTCTTATGATGTTACTTCATTTTTGAAAGAAGGCAGTGTTTTAAAAATAGAATTAGCTCAAGGCTGGTACTGTGGAAGATTCACATTTGAAAACAACATTCAAATATATGGAGAAAGGCCAGCAGTATCTTGGATATTAGAGATTGATAATGATTCGCAAAAACATTTCTATTATTCTGATGATGAAGATGTGAAGGCCATTTCATCACCTTATATTTATGCAGGTTTATATGATGGGGAAATATATGATGGAAGTGGCAATAAAGAAACAATATATAAGCCAATTCCATTTATTGGTAAAATTCCTGAAAACATAGAACCAGCAATCATTCATGTTCAAGCACATGAAGAAATTAGTATTAAAGAGCTTATTGAAAAAGACGATGTGACAATAATTGACTTTGGACAAAATTTCGCAGGCTTTATTGAAATTAATCCAAAATATATGGATGGTGAAAAATTAAAAATAAGACATGGTGAAATTCTAAATAAAGACGGAAGCCTTTATACAGCTAATCTTAGAAAAGCTAAGGCAGAAATTGTCTATACTAAGACAGATGATAAAATATATCGTCCAAAATACACTTACATGGGTTTTAGATATATAGAGTTGTCAGGAGTTTCTTACAAAGAGGGTTTACTAAAAGCTTTTGCGATCTATAGCTCTATGAAACAAACAGGCCATTTTTATTCAGAAAATAAAATGGTTGATAGATTATTTAATAATCAACTATGGAGTATGCGCTCTAACTATGTAGAAGTACCTACTGATTGTCCACAAAGAGATGAAAGAATGGGCTACACTGGCGATGGCCAAGTATTTGCCCATACGGCTATGTACAATTATGATGTTAGAGATTTTTGGAAAAAGTTTTTAAAAGATATTCGTTATACCCAAAAAGATAATAAAGAAGCTTATGTGCCATCAACCGTTCCTGCTAAGGGACAAGGAGGAATTGGCTTTTTAACAATGCTTGGATGGAGTAGTTGTAACATCATTGTTCCTGATAAACTATATCGTCATTATAACCAAGAAGATTTCATTAGCGAACAATATGAATCGATGAAGAAGTTGATGGATTGTGAAATTAAAATGACAGGTATTTTTCATTTATCTAAAATGCCTAACTTAGGTGATTGGCTTTCTCCAGGAAAAGATATGAAATTTATGGCTATGCATCATGGTCCTGTATCAAATTCATTCATTATCAATGATTTAAAAATAATGATTAAATATACAGAAAAGTATGGCGATATAAAGAAACATAAAGAATATATTGAAGCATTAAATAAGATCAAGAAAGCATATGTTTCAACATATATTTCTAAACAAGGAAAAATGAAAGATGACTATCAAGGAGCTTATGTCATGGCTTTGGCATATGTAATTGAAAAGGATGAACCTATTTGGAAAGATCTTTATAAGAACTTAGTTAAAAAATTAAAGAATGAAGGAATTGGAACAGGTTTCTTTGCGACAGAACATCTTTTACCAATGCTTTGTGATAATGGTGACAGTAAGTTGGCTTTTGATTTACTTTTAAATGAAAACTATCCTGGTTGGATGTACACTATTAAAAATGGTGCGACTTCTATTTGGGAAAGATGGGATGGCTTAAAAGAAGATGGCAGTGTCAATGAAGAAAAGAGCGGAGGCGACAATATGGTTAGCTTTAATCATTATGCCTTTGGCAGTGTTGGAGAATTTTATTATCGCTACATTCTTGGAATTAAAGAGTTAGAAAATGGCTTTAAAAAAGTATTAATAAGACCATATACAGATTCTAGATTAAAAGAAGTTTCTGGCACTTATGAATCGGTTTCAGGCAAAATAAAATCTGCTTGGAAATATGTTGATAAAAGAATTATGTTTGATATTGAAACCGAAATGCCAGCTACGGTTGTGCTTCCAAATGGAAAACATTATGAAGTAGAAAAAGGTATCTATCATTTTGAAGTGGAGGAATAAATGAAATATTTTTGTAATCCAATAAACATTGATTATCGTTATCAATTTAATAAAGACCCTCGTGTTGGCAAACTCCAAATATGTAGAGAAGCAGCTGATCCTTCACTTATTAAATATAAAGGCAAATATTATATTTTTGCCTCTATGCAATTAAAGGTGTGGGTATCAGATGATTTAATAAATTGGGAGAGCTACAAACTACCTAATAATCTTCCACTTTATGATTATGCGCCTGATGTTAGAGTTATCGGTGACTATGTATATTTTTCAGCTTCTAGTAGAGATAATATTTGTGACTATTATAAGACTAAGGATATAATCAATGGCCCATATGAAAAAATAGAAGGAACATTTTCTTTTTGGGATCCAAACATCTTTGAAGATGATGATGGTCGAATCTATTTCTATTGGGGTTGTTCAAACATAAGTCCAATATATGGTGTTGAAGTAGATAGAGAAACTTTAAAGCCACTTGGCGAAAAGAAAGAATTAATTTTTGGGCATCCTTTTGAAATTGGCTATGAAAGAGTTGGAAATGATAATTCTAAATATCCAAAAAGCGATGAAGAAATAGAAATGTTGTATCAAGGCTTTGTGAAGAAACAAGGTGTTCCTGAAAATATGTTGCCTGATAATGTTAAACCTTTAATTAGAGGCATGCTTTCAGATAAACCATATATTGAAGGTGCTTGGCTCAATAAAATTAATGGCAAATATTATTTTCAATATGCTGCGCCAGGAACACAATACAATACATATTCAGATGGCGTTTATATAGCTGATAATCCTTTAGGGCCATTTGTGTTAGCTGATAATAATCCTTACTCATATTTGCCTGGTGGTTTTATGAGTGGAGCTGGTCATGGTTCAACGCTTGTGGATGACAATGGAAAGATGTATCACACATCAACAATGCAGATAAGTGTTAATCACGATTTTGAAAGAAGGGTAGGTATTTGGCCTAGTTTTATAGATGAAGATGGCCAATTAGTTTGTGATCAAAGATATGGTGATTGGCCAATTGATTTGAATAATGCAGAACCATTTAAAGATCCAGATTATTATTTATTAAGTTACAAAAAAGAAATGAAGGCATCAAGTTATATTGAAGGACATGAACCTTTATATGCTGCTGATGAAAATTCTAAGACTTGGTGGCGGGCAAATTCCAATAAAGAAGGCCAATGGCTAAAATGTGATTTAGGACAAACATATGATGTAAAAGGTATTCAAATAAATTTTGCGGATGATGTCATTAGTGATCAAGAGCCTCAAGGAGAAATCAAAGGGATATCACAAGCAAGATGGATAGATGATAGGCAACACAAAACAAGATGGTATCTAGAAGCATCTTTAGATGATATTAATTGGTTTATGCTTAAAGATAAATCAAAAGTTACCACTGATTTAGCTCATGATTATATTGATTTAGAAGAAATGATTAAAGCTAGATATATTAGGCTTACAATTATTGAAATTCCAATGAATCAAAACCCATGTATATCTGGTCTTAGAGTCTTTGGCAAAGGAAGTGGCAAAAAGCCAGATATAGTTAAATATGAATTAAAAAGACAAGATGATTTAGATATGCTTGTAGAAATAGATGATATTGGATGTGGATATAATATTTTATTTGGTAATAGCCCAGACAAACTTTATCACAGTTATAAAACATATGATTGTGTTAAAAGAGTTGGAGCATTAATTAAGGGCAGAGAATACTATGTTAGAGTGGATAGCTTTAATGAAAACGGTATAACTCAAGGTATAGTAAAAAAATTATAGGGGGGGAAAGAATGATTGCGAAAGATTTCATGATAGGTGCGGCCACTGCCGCTCATCAAGTTGAAGGAAACAATATTCATAGTGATTATTGGCTACAAGAAAATATGCCACATACAAGTTTTTTAGAACCAAGTGGCATTGCGTGTGATCATTATAATCGATACAAAGAAGATATAAAAATGATGGCAGATGCAGGCCTTAATGCCTATCGTTTCTCTATTGAATGGGCAAGAATCGAACCAGAAGAGGGCTTATTTGATGAAAATGAAATCAATCATTATGAAGATGTAATTAATACTTGTCTTAGCTATAATGTTAAACCAATAGTTACGCTTATGCATTTTACATCACCTGCATGGCTTATTAAAAAGGGTGGCTGGACAAGTGTTAGTACTGTTGAATATTTTAGAAGATATGTTTCTTATGTGATTGATAAATTAGGATCTAAATTAGAATTTGTTTGCACAATCAATGAAGCAAATATGGGCTTACAATTAGCCGCTATTTCTAAACGCTTTAAACTAATGGCTGAACAAGTCGCAAAGAAAGCTGATGGCACAGTGCAAGTTGGCATGAATTTTGAAAAGATGATGGAAAATATGAAATATGCAGCTATGGAAAATGCCCAAATATTTGGTACACCTGATCCAAAAATATTTGTATCATCTAGAGATTTAAATGATGATGAAATAGTCATTAAAGCTCATTTAGCCGCAAGAGAAGAAATAAAGAAATTATATCCAAATATTAAAGTTGGACTTACATTATCTTTACATGATCTACAAGATGTGGGCGGCGGCGAAAAATATATTAAAGAAGCATGGAATGAAGAATTCTCTCATTATCTTCCTTATATAAAAGATGATGATTTCTTAGGCGTTCAAAATTATACAAGAACATTATATGGAGAAAATGGACAATTACCTGCTCCTGAAGGCGCTGAATTAACACAGATGAATTATGAATACTATCCAGAAGCTTTGGGCAATGTGATAAGAAAAGTCAATGAAGAATATAAAGGAGTAATCATCGTTACTGAAAATGGTGTAGCAATTGACGATGATGAAAGAAGAGTAAATTTCATCAATAAAGCCATTGAAGGAATTAAGAAATGTCTTAATGAAGGAATCAAAATAAATGGTTATTTCTATTGGAGTTTGATGGATAATTTTGAATGGCAAAAAGGCTATTCACAAAAATTTGGTTTAGTTGCTGTAGATAGAACAAGCATGGAAAGAACAGCCAAAAAGAGTTTATATTATTTAGGTTCTTATAATAAATAAATATAAGGGCAAACGATCTTTGTCCTTTTTAAATTGTTTTATGTAACATATTAATTTGATATTCTTTTGGTGACATCGAATATTCCTTTTTAAAGGCTCTAAAAAATGAAGAATAATCATTAAAGCCAAAATCTTGATAAACATCACGAATAGATTGTCCATTACTTATACCATAAACGCAATTTTCTAATCTTCTTTTTGTGATGTATTTATGAATAGACATTCCAATATGTTCTTTAAATAAATGAGCTATATAATATTTTGAAATATAAAATATCTCACTTAATTTATCTAACGATAATTGTTCATCTAAATGCGTATCAATATAATTTATGATTTGATCAAATAAATAGGCGTTGTTGTTTAAAGGATGTAAATGTTCATGCTCATAGAATAGACGATTTAATGTCATCAATAAATCTTGGATGCAGATATCGATAAAGATTTCTTTTTCATAGCGATCATTTCTAACTTCTGATAATAAACGCAATAATTTTGTTTGGATCATTGCGTATTCGTTTTCCGAAAAATGATAAATATATTGTTGTTTCTTGATGGTGTTTTCAACAATGGCAATTTTATTATTTATTCTTTGACATATTTGATTAAAATATTTTTTTGAAATCCAAAAAACATAACGACAATAAGATTTATCATTATTTTTGGTTAAAGCACGATGCATTGTATTTGGTGGAACAATGACAACATCTCCTAATTTAAGAGAGGTCTTATGTTTATGAATTTCCATTTCAATGTATCCTTTAACAGGAAAATAGAATTCATAATAGTTGTGATTATGTATAGCTACGTTTTGAAAATGAGAATCGCTGTAATAAAAAACTTCAAAGTCATCATTGGACATTGTCTGTCTTCTTAAAAATTCCGAACGCAGTTTTTGCCTCATATTTACATTATAGCAATATTTGCAATATATTTCGCAAAATGCACAATGTAAAGAAAGTTACTTTCAATTCATAATTAAGATATAAGGACGGTAAACAATATGAAAATGACACTTCGTTGGTATGGCTCAAAATATGATACAGTAACTCTTGAACAAATTAGACAAATTCCTGGTGTTAAAGGTGTCATTACGACACTATATGATAAACAACCAGGGCAACTTTGGACAAGAGAAGAAATCAAAGCTTTAAAAGATGAAGTAGAAAGCGCTGGTTTAAAGATTGAAGGTATAGAAAGCGTCAATGTATCAGACGCTATCAAAACAGGCTCAAAGGATAGAGATAAAGATATTGATACTTATATTGAATGTTTAAGAAATCTTGGCAAAGAAGATATTCATTTGGTATGCTACAACTTTATGCCTGTATTTGATTGGACACGCACTGAATTGGCTAGAAAAAGAGAAGACGGCTCTACTGTTTTAGCTTATACTCAAGAAGCTGTTGATAGTTTAGTTCCTGAAAAGATGTTTGAAAGTATTTCTTCAGATATGAATGGAACGATTATGCCAGGTTGGGAGCCTGAAAGAATGGCTAAAGTTAAAGAGTTGTTTGAATTATATAAAGATATTGATAATGAAAAACTATTTGCGAATTTAGTTTATTTCTTAAAAAAGATTATGCCAGTATGTAATGAGTATGATATTAAAATGGCTATTCATCCTGATGATCCCGCATGGAGCGTTTTTGGTTTACCTAGAATTATCATTAATAAAGAAAATATCAAACGTTTAATGGATGCTGTTGATGATGTACATAATGGTGTAACTTTCTGTTCTGGCAGTTATGGCACAAATTTAAATAATGACTTACCAGATATGATTCGTTCATTAAAAGGGCGTATTCATTTTGCTCATGTCAGAAACTTAAAATTCCATTCACCTACAAATTTTGAAGAAGCAGCACATTTATCAAGTGATGGGTCGTTTGATATGTATGAGATAGTAAAAGCTCTTTATGATATCGGCTTTGATGGTCCAATTAGACCAGATCATGGTCGTATGATTTGGAATGAAGTTGCCATGCCGGGGTATGGATTATATGATAGAGCACTTGGCGCAACTTATATAAATGGTTTATGGGAAGCAATTGAAAAGAATGATAAAAGAAAGTAGGAAATAAAGATGAATAAAAATGTAATAAATACTGATTTAACAGGTAAGGTAGCTGTTGTAACGGGAGCTGGAGGAGTTTTGTGTTCTGAGTTTGCGAAAGTATTAGCTAATGCTGGAGCAAAAGTGGCTTTATTAGATTTAAACTTTGATGCAGCAAACGAATTTGCGAAGGAAATTGTCAATGAAGGCGGATGCGCAAAAGCCTATGCTTGTAATGTATTAGATAAAGAAGCGTGTGAGAAAGTTGCTAATGAAGTTTTAAAAGATTTAGGTTCTTGTGACATCTTAATCAATGGTGCAGGTGGCAATAATCCACGTGCTACAACTGATAAAGAATACTTTGAATTAGGCGATATTGAAGATGATACAAAGAGTTTCTTTGATTTAGATAAGAGTGGTGTTGAATTTGTGTTCAACTTAAATTTCATCGGTACATTATTACCAACACAAGCATTTGTAAAACAGATGATTGGCAAGAAAGGATGCAACATCTTAAATATTAGTTCAATGAATGCTTTTACTCCTTTAACAAAGATTCCTGCTTACTCAGGCGCTAAAGCAGCTATTTCTAACTTTACACAATGGTTGGCTGTACATTTTTCTAAAGTGGGTATTCGTGTTAATGCGATTGCACCTGGTTTCTTTTCAACAAAACAAAATGCCGCATTATTATTCAATGAAGATGGCACGCCTACAAAAAGAACAGAGAAGATTATTAATGCTACACCAATGAATCGTTTTGGTAAAACAGAGGAACTAAGCGGAGCAGTATTGTTCTTATTAAATAATGAAGCAGCTTCATTTATAACTGGTGTAACTTTGCCAATTGATGGTGGTTTCTCTGCTTATTCAGGAGTATAAACATGAAGCAATTTATGGGAGATGATTTTCTTTTAAATAGTAAAACAGCCAATCATTTATATCATGATTACGCAAAGAAAATGCCAATAATTGATTATCATTGCCACTTAAGTCCAAAAGAAATATATGAAGATGTACACTTTCAAACAATAACTGAAGCATGGCTAAAAGGCGACCATTATAAATGGCGAATTATGCGAGCTCATGGTGTCGAAGAAAGATATATAACTGGCGACGCAAGTGACGAAGAAAAATTTATGAAATGGGCAGAAACTATAAGTTTAGCTATTGGCAATCCTCTTTTTCATTGGACACATATGGAACTACAAAAATTCTTTGATTATCACGGCGTGTTAAATAATGAAAGCGCAAAAGAAGTATATGAATTGTGTAACAAAAAATTAAAAACACTATCAGCACGAAAGATGATTGAAATGTCTAATGTTACACATTTATGTACTACTGATGATCCAATTGATGATTTGCGTTGGCATGCCTTGATTAAAGAAGACAAGTCTTTCAAAGTAAAAGTAATGCCAGCTTTTAGACCAGATAAGTCAATGTCTATTAATAGAAATGATTATTTAGATTATATTGCTAAATTATCAAAAGTTTCAAAGATAAATATTAATTCATTCGCTAGTTTAATGGAAGTGCTAAAAAAACGTATAGAATTTTTTAATGAGAATGGTTGTTCAATATCTGACCACGGTATGGACTTAATTGTTTATAAAGAAGCTAGTGAAGAAGAAATAGAAACAATCTTTCAAAAGCGTTTAAATAATCAAGATTTAAGCCAAGATGAAATTTATAAATTTAGAACAGCATTTTTGCTTAAGATGTGCAAAGAATATGCAAAGAATAATTGGGTTGTGCAATTACATTATGGTGTTGTTCGTGACAACAATGAAAAACTATTTAAAAAACTAGGACCTGATGCGGGAATTGATTCAATTGGTGATAATACACAAATTTCTATGTTGGCTAAATTCTTAAATGCTTTAGCTAAAACAGATGAATTGCCAAAGACAATTGTCTATTCATTAAATCCAATAGATAATACAGCAATTGAAACAGTTATCGCTTGTTTTCAAGAAGGACCTACAGTTTCCAAACTACAACACGGAGCAGCTTGGTGGTTTAATGACCACAAAGATGGTATGGAAGCTCATATGAAATCGTTGGCTAATGAGGGTATGCTGGCTCACTTTGTAGGTATGCTTACAGATTCAAGAAGCTTTCTGTCATACACAAGACACGATTATTTTAGAAGAATTCTATGTAACCTAGTTGGTGAATGGGTTGAAAACGGCGAATATCCTAATGATGAATTATATTTAGAAAAAATCATTAAGGGCATTTCCTATAACAATGCATATACATATTTTAATTTCGATGTGGAGGAAAAATAATGACAATAAATGATGAATTAAGAAAATATGGAGTAGTACCTGTAGTTGTATTAGATGATTCAAAAGACGCGTTGCCGTTAGCGAAGGCTTTAGTTGATGGCGGTTTGCCTTGTGCAGAGGTAACCTTTAGAACATCAGCTGCCAAAGAAGCTATTCATCTCATAGTAGAAGAGTATCCTGATATGTTAGTTGGTGCAGGAACAGTATTAAATATTGAACAAGCAAAAGACGCAATTAATGTTGGCGCAAAATTTATTGTCAGTCCAGGCTTTGATGATGATTTGGTTAGATATTGTAAGGAAAACAACATACCCGTATTTCCAGGTGTTGTTACACCAACAGAAGTAATGAAGGCTCTAAAATATGATTTAAAAGTTCTGAAATTTTTTCCCGCAGAAAACTATGGTGGCTTAGCTACAATCAAAGCTTTATCTGCTCCATTCAATAATATTCAATTTATGCCAACCGGTGGTATCAATAGTAAAAACATTAAAGATTATTTAACTAACAATAAGATTATTGCCTGTGGTGGAAGTTGGATGGTAAAAAAAGAATTAATCAACGAAGGAAAATTTGATGTCATTGAGTCGTTAGTTAAAGAAGCAGTTTCAATTGTAAAAGAAATAAGAGGATAAAACATATTCTTTAAACAATATATAAATTTGATATATTAAAATCATGAATGACGAAGAATTATTAAATAATCTACTGGAAGAAGGATATAGTAAAGAAGAAGTATTAGAAATAATTGAAGCATATGATACAGAAAAAGAACATTTAGATTTTTATAGATTTATAGAATTACATTATCACATAAATGATTAATAAGGGGTTTTGTAATCTATTATGTAGATATTGAAGGTGAAGATGTTGAATTTGAAGGCGCATATCAAGATATGCATTTTATTGAAAATTGGCGATGCAAAAAAATACGAAAAGACAGATTATCCACTAGAAACATTCAGCGATTTATTAAAAATATTAATAGGCAACTAAAGTAGTTGTTTATGTTTTTGATAAAATCAAAATGTAAGGACTTGATAATTGCTGCATTTAGTCATACGCAAAAAATTACAAATATTATTTTAGTATAATAATTTTATAATTATTGTCACAGGAGAGATCATATGAACGAAGAAAGATACTTATATGCAAAAAAAGAATATGAAAAATTAGGAATTGATGTCGAAAAAGCAATTGATACATTAAAGAATATTTCAGTATCTTTGCATTGTTGGCAAGCTGATGATGTAAGAGGCTTTGATACTGATCCAAATAAACCATTAACAGGAGGAATTCAAACTACTGGTAATTATCCAGGTAGGGCAAGAAATCCTGAAGAAGTAATGGCTGATTTAGATGAAGTGTTAAAACTAATTCCAGGTAAGCCAAAGATGAATCTTCACGCATCTTATGCAATATTTGAAGATGGCAAATGGGTTGATAGAAATAAATTAGAACCAAAACATTTCCAGAAATGGGTAGATTTTTGTAAAGAAAGAGGATTAGGCTGTGACTTTAATCCAACATTCTTTTCTCATGAAAAATGCGATCCTTTAACTTTATCTTCGCCAAACAAAGAAACAAGAGATTTTTGGATTGAGCATGGCAAGGCATGTATCAGAATCTCTAATTATCTTGCCAAAGAATTAGGTCAAAAATGCGTTATGAATATTTGGACTGGTGATGGACTTAAGGATGTTCCAGGAGATAGAATTGGTCCAAGAAGAAGATATAAAGAGAGTATTGATGAAATACTAAAAGAAGAATATGATTTCAATTTAGTTAAACCATGTGTTGAATCAAAAGTGTTTGGTATCGGTGTTGAAAGCTATACTGTTGGCTCAAGTGAATTTGCGCTATCTTATGCAGCATTTAATAAAGACAAATGTATTCCATTAATGGATAATGGCCATTATCATCCAACTGAAGTTGTTTCTGATAAGATACCTTCTTTATTAACATTCTTTGATGAGATAGCTTTACATGTAACTAGACCAATAAGGTGGGATAGCGATCATGTGGTTCTATTTGATGATGAGACAAAAGAAATAGCTAGAGAAATAGTTAGATGTGGAATTAATAAAGTAAATATTGCCCTTGATTATTTTGATGCCTCAATTAATAGAATTAGTGCTTATGTTGTTGGATATCGCAATATTCAAAAAGCTTTATTATATGCCTTACTTCAACCAAATGAAGAATTAAAGAAACTACAAGACAATAAAGAGTTCTCAAAACTTATGGTTGTTCAAGAAGAATTAAAGACACTTCCATTTAATGAAATATGGGATGAATATTGTAGAACATGCAACAAACCACTTGATGGAGAATGGTTTGAAGAAGTTGAAAGGTATGAAAGGGAAGTTCTTTCTCAAAGAGGCTAAACATGAACACTAAACTAAAAAGAGATTTTATTAAAATATGCAGCGATGGATATAAACAAGGCTGGCATGAAAGAAATGGCGGCAACCTTTCATATCGCATGAAAGATGAAGAAGTAAAGGAAGTAAAAGCTGAGTTAAATGAAGATAGTGAATGGAAAGAAATAGGTACGGAAGTTCCATCTTTAGCTAATGAATACTTCATGGTCACTGGCTCTGGCAAATATTTTAGAAATGTTGAATTAGATTTTGAAGATAATGTATGCATCATCAAATTAAATGAAGATGGCACAAAATATAAGATTGTATATGGGTTAGTAAATGGTGGCAGACCAACATCTGAGCTTCCTTCTCACTTAATGAATTTAGAAGTAATTAAAAATAGAAATGAAGATTTAAGAGTTGTTTATCATGCCCATCCATGTAATGTGGTAGCTTTAAGTTTTGTCTTACCACTTGATGAAGAAATATTCACAAGAGAAATATGGGAAATGGAAACAGAATGCCCAATCGTTTTCCCTAAAGGAATTGGTGTTGTACCATGGATGGTTCCTGGTGGTAAAGATATTGGAATTAAAACCTCAGAAATCATGAAAGAAAAAGATGTGGCTTTATGGGCACATCACGGAATGTTTGTATGTGGTAGAGACTTTGATGAAGCTTTTGGTTTGATGCATACAGTAGAAAAAAGTGCAGAAATATTAGTAAAAGTCATGTCAATAACAAACGAAAAGCTTAATACAATTAGACCTCAAGACTTTAGAGACCTACAAGAACCATTTAATGTCACTTTAGATGAAAAGTTCTTATATGAAAAATCTTCTAAGAAGATTGGAGAAAAATAATGCGTTATGCGTTAGCCATCGATATAGGCGCATCATCTGGAAGACATATTGTTGGATGGATAGAAGATAACTCAATTCATACTGAAGAAGTTTATCGTTTTAATAATGGTGTAATATTGAAAGATGGACATCTAACTTGGGATATAGATGAACTATTAAATAATGTTAGAAAAGGCATAGATGTAGCCTTAGATAAATATGATATTGAATCATTGTCAATTGATACATGGGGAGTTGATTATGTATTAATGAAGGGCGACAAAGAAGTTTATCCTGTTTATGCATATCGCGACCATCGCACAGAAAAAACAATTGGAAATGTTCATGAGATCATATCTTTTAATGAATTATATGAACATACAGGCTGTCAATTCCAATTATTTAATACCATTTATCAACTTTATAATGATTTTGAAAATAATCGTTTAAAAGATGTTGATGACTTTTTAATGATTCCTGAATATTTAATGTATAAATTAACAGGAAAAAAGAAAAAAGAATTTACTAACGCGGTTACAACAGGATTAATAAATCATGAAACATTAGAATTCGACAAAGAGATAATTGAAAGATTAAATCTTCCTAAACATCTTTTTCCAAAGTTGAATAAGCCAGGTGAATTTGTGGGAGAATATAAAGGCATAAAAGTTCTATTATGTGCAACGCATGATACAGCTAGTGCTGTTGAAGGCATTCCTATGGAAGATAATGAATTATACATTTCAAGTGGAACTTGGTCACTACTTGGTGTAAAGAGCGAAAAACCATTAGTAGATAATAATAGTTTAATAGCTAATTATTCTAATGAAGGTGGTGTAGGTTATAATCGTTATCAAAAAAATATCATGGGGATGTGGATAGTAAATGAACTTAAAAAGGAATTATGTCCAAATGAAGATATAAAAGATATTGTCATTAATGCACAAAAAAGCACATATGAGGAAACACTTGATGCGAATCACGAATTATTACTATCGCCAAAAAGTATGAAAGAAGCATTTGATAGTTTACTAAAGAATAAGCCAGAAAATAAATATGATTATTTTAATTGTGCTTTTAGATCATTAGCTTTATCTTATAAAAAAGCAATTGAAGAAATCGAATACAATACTAAAAAGAAATATGCGAAACTTTATGTTGTAGGCGGTGGTGCTAAGAACCAATATTTAAATGAATTAACAAGACAATATACTAATAAAGAAGTGATCGCTTTACCAATAGAAGCTACAGCAATAGGCAATTTAAAAATACAATTTAATAAAATATGGGAGTGAATTCCCATTTTTTTATAATCTAGTATTTAATAAACATTACATTAATAAATGAATAAGAGAGAACAAATTATTGTCAGTAAACATAGCATATGAATCGTGGTTAAAGGAAGCAGATTTGGTTCTAATGTTTCAAAAGAAAATCTTCAAGCTTGGATTGAAAACAAATAACAGCCATAACAACTAAATATTGGTAAAATAGAAACATGAATAAAGTTATACAAGCGACTATATATGTTGGATTAAATGACTCAGTTACCCATGTTCAAAAGTTTTCAACAGAGAAGTATATTTCTTTATTAAAAAATATTTGTAAAAGCTATGGTTTAGCTTTTACAATGAATAGAATATCTGGTGGTTACTTTCACGATGATGGAACATATGTAGAAGAAAATTCCTTGGCGTTGATATTGTTAGATGTTGAAGAAAGCATTGTTGAAGATGTCGCTAAAGATTTATGTGCTTTCTTTAATCAGGAAAGCGTCATGGTTACTTATTCGCAAGCTGAAGTTCATTTTGTTAAAGAAAGAATAGAAAAATAAATAGTTTATATCAATAGATATAAACTTTTATTAATTAAGCCAATATTCATTTATAATATAAAAGGTTGTATATATGAAAATTAAAGATTATATTGAAACAAATAAATACGTAAGAAAATTAGAAATAATTGCGATTATCGCTTTATTGATTGTTTCTTGTTTTTCTTATGTTTATGGTTTTATAAAACTAAATGAAAAACCTAATCTTGGAGAATATTTAGGTGAAGTAACATTAATAAGAAATGTTGATGAAGAAGATTATGATGAAGATATTACGAAGTGTGATGTCATATATGAAAATAAAGAAGATAAATTAATTGTTACATATGATTATGAAGATTATGTCAAACTAGATGACGAAGAAATCATTGCTTATAAATATATAAGCGATGATGGCACAAGACTTATCTTTAATCATTTAAATCCTAGCGATATAGAAGTGACTGATACATATAGAAGTGTAATTGCTGAAAAATTGATGCCTATATTTAACTTGGCAAATGCATCGATAATCTTATTGATATCAATATTGATAATTTTGTTATTTGGAAAATTCTTTTCGACATATGAAAAGATATGGTTTATATCAATAATGGTGCTTGCCACAATAATGGCAATTATTTTTCCTGAAGAAAGTGCTAATGGTGTAAATGGCATCATTATCATGCTTCTATATTTATTAGATACTTTCCTTAATATCTTATGCGAATTATTAATATCTAAACAATCTCGTTATAATTTCCTAGTTTCAGTATTAGTAGAAATTACAGAAATTATAATATGCTTAGTGTTGATGTATCGCTTTGCGACAATGGCTGTAACATTATTGTTCTGGCTTCCTATTGATATTATTAGTTTTATTAATTGGTCTAAGCATAAAGATGAAAAAGAGAGTGAACTAACGGCTGTCAGAAGGCTAAAAGGATATCAAGAATTATTAATAATCTTAGCTATCATTATATGGACGATGGTTGTTGGTTATTTCTTAAGTGGACTAGATATTCAAACTGATTTTCTAGGTGGCAATAGGGAACTGGAATTATGGATTATATATATTGACGCTTGTGCATCAGCGGTCGGTATAGCTAATGGCTTATTTATTTTATTTAGATTGAGAGAACAATGGATTGCTTGGTATTTATGTGCACTTCTAGAAGCAATAATAAATATCTTGTCTGGACAATATGTATTGTTAATATTAAAGCTTGGTTATTTTACAAACACAACATATGGCTACATTAAGTGGAGCAAATATATTAATTCTCATAATATAAAAGATAATTCATTATTCTAGTAATATAGTATAAAAGAATAAAATTTGATAGAATTTAAGAGTTAAAAAAGGAGAACACTATGGCAATTGAAGCAGGTGATTTTAAAACAGGATTAACTTTATTAATCGATGGTGATCCATGTCAAGTATTAGATTTCCAACACGTTAAACCAGGCAAGGGTGCAGCTATTTTAAGAACTAAAATGAAAAATCTTAGAACAGGCGCAACTCAAGAAAGAAACTATAACGCATCTACAAAATTTGAACAAGCAATTATTGAAAAAAAGAATGTATCTTTCTCATATGAAAGTGATAAGATTTATTATTTCATGGATCCAGAAACATTTGAAATGTATGAACTAAGTGAAGATCAAATTGGTTTTAATAAATATTTCATCGTTGATGGTATAGATGTTAGCTTAATGATATATGAAGGCGATATTTTAACTGTATCAGTTCCAGCATCAGTTGATTTAACAATTGTTGAAACTAGCCCTGCAATTAAGGGTGCACCTTCAACACAAACTAAAGATGCTATTACAGAAACTGGTTTATCTATTAGAGTTCCTCAATTTATTGAACAAGGTGAAAAAGTTTCTGTTACTACAGCTGATGGAAAATATTCTAGTCGTGCATAATTAATGAATAAAAATGTTTTAATCACAGGCGGTACTGGCGGCATTGGCAGCAGTATCGCTTTATTATTAGCTAAAGATGGTTATAATATCATAATCAATTATTTTTCTAATGACAAAAAAGCTAATGAATTAAAAGAAAAAATTATTAATGAATATAAAGTCAATTGTCTTGTCATTAAAGCAGATGTATCAAAAGAAGATGAAGTTAATAAGATGATTGAACAAATAGAAAAAGAATTAGGTAATGTAGATATTCTGATTAATAATGCAGGCATTGATTTACCAAATTTATATCATTATAAGACAGCAGATGAATTTAGAAAAATCTTAGATGTAAATGTAGTAGGAGCTTATATTTGCGCAAAGGCAGTAGGTAAGAAGATGCTTGATAATAAATATGGAAAGATTATCAATATATCTTCAACTAATGGCATTAATACTTATTATCCAATGTGCTTTGATTATGATGCTTCTAAAGCAGCCCTAAATTCTTTAACACACAATCTTGCGTTACAGTATGCGCCATATGTAAATGTAAATGCTATTGCAGCTGGTTTTATAGGCACAGAAAAAGAATTAGAAGGTTATGATGAAGATTTTCTAAAAGAAGAAATCGATAAGATACTAGTAAAAAGATATGGAGAGCCAATAGAACTAGCCAAACTTGTAAAATATTTGATAAGTGATGATGCGTCATTTATAAATAATACAATTATTAGATTTGATGGAGGACAAAAAGGAAGCTATTGATGATTAGCTTTCTTTTTTAATTTAGAAAGAGTAGACAGAATAGACAATTTACCATATTCAAATGTAAGGCCACCTTGCATATAAAAAGTATAAGGTTCTACAACAGGAGCATCTCCACTTAATTCAATAGTGCTGCCTTGTGTAAAACTTCCACAAGCCATAACTTCATCAAATGGATAACCAGGCATTGGTGCCGCTTCAACTTTTACATATGAATCAATTGGAGAAGATGATTGAAGACCTTGCGCAAATGTGACAAGGTTTTCTTTATTTTCTAAATTAACTGTCTGAATAATATCAGTTCTTTTTTCATTAAATCGAGGTGATATATTTTTATAACCTAATTTTTCTAATAGATATGCTGTAAAAATAGCTGTCTTTAAAGCGTTTTTAACAGCATTTGGTGCCATATAAATTCCTTTAAAATATGAATTATTCAAATTAAAATTTGCACCCTGCTCTTTACCGATACCTGGTGCAGATAATCTTTCTGCTACCATTTCAATTAAATCTTTTCTTCCAGCCACATAGCCACCACTAGAAGCTACACCACCACCAAGATTTTTCATTAGTGAGCCAACGAGTATATCAGCCCCTACATGTCCTGGTTCTTTTTCTTCCACAAGTTCACCATAACAATTATCAACCATAATGATGACTTCTTTATTAACGCTTCTTATACAGTTGATTACTTTTTCTATTTTATTGATATTCAGAGAAGCTCTTGAAGAATAGCCTCTTGATCTTTGAATTTCAATTACTTTAATATTTTTTTCTTTTAAATATTTAATAATCTTTTCATAATCAAAATCATCATTTAAAAGATCTATTTGTTCATATTTAATACCATTAGCTTTTAATGATTGACTTGAATTTCCAATAATGCCAATTGTTTCTTGTAAGGAATCATATGGGCTTCCAGTGATTGATAATAAAGTCTCGCCGTGTTTTAATAATGCGCTAAAAGTTAAATAGATAGCAGTAGTGCCAGACATGATGTGTGGCCTTACTAATGCATCTTCACATCCCAATACATAAGCGAATATTTTTTCTAATTTATCTCTACCACTATCAAAGTTACCATAGCCATTAATATCCGCAAAATCACTATAAGACACTTGATTATCTATGAATGCTGATAATATTCTAGAAGAATTTATTAGGCATATATCATCTATCTTTTTATAATATTCTTCTAATTCTTTATCAGCTTGTTTAGAAAGTTTTAATATTTCTGTATCAATGTTGTTTATCATTTTTTGCTCCATAATATTTATTACATTTAATATAATAGCATACGCTCATACAGTATTAATTTGCATATTTATTCACATGCTATAATTATGATAATAAAATAAGTATATTAATAGATATTTTAAGTTGAAAGGAATAACTAATGCGCAAGGATAGTAACTTTATCGCAACAAGAAAAGAACATGTTACTTATAATATGTTTTGGTTTGGGCAAAATTTATTATGGGGCTATGCTGGATTTATAGCTACATACCTAACTATGGGGCTTGGCATTGACGCATCAATTGCAGCAGCTGTTATTTTTGCTCCACAAATTTGGGATGCCATTAATGATACATTATTTGGTTATATCATTGATAAATTTAGATTTAAGAATGGTCAACAATTTATGCCATGGGTAAAAATAGGCACTTTTGGTATTGGCATTATTTCTATCGTAATGTTTGCCATTCCAAAAGATCTAGCACATAATTTACAAATTATTTGGTTTATTATTTCATATATTATTTTTGATGCTTTCTATACATTGTTAGATGCACCAGCCTTTGCGATGGCAACAGTAATGACTGACAATATTCAAGAACGCACAAGCTTTATTTCTGGAAATAAACTATTCGCAATGCTTGGAGGTATAGTTCCGGTTGTATTGATTGGTACTGTAACTGCTAATTTGGGCTGGACTCTTGGATCTATTTTATTTGCTGGTGTTGGATGCTTATTAATGCTTCCGTTTACTTTTGTTGGAAAAGAAAGAAGAAGACAAAGTGAAGAAGATAAAGAAGAAAAATTCACTTTTAAACAAATGTTTAATTATTTAAAGACAAATAAGTATTTATTAGTTTGTTTAGTTGTCTTTATTATTTTTGGTATGACAGCTTTTGAATCAATTATGTCTACATATGTTGCGGCTGTATGTTATGGTGATCCAGGCAAACAATTATATCTTGCAGCTGCAGCAGCCTTACCAGTTATTCTTGTTTCTGTTTTGTTACCAATACTCGCAAAAAAGATTGATAAATTTTATCTATTAATTGGTGGTTTAATATTTTCAATTCTTGTGAGTGTAATCGCAATGTTTGTAGGCTATGATAATTTCTTATTATCAGTAATTATTGTCGCATTAAAATGTGTTGGTTTGGCTTCATGGCAAGTCATCATTTATATGTTGGTTGCTGATACAACAGAATATGGAACATATAAATCTGGAATTAGAGCCACTGGTGTTACTTTCTCTTTACAAACATTTATATCTAAATTAAGAAATGCTGCCGTAAATTCATTTATGTTATTATGTATTGCTTGGACTGGCTATAATGCTGAAGCAAGTTTACAAACAACAAGCGTTGTCAATAAGATGTGGTCAGTATTTATTGTGATACCTGTGATTGGCTATATCATTGGTATAATCGTTTTATTAATATTCTATAAATTAAGAGATAACGATGTTCAAATAATGGCAAAATATAATAATAGAGAAATTTCTTATGATGAAGCTAAAGAAGCATTAGCTGTTAAATATGGATTACCTGCTAAAGGAGAATAAAATGCCTACATTAAAAGAAATAATAAAAACATATGGCGCAATTCCACCATTAACTTCTTTTAAAAGGCCAATGTTTATTGGTCCTCATCCCGATGATATTGAATATGGTTGTGGAGGAATAATTTCTAAATATAGTGAACTTGGAATTCCAGTAACTTTTGTGATTGTAACTGATGGTGCAGCTGGAGGAATTGGTGAACCCGAAAGCATCAAAGAGATGCGATATGAAGAAAGTAAGAATGCCGCTAGTTTTTTAGGTGTAGAAAATGTTGAGTTTTGTGACCTTGAAGATGGTGGAATATATACTGTAGAAGATGCCTTAGAAAGAATCGTTCCGTATGTATTAGAATATAAACCAGATATTATTTTTGGGCCTGATTCTAGACTTTTAACTGAATGTCATCCAGATCATTTAAAAGTTGGTGAAGCAGTCAGACAACTTACGCAAATTGTTCCTTATAAACAATCACTTATTAGACATGGTATTGATGTTTCAAATTATAATGATTTTCCAAACAACATCACCTTGGCTTTATATTTTAGTGATAATCCAAATTATATTGAAGAAATAAGTGAAAAAAATCTTAGAGAAAAGATTAATGCGTTATTAATCCATTGTTCCCAAATGAAAGATAGCTCTTCTGAATTATTATTGAATTATTTCAAATTAAAAGCTGTGGCTTTAGGAGAAAAAAACCATACAGCTTTAGGAGAAGATTATCAAATACTTGTTCCTCTTTGTAGGCATGTTTATAGTGAGGGGGTTCATTATAACGATTGGGAATAAAAATAAATAATGTTTATAATAGAGTAGAAATTAAAGGAGATTATTAAATGAAAAAATTACTCATTACTTTATTAGCACTTATGATGCTTCTTATGAGCGCTTGTGCCGGTAATTCAAAAACAGTAAACACAAGAGAAGAAGCTCAACAAATGGTTGAAGAATTCTTTGATGGACTATTAGAAGCCGATCCAATCAAAGTTGATACTTATCAAAACGACACATTAATGAGCACTTTTATGAAAGATGGCGATAAGATGTATCAATATTATGAAGATGCAGGCTATGGCTATTATTTATTCATTAAAGATGATGTTAAATATTTAATAAGCGATGATTTAACATTGATGGAAGATGAGTTTATGTATGATATGTCAAATCAATCACTTGAATTTATGTTGATGATGAATGTAACTGGTTATTTTGATGTTGATGATGGTTCTTTAACATTTAAAGCTACAAATAAAGCTGATAAAGAATTATTATTAGAAATCAGTGGCGAAAGTGATGATACACAAGTAAATATCAACACTATAGCTAAAAAAGAAAATAATCAAATTAGCGAAATAACAACAGAAATGATTGCTGGCGAGCAAACTGTTAGCACAACTTATAAATTTGAATACAACACACACATCAATTTACCTGAATATAAAGTTCCTGTTACATATGACAATATGCCTCATGTCGATAGTCCATATGCAACATTTGGTCAAGTTATAAATGAATTAGATGAAGATGAAGACTTGTTCTATGCCTTAATGGAAAACCAACTTGTCGTAATTGATGAAGTTGATAATAGACATTATCAATACAGTACAGTTTTAGATGATGAAACATTTGAAAAATATAATAATTTAGATTTCATGGCTGATGATTATAACCAACAAGTCTATAGTTTAATATCTGAACTTCCAATTGAAGATTGTATTGATTTCACTGATTCACTTCTTAGTCCTGATTCATTAAAAGCTTATGTAGGAAAGACAATACAAGCTTTAGTTGATGATGGCTTTGAAATCAATGGCTATTCTTTTTATGAAGATGATGCTAATGTATTTGTTACAAAAGATCTAATGACTTATAAAGTTGACGCCATCATTGTTGATGATTTTGATCCAGAAGCTGATTTTGAAAGTGAAGATTTAGTTGTATTAGGCATCGTTGATATGGAATTTGATTCTGTAGAATATGCTGCATTACCAATGAAATAAAACTGTTATTTCAATAATTTAATAAATATAAACCCTCAAAGTTGAACGAAACCAATAATGAGGGTTTTTATACTTATGACACAATTTAACATCTACGAAGCTAAGACCATTAGATGTAAAAAAACAATTTTAATTCACACAAAAAATTAAATGATTTAGATTTTAAAAATGTTTTGTTTATCTAAAATATTAAATATCAATAAATTCAATTATCGCATTCTTAATTGAAATAATGCGACGTTTTTTATGAATAGCTTCTATAGCTTCAATAAATGTATGACTTGCTTCCCATACATTAAATGCCCATAAAGTACCAAATAATTCTCTTAATACGGTATTAGATAATTTAAACCACACAAAAAGAATAATTAAAGCTAATAACACAAGAACGATGGTTTTTATAGATACAGCTTTTATTTTGATTTCGATTCTATCTTCTTCATCTTTATAATGTTCAAAGAACAATTCTTTGAATTTCTCTTGAATTGCCTTTCCAATAGTTGGAGAAAAGATTGTAATTTTTAAATTACTAATATTTTTTGTCCTTGTTGTAAAGTTTTCAACAGCACTATAAATATCACTATTTATTTCACTATGTGGTGATAAAACTATTGGATCAAATAATTCATTTCTCTTAAGTTTTAATACTAATTCTTGATTTGTGTTTGTCATAATCTACTTATATATTTTAGCGCTTTTTTATTGTCTTTTATATTGCATTAGAAAAAAATTTATAATATCATTTAGAAAAGCTTAGAAGAGAAGAGTAACTTATTTGTAGATTGTAGAGAGTCTTTAAATGGTGAAAAAAGATATCGAAGAATAAGTGAACATGGTCTTGGAGCTGTTGGCTCGATATGAGGGTCAAACGTAATGCATACGTTATAATGCTAGGATATGTTTGTATCTGAAGAAGGTGTAGAAATACATAAATTAAGGTGGTAACACGGTCAAGGTCGTCCTTAGGGATGGCTTTTTTTGTTTAAAAGTTCAAGATACAAATACCTATAAGAAAGGGGAAACATGAAAAAGATTATTACATTATTAGTTGCTTTATTAACATTACTTACTCTTGTCTCTTGTTCTAATGGATCAAGCGATGAAGAAAACATTTATAACCCACATGGTTATGAAATCGTAGCTATAGAAGCTGGCCAATTGCCATTAACATTACCTGATGTTGACGCTGCTGTTATTAATGGCAACTATGCTTTAGAAGCTAAATTGAATGAAACAAATCCAGCAATTGAGATTGAAGCATTCAATTGGGAAACAAGCGTTAAAAGAACTAATTATTTAGCTGTTAAAGGCGGCAATGAAGAAAGCGATAAGACTAAAGCTTTAGTTGCTGCAATCACAAGTGAGGAAGTAGAAAAGTACATTAACGATACATATCAAGGTGCAGTTATTGCCTCATTCATTGATGCAGATGGAAAAGATATTGCCTCAGCTGAAATTCCTGAAGCAAAAGATGACAACGTAATAAAAGTAGGTGCTACTTTAGTTCCACATGCTGAAATTTTAAAGAATGTTGTAGCTGATATATTAGCTTTAAAAGGATGGAAACTTGAAGTAATTGAATTTAATGATTATGTTCTTCCAAATACAACTTTAAATGAAGGTGAAATTGATGCTAACTACTTCCAAACTTTAGGTTATTTAAAAAACCAAAATGAAGAAGGTGGCCTAGACTTAGTTGCAGCTGTTGGTGTTCATATTGAACCAATGGGTTTATATTCTAAGAAGATTAATTCTTTAAGTGAGTTAAAAGATGGCGCTTCAATTGCCGTTCCAAATGATACTGATAATTATGCACGTGCAATTGATTTATTAAATGCTTTAGGTCTTTTAAACAATGCACCTAGTGATGTAGAATCTATCACTAAAATAAATAAATAAAATGATAGAACTTATACATGTAAAAAAAGAATTTGATAATTTAGAAGTTCTTAGCGATATTTCAATAACTATCAATGATCATGAAATATATGGAATTATAGGCCAATCGGGTGCTGGCAAATCAACATTACTTCGTTGTATTAATGGCCTAGTTAGTTATGATTCTGGAGAAATACGTGTTGGTGGGGAACTTGTAGATATTAAAGATAAAAAGAAATTAAGTCTTCTTCAAAAAAGAATGGGCATGATATTTCAAAACTTTAATCTTCTTAATCGATTGGATGTTTATGATAATGTTGCCTTACCAATGAAGTTTTGGGGAATAGACACAAAGAGTCCTGAAGCTATAAAAAAAATAAAAAATTTAATTGAGCTTGTAGGACTTAGTGATAAAATGCATTCTTTACCTAGAGAATTATCTGGTGGTCAAAAACAAAGAGTAGCCATCGCAAGAGCTTTGGTACTTGATCCAGAAATTCTTTTATGTGATGAAGCAACTTCAGCTTTAGATCCATCTATCACAAGAGAAATTCTTAGCTTACTTCAAAAAATAAATAAAGAAATGGGTATCACAATCATTGTGGTAACTCATCAAATGGAAGTAGTTAAACAGATATGTGAAAGAGTTTCTTTTCTTAAAGATGGAAGAGTCTTAGCTGAAGGCAAACCTGAAGAATTATTTATCAAACCAATTAAGGAAGTTAAGCAATTCCTACAAGAAGAAAGTGGACATTTACCAAGTGATGGTGTAAATATTCAATTATTCTTTACTGATGAAAGTTCAGATGAACCAGTAATCACAAAGATGGCTAGAGATTTAAACATTGACTATAGTATCTGTTGGGGAAAACTTGAAGACTTTAGGTCAAATGTCTTTGGTTCACTTGTGATTAATGTTAAAAACGAAGATCAAGATAATATTTGTCGTTATCTTGATGACAAGAAAGTTTTATGGGAGGTTTTATAAGATGTGGGAAACAATTATAAATGCTGCAGGACAAACTTTCTATATGGTGTTTTGGTCAACTTTATTATCAGTAATCATCGGTTTTGTTCCTGCTGTTATCTTAACATTAACTGCTAATGATGGATTAAGACCAAATAAAGTTGTTTATGAAATATTAAGTTTTATTGTGAATGTCTTTAGGTCATTTCCGTTTATTATTTTGTTGATAATAATCATTCCTTTTACAAGATTTGTGGCAGGCAAGTCAATTGGCACAACGGCAGCCATTGTTCCGTTAACGGTGTCAGCAATTCCCTATATTGCCCGAATATTTGAAACATCTTTAAGGGAAACAGATAAAGGTGTTATTGAAGCAGCTAAATCATTTGGTGCTTCTGACTTTCAAATAATATTTAGAGTATATATTAAAGAAAGTATTCCAAGGATGTTAAATGGTGTTGTCTTGCTAATAATAAGTCTAATTGGTTATTCAGCAATGGCTGGAACTGTTGGCGGGGGAGGACTAGGAGATATTGCGATAAGATATGGTTATCAACGTTATAATACAGAATATCTTGTGATATGTTCATTAATCCTAATTGTCTTTGTCCAATTAATCCAAATGTTAGGAAACCATTTATATAAAAGATTATCATGAAGCCCATCATCGATGGACTTTTTTATTGAAGTCTATATTGTTAAGTGTTATTATATTTTTGTCCATATAGAGAAGACGGAGAGACAAGCTCAATGAAGTCTCAGCAACCTAACTATAGTAAAGGTGCTAATGCTTGAACGATGGGTTATATGTAACTACTCGTATCTCATCGTATGGATGAGATTTTTTTAAGGAGGAAATAGATGAAACTTTATAGTAATGAAATCGTATTTAGAGGGCATCCAGATAAAGTTTGTGACCAAATTTCAGCGGCAATTTTAGATGAATGTTTAAGACAAGACAAAAGTAGCCGTTGCGGGATTGAAACACTAGGTGGAAAAGGAGAAATCTTTATCACTGGGGAAATAACTAGCAACGCAGTTTTGGATGTTGAAAACATCGCAAAAAGAGTTTTAAAAGATATTGGTTATTCTGCTGATTATAAAATTATTAACAACATTGGTAAACAATCACTTGATATTGCGCTTGGCACAAACGATGAAGTATCTGGTGCAGGAGATCAAGGCATGATGTTTGGCTATGCTTGTGCTGATACAAAAGAATATCTTCCAAAAGCGATGGTTATTCTTCAAAGACTTGCGAAAGAATATGATAAGCTTGTTCAAAAGCATGAAGATTTTTATGCTGATGGCAAAGCACAAATTACAGGTCTTTATGATGATGATTTTAATTTAATCAAAATTAAATATTTTACCATCTCTTACAACAATGCTGAAAAAGATCGTGAAAGAACAGATGCAATTATTAAAAAGATTGCCAAAGATATTTGTGATGAATATCATGTTGAGATTGAAGAATTCTTAATTAATCCAACAGGCAAATTCTTAATTGGTGGCTTTGAAGGAGATGCAGGCCTTACAGGAAGAAAGATTGTTGTTGATGCATATCAATCATTTGCCAATGTAGGTGGTGGTTGTATGAATGGCAAAGATCCAAGCAAGGTTGATTTATCTGGTGCTTATATCGCAAGACAATTCGCTAAAGAAGTATTAGATAAAGAAAATCTTAGATGGTGTGAAGTACAAATAAGTTATGCAATTGGATTAAGAAGACCACTTGCAATATATATTGATTCAGATAAAGGCAATCTAGAGCCAAGTGAAGATATGTATTTAAGAGCTGAACCAAAAAATATAATTGATTCTTTAAAGATGAAAGAAATCAATTATGAAAAACAAGCAATGTTTGGTCACTTCTATGATTAATTTATTTAACTATTGCTGATCCACCAATAAATTCTCTAATAATAGAATTATTCACAATTAAGCCATCATCTTCGATGGCTTTTACTAAGCTTAAATAGCCAAGCATTCTTTGAGCATCAGCATATTCTTTTTCTTCTCTTTTAATTTCTTTTAACAATGGTTCAGCATATTTCTTTAAGACATTCATTTCATAAATACAATTTGAATTAAAGAAAGCATCAGCACTATTGGCTAGTGGGAATATATTATTATCTTCACCAGCTCTTACTTTATGCCACTCATTTAATGTCTGTTTAGCTGGACGACCTCTAAATTGATAGTCACGCACAAGTCTTCTAAGCATTCTTGCATCAGTTGTAGGAAAACGATTTATACGATCTAGAGATATTGGTGAAAAAGGCGAAATGTAGATTTTATAAAAGCCATTGTCTTCAATCTTTTCGGTTAATTTTGGATTAAGGGCATGAATTCCTTCAATGACAACAATAGTATCTGAATTTATTTTTGTTTTTCTTTGACCAAATATTTTTTCACCATTTATAAAATCAAAAATCGGAATATCTGTTAATTCACCTTTTAATAAACTATTCATCTGTTCACTAAACAAATCAATATCGACAGCACTTAAACTTTCAAAATCTTTTTCACCATTTTCATCAACTTCCATATCTGCACGATCTAAAAAATAATCATCAGTACCTAAATATAATGTTTTCTTTCCACTAACTTGTAGTTGTATACATAATCTTTTCGCAAATGTTGTCTTACCACTAGATGATGGACCACATATTAAGACAATGCGACTTTCTCTTTTTAGAATTTCCTCACTTAATTCATTAATGCGTTTGTTGTGAAGGGCCTCTTGTAGAAGGAATAAATCTTCATGATTACAGCTTGCTTTTTCATTCATATCAGAAATATATTTTATTCCAGTTATTTTTCCCCAACCATAAGTTTGTTTAAAAGCTTCATATAATATTTCTTCTTCTTCGTTAGGAAGAATCAATGAAGGATCTTTTTGATGAGGGAAGCGCATTAAAATGCCATGTTTATATTTTCTAAGTTCAAAGTATTTTAAATATGATGTAGAAGGAACCATTAATGAATAAAAGATCTGTGTTTCATCATCTAAAGAATAGATAGACAAATCTTGAATGGTTGGCATTGTATCAATGATACGATATGTTTCTTCTTGTTTTAATTGTTTAGCGATTCTTTTAGCATTTTTTTGATTGCTCCATTTTTTAATAATGGGAATATCTTTTTCAACTAAAAGCTTCATTTGTTTTTCAATTTTTAATAATGTTTCTTCATTAATTTCATAATTAGTGGTTAAATATAAGCCTTTATTGATAGAATTGCGAACAGAAACTTTGTATCTTTTACCGCATATATCATGTAAAGCTTTTATAAATAAAAGAATCAATGAGTTTTGATATATTAACCAAGTTGCTTGATTTCTAATATCTAGAAACTCAATATATGAATCATGCCCAATAATATGGGTCAATGAACGATAAGCATTATCTAATCGACATGCATATATTGGATAGGGCATCTTATCTTTTATGATATTTAAAATATCTTCAACTTTTGTGCCGACTTCACATTCAAATGTTGTTTCTTTTAAATTAGGACCACTAACAATAACTTTCATAATTATATTTTACTATCATTTAATATTATAATTAAATTGTAAAGGTAATTGTGAAGGTGCTAATTATGAAAAAGATCTTAAGCTTGCTATTTGTTTTATTATTGTTATGTGCTTGTACAGGCAATAAACCAGAAGAAGTTGAAGTTGTTGAAACACCAAAGACAACAGAAACTGATTTTCCATTTGAAGATATGCTTGGATATTGGGTATCAATGAATGATGGAGAATATTTAAAGATTTATAAAAATGACAAAGGTTTGTATGCTTTTGAGGAAGGCGATTTTAATTCATTTAATACTGGTGAAATAAATATTAATTCAATAGAAAAATTAGATGATTGTATGTATTATTTTGAAGTTTCTTATCCAAATATGAATGGATTAATTGGTGATAAGAATATAAACATTGAAGAATTAGACTTTTATTACATTTCTGTTGAAGATGAAAAATATGTATATTGTGGACCAGATGAATACCAGGCAAAACTCGCTAGTACTCATACAGTAATAGGAAAGTTTATGGATGAATTAAATGGCATCTGGAATAGTGATGATGACAACAACTTTATTAGTTTTGGCACAAACGAAATTGGTGAATATCTAATAGCACCAGGTCTATACGATTCTGAAGGTGATGGCGCATTTGTTATTGATTCATTTAAAAAACTTGATGGAGAAGTATATGAAGTATGGACACATCATTTAGTAAATGAAGAAGTTGTCTCATTTAATATTGACAAGACCAACATCCCTAGTGGCAAATTAAAAGTAAATGGTATAAATTATCATTTTGGTGGATATGGATTTGATGAAGCATATGAAGAATATGCAGCAAGATTTCATTAGAAGTAACTAATGATATTTAAAGGAAAATCTCAAAGAATATTCAAATATAAACAATAAAATAAGCAGCGATTTCTTTATATCAATAAGATCAAAAATAAAATGCATATATCTTAAAGATTATGCATCTATAAAAACTATAAGTCTTTATTTAGCAATAATAAAAGAAGCCATTAGGCTTCTTTATAATTTAAGTAAATATTAGTCTTCTTTGCCATCAAAGATATCGTTTACACCATCCTTGAATTCATTTGCTATCTTGCTAGCTTTTTCAAGGGCTTCTCCAGACTTAATTTCATCAACTGTTTTATTGAATTGTTCAGTTACATTCTTTTGGAATTCTCCTGATTTTACATCTTCAACTGTCTTATTAGCGAAATCAGTTACTTTTTTAGCAGCTGTATCAGCCTTATTTGCGATATCACCAGATTTTACATCTTCGATTAAGCTATCAATTTTTTCTTTTGCAACATCTAAGATATCTGCATCTCTTTCCTTTGCTTCTCTTTCAAGCTTAACAATTGCAGCTACGGCACCAGCTATTGCTGCCGCACCAACTAAAACACCTAAACGATTTTTTCTTCTTTTTGCCACAAGCGGGTACCTCCTTAACTTTATTTTACTATATCTAAAAAGGAAAATATGCTAATAATATGCTAAATATATATTTATTTTTTAGTAAAATATAATTGTTAAATAATGAAGGAAGGCATAATTATGAATGTAACAAAAACAATAAGCGATGGTAAAGAACTTGTTAAAGTTGAAGGTAGATTAGACTCTGTAAACGCAAGTCAACTTGAAGCTTCTGTAAAAGAAGGATTAGATGAAATTTCTGAATTAGAATTTGATTTTTCTAAATTAGATTATATTTCGAGTGCAGGATTAAGAATACTTCTATCAACGCTTAAATCACTAAATGCAAAGGGTGGAAGCATGTATTTAAGTGGATGTAATGATACTATTTTAGAAATACTAGAAGTTACAGGATTTAAGGATATCCTAAATATAAGATAGCATGCCTAAAAAAAGTGTTAGAGAAATGAACTTCTTTGAAAGAATGCATTATTCATTGAGTTCAAAGATGTTTCATACAATATTAATGTTTTCAATTATTCTTAGTTTAGTAGCTGTCAGTTTTGGCTTTTTTCTATACACAAGAGCGATTAGAAATAGATATGCAGATAAGGCCTATACTTTATCAGCAAATGTATCATTAGCTTTAGATAAAGATTTAATAGCTAACTATATAACAGAAACAAAAAAGATATATGTCGGATTAGACCAAAATACAAAAGAAGATATAAATAGCGCTTCATATTTAAATAGTTTTAAGCGGCTTAAAGATGAGAATTATGATAAAGTATTATCTTTATTAGAAGAATTCGCTACTAAAAATGAAGCTGACAGTATAATTATTGGATATGGCGTCAACAATAAATTTATTAATATTTTCAGTGTCAACAAAGATGGTCTTGTAAATGAGCCTGGCTTTACACAAGTGATTGAAGAAGAACAACAAAATATAATTGAAACATTAAATCAAAATATTCCTATCTTCAATGTTCAAAGTGATAATTTTTACTGTCTGGGGAATACTTTCTTAAATACTAGTGCAGGCAGCGCAAGCATCGTAACTTATTTTTCATTAAATGATGTTGTTAGATTAAGTAGAGCCTTCTTATTACAATATTTCATTGTTTTATTTGTAGTAACAGCAATCATTGATTATTTCATTGTTAGAAAAATGAAAAAGACGGTTGTTAAGCCTATTGTCGCTTTAAATGAAGCGGCAAGAGATTACATGATGGACAATGATTATAATGTAATGCATTTTTCAAATGTTGATATTCATAGTGGTGACGAAATTGAAAGTTTAGCACTTATAATGTCTGATATGGAAAAAAAGATTGCTAAACATGTTCAAGATATTGTAAAAATAAATGGCGAAAAAGAAAAAATGGGTGCAGAGTTAAATGTTGCATCACAAATTCAAGAAGGTATGTTGCCTAATATTTTTCCAGCTTTCCCTGATAGAAGTGAGTTTGAAATATATGCATCGATGCATACAGCAAAAGAAGTTGGTGGTGACTTCTATGACTTCTTCTTAATAGATGATGACCATTTAGCAACCGTAATTGCTGATGTATCTGGTAAGGGAATTCCAGCGGCTTTATTTATGATGGCAAGTAAAATTGTTATAAACAATTTATCAACCATTGGTATCAATGATCCTGGCGAAATATTAAGAGAAGTAAATAATCGTATTGTTAAGAATAATCCAGTAGAAATGTTTGTGACCGTATGGCTTGGCATTTTAGAGATATCAACTGGTAAATTAAAAGCTGCAAATGCGGGACATGAGTATCCATGTCTATGCAAGAGCGGCGGCAAATATGAAATGGTTAAAGATAAACACGGTTTAGTTATAGGTGGTATTGAAAATTGTAAATATCAAACTTACGAATTACAACTAAATCCTGGTGATAGTTTCTTTGTATATACTGATGGCGTTCCTGAAGCTACTAACGCAAAGAATGAACTATTTGGAAATGAGAGATTACTGTCAGCATTAAATGATGATCCTTCATATTCAGTGGTTGAACTTTTAGATCATGTAAAAGAAAGAGTTGATGGCTTTGTGAAAGAAGCACCAAGATTTGATGATATAACAATGTTGGCTTTAAGATATTTCGGAAAAGAAACAGACGAATTAACAATTGATGCCAATATTGAAAATATACCAACTGTTACAGCTTTTGTTGATAAAAAATTAGAGGCATTAAATTGTCCTGAAAAAGTTCAAAGACAAATAGCCATCGCTATAGATGAACTATTCAGCAATGTTGCTAAATATGCATATAGAGATAGTGATGGTGGAAACATTACAGTAAGAGTTAAAGGTGAAGAAAATCCTAAGAGCATTACAATTAGCTTCATTGACAATGGCAAAGAATTTAATCCATTAGATAATAAAGAGCCTGACATAAGTTTAGCTGCTGAAGATAGAGAAATTGGCGGGCTTGGCATATATCTAGTTAAAAAGACAATGGATGATATTAGTTATGAATATGTAAATAATCAAAATGTATTAACAATCAAGAAAGGCTTTTAAGATGGATCAAAGTTTATTTAATGATGCCTTAATATTTGCAAGAGATGCCCACAATGGAGTAACAAGAAAAAAGAGCAGTGTTCCTTTTCTTATTCATCCAATGGAAGTGGCAACAATCGTAGCAACTATTTCCGAAAGCCAAGAATTATTAGCTGCTGCTTTGTTGCATGATACGGTTGAAGATGCTGAAGTTTCTTTAGAAGAAATAAAAGAAAGATTTGGTGAAAAGGTATATGAACTTGTTAAATCAGAAACAGAAGATAAGCATCGTGATATGTTACCTGAAGATTCTTGGCAATTAAGAAAAGAAGAATCTTTAGAAGAACTAAAGAATAGTAATAGTTTAGAAATTAAAATATTATGGTTAGCAGATAAGTTAGCTAATATGCGTTCTTTCTATCGTGCATATATGAAAAAAGGAAGCAGTTTATGGGAAGACTATCATCAAAAAGACCCTTCTAAACAAGCATGGTATTATCGTAAAGTTTTGGAATATACAAATGAACTTAGCGAAACAATGGCATATAAAGAATTAGAACAATTAGTTAATTTAGTATTCAAAGGAGAATGAGATGTCAACAATTAATTTTAAAAATGATGATGGAATTTTAACTATTTATTTAGCTGGGCATATTGATTCTAATAATGCTGGTGAAATTGAAGCAGAAATTACGAAGATTGTAGATGAAAACAAACCTTCAAACATTATTATTGATGCTGCAAATCTAGAGTATATTTCTAGTGCAGGATTAAGAATTGTTTTACGTTTAAAGAAGAATTATCCAGATATTAAAGTAATAGAACTAAGTAGTGAAGTATATGAAATATTTGAAATTACTGGCTTTAGTGAAATGATGGATATTCAAAAAGCATATCGTAAGATATCAGTTGAAGGTTGTGAAGTAATTGGACAGGGTGCCAATGGCAAGGTATATCGCATTGATCAAGATACAATTGTCAAAGAGTATTTTAATGCCGATGCCTTACCAGACATTAAAAGAGAAAGAGAATTAGCTAGAACAGCTCTAATTCTTGGCATCCCAACTGCAATTCCATATGATGTTGTAAAAGTTGGAAATGGATATGGTTCTGTATTTGAATTATTAAATGCAAAATCTTTCGCAAAGATTATTATTTCTGAACCAGAAAAACTTGATGATGTTGTTAAAATGTCTGTTGAATTATTAAAGAAGATTCATTCAACATATGTTAAACCAGGTCTAATGCCAAGAATGAAAGATGTAGCTGTTAATTGGGTTGAATTCTTAAAAGATTATTTAGATGCAGATAAATATGACAAATTTATTAGAATGGTAAAGGAAGTACCAGAAACAGATACAATGCTTCATGGTGATTATCATATTAAAAATGTTATGTTACAAGATGGCGAAGTATTGTTAATTGATATGGATACATTATGTGTTGGCCATCCAATTTTTGAATTTGCATCTATCTTTAATGCTTATCAAGGATATAGCGAATTAGATCATCTTAATATTGAAAAATTCTTAGGTATAAGTTTTGAACAAGGCAAACAGTTCTGGGATAAAACTGTAGATTTATATTTTGATGATAAGACAAAAGAAGAAAAAGAGGAAATCAAAAAGATGGCAATGATTATTGGCTATGCAAGAAATATGCGTAGAACAATAAGAAGAAACGGCTTTGATACAGATAGTGGAAAAGCTCTAATTGAACATTGTAAAAATCGCATAAATGAATTATTAGATGAAGTAGATAGACTATATTATTAATATGCAAAATATTATTCTATATTTAATTATTATCGCTAATATTGTTGTTTATTATCTAACTTATACAGAAAAATTAAGTTTAGGAAGATTAGCTGATTCTTATAGCACGACATTAAGACATAAACAATATTATCGATTAATTACTAGTGCGTTTTGTCACAAGAATATCATTCATTTAGTTTTAAATATGATAGCTCTTTATAATGTTGGGACATCAATTATTTTCTATTATGGACCAATATTATTTGTGATAATCTATTTTGTGACAATGATAGCGGGAGAAATACTGTCATTATTGATACATCATAACCAAGGTCAAGACGATTTATATAGTGTAGGTTCATCTGGCGCTATATGTGGTCTTATTGGTGCAATATTAATGTTGTATGCATATAATTTTGGAATATTAAATGCCTTTAGGTCTTTATCAACAACATTAATATACTTAGTAGTTATGTCATTTTTACCACAAGTTGATGGTGTATCTCATATATGTTGTTTAGCAGTTGGTGTAGCTGTAGCTTATTTATTAATGTTAATCTAATGAAAAAAATATTATTTATATTATTACTATTATTACTTACATCTTGTGGCACAAAAAGAAGTTCTTTTTATGAGCTTAAATATAATGATTCAAGCGTAGTAGTAGGTTATGACAACATATCAATTGTTGAAAATGATGAATATATAGATTCGTATTCTTATTATTTGAACAAAAAAGATGAACCCATCTTAAGTAAGCTAGTCTTATATGTAGATGACTTAGATAATAAGAATATTTATATTGATAACTATTTATTAAATGAAGGTATTAAAGAAACATGTGTAAGCTTAAAAGGAGAATTGATAGATCATAATGGCTATGCATGTTTAATAAATAAAACAGTTAATAAAAGAGAAAACTATATCTTAATATATGGTGATATTTTAGCAGATGATATCAACAAGATTAACAGGATTGAAGTTTATTATGATGTAGATAATGGTCAATAGAAACGGTGTTATAATTAAGATACTAAAAGGAGTAATATAATGGCAAACAATGATATAAGTTCTTTATTAGGACAATTATTAAGTTCAAATACTTTAAATGAAATTTCAAAAACAGTTGGCGTTAGTAAAAAGGACACAAAGAATGTCTTAGTTGATGCTTTGCCACAATTATTAAATGGTGCTAATAATCAAGTTATAAGTTCATCAACTGTTAGTGGCTTCTTAAATGCTTTAACAAAGCATGCAAGTGATGATAGCTCAAATATCACAAACTTCTTTAGTAGTATTGATTTAGCTGATGGTGGCAAGATTGTTAAGCATTTATTAGGTGGCGATACAGAAAAAATAGAAGAAAAGGTAGCTAAAAGTTCTGGCGTTGATGTAAGTAAAGTAGGAGCTATTCTTTCATCTGTAGCACCATTATTATTGACACTTCTTGGTAAACAAGTAGCTACTAATAAAAAAGAAGACAGTGAAAACGCAAGTGTTGATTTACTAAGTTCATTACTTGGTGGTGCAAACAACAGTGTTGATTTTGCGGGACTTGCATCTAGTTTCCTTAAAACTTCAGATAATAAAAAAGACAATAATGATTTATTGTCTAATGTAGCTGGTATTGTAGGCAAATTATTAAAATAAAATAATTATTTAAATAGCTAAACTAAAAGGCAACTTGTGTTGCCTTTTATTATTACTTATTATTATTTCTTTTTTCTAATGCGTTTTTTACAACATCTAATCCTTTACTGGCAAGTGTTAATACCGCAAGCTTTGCTTGATTAATTTTATGTTGTGTTTCTGGACTATTATAGAAATCAACAAGTGCATCTTTTGCTTTTAAAACAACATTAGCTGCATTTTGAACATTTTCATTTTTCATGAATTTTTCCATTGTTGATTCTTCCTTTTCTTCATCTTTTAATTCTAAATCTTCAGGAAGAAGTTCGTTTATTTTAGTAAAAGCGTATTCTTTTGCGTTTTGACATTTTTCATCTACTCGATCAAGAAAATTATTTAATTCTTCTTCATTGTCAATTCTATCTACAGCGCTTTTAAGCTTAACTGCTGCTTCATTTACGACATCAATAGTTTTATCTGCTACAGCTTTAATCTTTTCAACTATTTCTTCATCTAATTCAAAATTAGAAAGATCTGCTTTAGCTTTGATGTCACTTGTGATATCTTGCATCTTCTTAATTGTTTCATTAAATCTACTCATCACAAACACCTCCACATATCATTATAACTCAATAAAATTTATTGTATAATCTATTATATGAGAAGAAGAAGCGGTGGATTTGGGATATTTGGTTTTTTCCTTTTTATTGTTTTTTTAGGCTATTTTGAAGTTTATGAATTGGCGTCTATATTGTTTTCTTTATTAATTCTTGGTGGAATAGTAGGTTCATTTATTGCGCTTGGCAAAGCAATTTCTAAAAATATGGAAAGAAGAAATCAAGATCGTGTAAGAGTAGTTAGAAATCAGAATAGTCAAAACAATATTTATTCAAATCAAAATACATCAAGAGTAAGTAAATTATCAAATGCTGATTTGATTAAAATAGATAAGAAATTAGCTTCATATTTTAGTACAAATATGGTTTTACCAGTTACAGCAGATATTTCATTAACAACACAATCTGGCAAATTCTCTAACATTGATTCTTTATATTTAACTTATAAAGATGAGAAAATATCTAAATTAAGTGAATTTAAAAATACATATTTTCCAATGTATGATAGATTATTAGAATTATTACTTGTCTTTGCGGATAAAGATAATGATGTAATAGCTGCCGAAGTTGAAACACCTACTCCTAAAAAGAAAGAGAAATTATCTACAAGCGAAAAATATATTGATAAGATCAATGAATTAAATGATGCGATCCCTCAAGAAGAAATCACCAATGGCTTATATCAAACTTGTGATTTATTGAAACAAATTGAATTATTAAAGGAATCAAAGAGTGATGAAGATAAAGTTAAAAAACTTTATGACTATTATTTGCCAATATTAATTGATATTTTAGAGAAATATAAAAAGCTTCAAGATAATCCAACTTCAAGTAATGAATTAAAGAAATCAGAAGCACAATTAATTAAGACAATTGTTTTAATTAACGAAGCTTTAAAGACAATTGCAGATAGTATGCATGAAGATGATTATATGAATATAAATGCTGATATTAATACACTTCAAAGCTTACTTCAAAAAGATGGTTATGGCGAAGATCCATTTGGAGAAAAATAATGGCTGAACAAGATATATATAAAATAGTTGAAGAAATGAATAGAAATAAAGTATCAAACGATACAAAAATAGATAGTATCTATGGTATTTTAGATGAAGTAAAAAGACAAAACGAAAAAGAAACAAGTCGTAAAGTGAATCTTCAATTTAAAGATACATTAGATGATGTTGATGAAGATGCCACTAAGCGTTCACAGACAAGACTGAGTGATTTAAAAGGAAAAGTTAAGCCTGCTAGAAAGCCCGGATATCCAACTGAAATAAGAGATTTTGAAAAGCGTTCTGATTGTTTTATGAATATTATTGCTGCTGTTGATTATGGTGACAATAATGTTGATTATGTTGAAGGACACCGTAAAGCATTAGAGAAATATTATAATATCGCAAATAATAATTCCAAAGAATTTTATATTGTTGAAGGAAGAGCTAACGATGAACTTAAATCATTAAGAGGTAATGTCACAAATACATATACTAAAGGGTATCGTGATGGCATTGAATATGTTGTTTGGGCATTAAATAAATCAAAAGTTTTATTAAACAAAAAAATAAATCAAGAATTATTAAATGAGTTGAGCTAATGAAAAAAGAAGAAAGAGAAAAATTATTAGAAGAAGTTTTAAATAAAAAACGTGATTATAATTCAATTTATACTGATTCCTTAAAAGTTATTGATGCAACTGAAAAAGAATTAAATCGTATGTTAAGCGAAAATAAAAAAGGCATTGATGAACTTGTGAATAAAGATAATTATAATGATGCTTATTTAAATTCATTAAAGAATCAAATGGAAAATGATTTCAATGTGAAAATTGATGTGCCAGAAAAGGTTGTTGTTGGTAAAGCATCAAAAGAAGTTTTTGATTTAATTGAAAAAGAATTAAAAGAAACAATTGTTGGTCAAGATGAAGCTTGTGAAAGACTATGCATGGCATTTAGAAGACCATATATAACTGGCAGTGATCCAAAAAAAGTTAGAAATTCCATTGTTGTTTATGGAACTAATGGTACAGGAAGGCATCAGCTTATTAATAGTATGGGCCAATTATTAAAAAAGAATGGCCTGACTGTTTCAAGTGAAGTTTATGTTTTAGATATGAAGAGATATCAATCTTCTACTCAAGAAATATTGTTTCTTCAAGATTTATATGTTGCTTTAGTGGGTAAAAATCCAATTATTTTAATTGAAAATTTTAAAGAAGCATCACCTATATTTAATCGCATGCTTAGTGAACTTGTATTAGATGGAAGGTGTTTATTAAATCAAAGATATACATTCGCTAACAACCAACTTCAAGAAGCTACTGCTAAATTAAGCAAAGATGTTATTGACCACTTAGATGGTAATGATAAAACATTAGTATTTATTTCTGAAGATAACCCAACAAAGCTAATGGATGTCTTTGGCAAATCTTTTGTAGATAAAATTGAAGATAAGATTCAAACAGTTAAATTTTCTGAAGAAGCTTTAACCAAAATTATTGAACAATTATTAAAAGATTTAGAGTTAAAGAGTGAAACCCAATTTGAACTTGATTTAATAATCGATGATTCTTTAAAGACATACTTAAAGGAGAATTATGAACCTAATGATGGTATTGATTCTTTAACACCAATTATCAATAAAATCTATAATTGTTTAGTTAATATAACATTAAAGAATGACGGTCTTAATTCTTTAACTTTAATCTATGATGAAACAATTAAAGCTAGATTTAATGAGAAAGAACTTGATTTAGACATTGTTGATGATGAATCACAAGAAAGAAAAGAAATACAAGCAGAATTGGATGAAATTGTAGGTCTTAATAGTGTTAAAGATTATTTATTATCTCTTGAAAACAATATGAAGATTATGCAGATTAGAAAACAAAAAGGTTTGAAGGTAACCGAAGTTTCTAAACATATGATCTTTACAGGAAATCCAGGAACTGGTAAGACAACTATTGCCCGTATCGTTTCAAGAATGATGAAGGCGGCTGGTATCTTAAAACAAGGACAATTAGTAGAAGTAACAAGAGCAGATTTAGTAGGTAAATATGTAGGACATACAGCACCACTTACAATGAATGTCATCAATAGTGCATTAGGTGGTGTACTATTTATTGATGAAGCATATTCTTTATATCGTGGTAAAGATGATTCGTTTGGTCTTGAAGCCATTGATACGATTGTCAAAGGCATGGAAGATCATCGTAATGATTTAATTGTCATCTTAGCTGGTTATACAAAAGAAATGTCCGAATTCTTAACAGCTAATTCAGGATTAAAGAGTAGATTTGCGAATATCATCCAATTTGATGACTATACTGGTGAAGAAATGATGCTTATTGCTAAATCTATTGCGAAATCAAAAGGCTATTTCTTGAATGAAGAATGTGATAAACCTCTACAAGAATATTTCACAATTATTCAAGCTAAGGGTGATCCAAATACTGGTAATGGTAGATTGGCTCGTAATAAGGTAGAAGAAGCCATCTTAAAACAAGCTAAACGTCTATTAGATAATCCTGATGATGATATCAGTGAATTAAAATTAGAAGATTTCAATTTAAGTGATTAGTTATCTAATCACTTTTTAATATAAAATATAAATATGCTAAATGATACGATAGTTGCGATAAGCACCGCTTTAAATGCTGGTGCCATTTCGATTGTGAGAATGTCTGGTGAAGACAGTTTTGAAATTGTTAAAAAGATTAGTGATATTAAGGAAATAGAAGCTAATACAATTAAATATGCTCATATCTATGAAAATAATGAATTATTAGATGAGGTTTTAATATCTTTCTTTAAAGGTCCTAAATCTTATACAAGAGAAGATATGGTAGAAATCAATTGCCATGGTGGTGTTTATGTCACAAGACAAATATTAAATTTATTGTTATCTAAAGGTTGCAGATTGGCTTTAGCAGGAGAATTTTCTAAAAGAGCTTATTTAAATGGACGCATTGATTTAAGTGAAGCAGAATCAATTAATGATTTGATAAATGCTACTACTAAGCTACAAGCCAAAAGTGCCATAAAGGGAATTGATGGTTCAATAGAAAAATTATTAAATCCAATTATGGAAGAAATGAAAGATATTATTTCTTCAATTGAAGTTAATATTGATTATCCAGAATATGATGATGTAAAAATCATGACACATGAAAATATTTTGCCTCATATTAATAAATGGATAATTGATATGAAAGAAATGATTGATAAAGCTGAAAGATTTAGAAACATTAAAAATGGTATTAAAACAGTTATTATTGGCAAGCCTAATGTTGGCAAATCTTCTTTATTAAATGCTTTACTTGAAAAAGATAAAGCTATTGTCACTGATATTGCCGGCACCACAAGAGATTTAGTAGAAGGTAGTGTCAATTTAAAAAATGTGACACTTAATCTAATAGATACAGCAGGAATAAGAGATAGCGAAGATAAAATTGAAAGAATTGGCATTGAAAAATCTAAGGAAGCTTTAAAGGAAGCAGAACTTGTCATTGTGGTAATAGATGCAACCAATATTGATAAAGAGGATGAAGAATTATTAGATTTAACTAAGGATAAAAAGCGTCTTGTTGTCTACAACAAATCTGACTTAAATAAAAAAGGCGATATTTCAATAAGTGCCAAAAATAATGATATTGTTTCACTAATAGATAAGATTGAAGAGATGTATAAAGATGATCTTACTTTAGTTGATGAAGATATTTTAAATAATGAAAGACAAATATCGTTAATGAAAAAGGCTTTATATGAACTTGAGGAAATGAATAAGAATATAGATGAAACATCACTTGATGTTATTATGTTGAATCTTGAAGAAAGCTATCATGATTTATGTGAAATACTTGGAAAGGAATATCAAGAGGATCTAATCGACCATATGTTTAGAAACTTTTGTTTAGGAAAATAATGAATTATTTAGATAGTCACTGTCATATAAACGGTGAAGAATTTATTGATGATTTAGATGCAGTCTTAAATAATATGTTGAATAATCATGTAACTAAGGCAATGTTGGTATGTGTTAATTTAGATGATTATAAGCGTTCAGTTAAAATAAAAAAGGATGGCATTGATTTTAAAATAGCTATTGGTGTATATCCTGAAGATACAAATATTTCTGAAGATATTTTTAAAGAATATTATGAAAAGATGAAGGAAGTAGATGCGATTGGTGAAATAGGTTTAGATTATCATTGGTATCCTGAAACTAAAGAAAAACAAAAAGAATTATTTATAAGTCAAATTAAAATCGCTAATCAATTAAATAAACCAATAATTGTGCACTCAAGAGAGGCGATGGGTGATTGTTTTGAAATATTAAAAGAACATCACTGTAGAGGTGTGCTACATTGCTATAGCGGTTCAAGCGAGATGGCTAAAGAACTTTCTAAGATGGGCTATTATATTTCATTGGGTGGTCCTTTAACTTGGAAAAACGCCAAAGAACCTATTGAAGTTGTTAAAAATGTTCCAATTGATAAATTATTAATTGAAACAGACAGTCCATATTTAACACCTGTACCAAATCGTGGAAAAAGAAATGAGCCAAGCAATGTCATATATGTCGCAAAAAAGATGGCTGAAATATTAAATATTGAAGAAGAAACTTTATTGAAACAAATAAATTTAAATTACGATAACTTATTTAATCGTTAGTATAATTATTGTGATGGAGAAAAAGATATGAACGGAACATTATTGTTAGTGATGGCAGCGATTGTTGTCTTGATGTTATTTAATAACATTCGCAAAATTAAAGAAATGCGAAAAGATAATCGTTATGTTGATGCTTATATGAAAGTATTAAGAGGCGAAGAAGATGCTAAAGATAATTTGAATTCTTATATTGAAGCAGAAACAAACGAAACTACCAAAAATAGAGCTTTAATTGTAAAAGCGTATGTAGATGATGATCCAAAAAGTGTAATTGAAGCAGTTAATTATGATTTAGTATTTAAACCAAGTGGACAATACGATACAAATCATCTAGTTTCTATTTCTGACACTTTTATTTGGTTAATACTTGCATTATCTAAATATAAAGATAATAGAGAAATATTAGATTTAGTGTATTCAAAGGTTTTCAATGAAGAGTTTAATAAACATGTTGAATATCTAGTATTTAAAGCAGCTTATGAAATTATTTCTAATAAAGAAGAAAAGGATGTATCTTTCTTGACTAGTTTATTATCTGGTGATTATGCTGAATATAAATATGATAAACAATTAATTGGCATTTATAAGAAAATGTCTGTTGCATTACTTGTATATAATGGCAATGCCGTTGATAGTGAAGATGAAGATATGCTTAAAGACTTTGTCTTAACACAAGTTGGTGGACGCTTCTTAGAAAATTTAAATTTAAAAGAAAAATATATCGTCAAAGAAGAAACTGTTCAAGAAAATAATGAAGTAGAAGAAAAGAAAGAAGAAGATAATCAAGAATAATGAAGATTATTGTAGGTCTAGGAAATCCAGGAAAAGAGTACGCAAAAACCAGACATAATACTGGGTTTTTGGTTATGGATGAAATCTTGAAGAAATTAAATATCGAATTAGATAAAGAAAAATATGAAGCACTTTATACCATATATAAATATCAAAATGAGAAAATATATTTTGTTAAGCCTATGACCTATATGAATAATTCAGGAAAAGCTGTAAAAGCTTTAATGAATTATTATAAATTGAATGTTGATGATTTGCTTGTAATCTATGATGATTTAGATTTGCCTGTTGGCAAGATTCGTTTAAGAGAAAGTGGATCTTGTGGTGGCCAAAACGGTATGCGAAGTATTATCGATTTGTTAGGAAATCAAAATATCAAAAGAATAAGAGTTGGCATCGGCAAAGACCCACTAATCCCAACTGTTGATTATGTGCTTGGAAAAGTAAGCCCAAGTGACAAAAAAGAATATAAAAAAGCATTAGATAAAGCATCTGAAGCCGTTATCTATTATCTAGATAATGACTTCAATAAAACAATGAGTATATTTAATTCATGAAATATTTAAACATTTTAAATAAAATTGATGAAACTTTAATAAACAAGAAAGACAATTTTTTTTCATTGTCTTATAACAGTTTAATTGAAGAAGCTATAAAGATTGCGTTAAAGGCAATTAAAAGTGATAAGCCAATTATCGTAATAAAAGAAAATAATTATATGGCAAATCGTTTAAAAGAAATATTGAATTCATATTTTGATAATGAAGAAATAGTTTCCTATTTGCCAGAAGAATCGTTACGTGCTGAAGAGATTGCCACATCATTTGAAAATAGAGCTGAAAGACTACTAGCTTTATACAACATCATCACCAACGACAACTTAAAAGTGATTGTTACATCACCATATGGTTTTATTAGACATTTACCAGAAAAAGAAATACTAAAGAATAGTATTATTCATCTAAAAAAAGATGATGTTTATGACAAAGACGAATTATTGACAAGACTTATGAAATTAGGATATGAAAAAGTATCTCATGTTGAAACACCAATGAGTTTTGCTAGTAGAGGTTATATCGTTGATTTATATTCAGTTAATTATGAAAGACCAGTAAGAATAGAATTTTTTGATGACATTATTGATTCAATAAGGTTCTTTGATATTAATACACAAAGAACACTAGAAGTAATAGATGAAATAGATATTTGTTTTGGTAAAGATGTTTTCTTTAATGATGAAGAAAAGAAGTATCTAAAAGAAAATGTTGATATATTAAGTGGTGAAATAGAATTAAGTCTTGAATATATTGAAGCAGATCAATATCAACAATCACAGTATTTTTATTATGCGTATTTTAAGAAAGAACATCTAATAGATTATATTGATGCATATATATATTTAAGTGATGATTATAAAATAAAAGAACATTTAAAGATGTTAAGTGATGAAACAACATCATATATTAGAGAAATGTATGAAGTTAAAAAGCTACCTCTTAAATTTTATGTCTATGCGGATTTTAATCGTCTATTAGTAAATAAAAAGACAATTGTTGGTGAACCTTTTAAAGAAGCTTTCTCAAAAATTGATGAAGTTGATTTGCCTTTTGGCAATATTGATTATTTAGTTAGTTTAATTGATATTGATAGCCATAAATATAAATTAATTGTTTTAGAAGATAAACAGGCAAGCGATACGATCAATTCATTGACAAAACAAAAAATACCTTATCAGATTTATACAGATAAATTATATGAGGGTATTAATATTTTATATGGAAGCATATTTGGTGGTTTTAGTATAAATGATTTAGATTTAATTATTTATACAAGTGATGAACTATATAAACAAAGAAAGACACACGGACGCTTCTTTAATAAATATGCTGAAGCACGAACTTTAAATTCTTATGAAGAATTAAATAGAGGGGATTATGTAGTTCATGATCAATATGGCATTGGTCAATATATCGCCATTGAAACAAGAAAAATAAATGGCATATCTTTAGATTATCTAAAGATTATTTATAAGGGTAATGATGAATTATTGGTTCCATTATCTCAATTTTCATTAGTAAGAAAATATGTCTCAAAAGATGGAGTGGTGCCAAAATTAAATAAACTTGGATCTAAAGAGTGGGCACAAACAAAGAAACGTGTTGAAGAAAGTGTAGATGAAATTGCTGGTCAACTTATTGAATTATATGCTCATCGTAATGAAGATATAGGTTTTGCTTATAGTAAAGATAATGAATTGCAGAAAGAATTTGAAGATACTTTTGTTTATGATTTAACGCGCGATCAAGAAGTAGCAATCAAAGAAGTCAAAGAAGATATGGAAAGTAAAAGACCAATGGATCGTTTACTTTGTGGCGATGTTGGCTTTGGCAAGACAGAGGTTGCACTTAGAGCTGCTTTTAAAGCTGTCAATGATGATAAACAAGTTGCATATCTTTGTCCAACAACGATTCTTTCTTTACAACATTACAATACTTTTAAAGATAGATTAGAAAAATTTCCAGTACGAGTTGAACTTCTAAATCGTTTTGTGCCTGATAAAAAACAAAAAGAAATAATTAAAGATTTAAAAGATGGCAAGGTGGATGTCATAATCGGCACGCATCGTTTACTTTCAAAAGATATTGTTTATAAAGATTTGGGCTTATTAATTATAGATGAAGAACAAAGATTTGGTGTTGAACATAAAGAAATGATTAAGAAGATGAAAGAATCAATTGATGTTTTATCACTTAGCGCAACACCAATACCAAGAACTTTGCAGATGTCTTTAATTGGTATAAGAGGTCTATCGACTCTTGATACAGCACCTTCAAATCGTTATCCTGTATTAACTTATGTTGTTCATAAAAATGAAAATTTAATAAGAGAAGTAATAATGCGTGAACTTGAAAGAAAGGGACAAGTCTTTTTCTTATATAACAATGTAGAAACAATACATAGAGTTGCCAATAAGATATCTAAAGATATTCCTTATGCAAAAGTTGAAGTAGTACATGGACAAATGAACGCTGATGAAATCGAAGAGGTAATGTTTAAATTCTATAATGGTGAAATTAATGTTTTAGTTTGTACAACAATTGTTGAAACGGGATTAGATGTTCCAAATGCCAATACAATTATTGTTGATAATGCTCAAAATTTTGGTTTATCACAACTATATCAAATAAAAGGAAGAGTAGGGCGAAGTGATAGAGTTGCTTATGCGTATTTATTAATACCTGAAGATAAACAATTAAGTGAAGTATCTACTAAACGTCTTGAAGCAATTAAAGAATTTGCATCTTTAGGAAGTGGATATAAAATTGCAATGCGTGATTTAACAATAAGGGGAGCTGGTGATTTATTGGGCGCTAAACAATCAGGATTTATTGATAATGTCGGATTAGATTTATATTTGGCAATGCTAAATAAAGCAATTAAGACAAAAAAAGGTGAAACAGTTGAAGAAGTCAAAGAAAAAAATAATATCAATATACCTATAGAATCATATATTCCAGCTAATTTCTCTGATAATGATTATGAAAAATTAAGCCTTTATCATGAATTAGATGATGTTGATAATAAAGAAGATTTATTGAATTATTATATGAAGGTACAAGATGAATATGGTCATCTTCCAAAAGAAGTTGAAGCTTTATTTAATAAGAAAAAATTAGAATTATTAGTTAACTTAAACTGTATCGATCGTATTTATAATCGCAATAATGTCTTCACAATTGTTTTGAGTGAAGATTATTCAAACAATATCGATGGTGTCAAATTGTTTGAATTCTGTAATAATCTATCAAGAGACATAAAAATTGGTTATCATAAAAACAAACTTGAACTCAATATTGAAAATCAAAGAAGTGGTGTTGATAAGATTATGCAACTAGTAGATAATTTAGATAAGTTAAAAAAAGATGAGAATAGATAAATATTTAAAAGTAGCACGCATATTAAAAAGAAGAGTAGTAGCCAAGGAGCTCGCTGAATCAGGGCGTCTTTTAATTAACGATCGCATAGCTAAAGCTAGTAGTGAAATAAAAGCTGGCGATATTATTACGATTGAATTTGGACATCGAACAATAAAATTTAAGGCATTAGAAATTAAAGAAAACGCTTCAAAACAAGATGCCTTACAGATGTATGAGGTTGTTGAAGAACATAAGTCCTCTATTGTATAATTAGTTGCACATGACAAATAAAAAAAGAAAAGTAAGAAAATTGAATAAAAAAATTATTGGAAAGATGATATCAATTGTGATGATTGTTATCGCTATCTTTATTTTTGTTGCTGTTGGTAAACAAGTTCGAAATATGTATACATTGACAAAGCAAGCAAAATTAGTAGAAGAAGAGTTGATTAAACTACAAGATGAAAATGCTGCTTTATATACAACAAAGAATAAATTAGAAGATCCAAATTATGTGACGACATTCGCAAGGGGAGAATACATGTTCTCAAAAGGGGATGAAAAAGTATTTTATCTTCCTTCTAATAACAATGATGAAGCTTCTCAATAGAGAAGTTTTTTATAGGATTTTTTGATTTTTATTGTAATTATGATATGGGTGAAATATGGAAAAATTATTAAATAGAGAAAATAAATACCAAGGTAAAATATTAGATTTATGTGTTGATGATGTCATAATTGATGATAAAGATCAATCAATTAGAGAAGTTATTTTACACAATGGTGGTGTCTGTATTGCCTTAAAAGATTTAAGTGATAATAAATATTTTTTAGTTAAACAATACCGTTATGTTCAAAAAAGAGAAATGTTAGAATTTGCTGCAGGCAAGATTGAAAAGGATGAAGATATTGATTTAGCTATCAAAAGAGAAGCTAAAGAAGAATTGGGATATGAAGTCAATAATTTAAAGAAACTAGGGAAAATGATTCCAACATGTGCATACAGCAGTGAAGTAATACATCTTTATTATGGTGAAACAGGAAAATATGTTGGCCAAGATTTTGATGAAGACGAAAGAATTGAAGTTTTAAAATATTCTTTTAATGAAATAAAAGAACTAATCAAGAAAGGAATAATTGAGGACGCAAAAACCATTGCCTTAATGTATCATATTGAAATAGGGGGCATCGATGCTTAGTTTTGCGGTACTATTATTTGAGGCAGCATATATAGTAGAAAGTGAACAGCTGATTGAACACTTTGAAGATTTTTTTATTCCTGAAAATTTTGATGATTACTTAATCGATGATGATGCAGGTGAAAAAGATAAAACATCAATTAGAAGGATGTTTTGTGATACAGGCGATATTTTAACAAGAGCTAACAGTATTTTAAAAGATGATCCATTTTGTTTAGAAGCCAATTATGTTAGTTACCGTTTAAATGAAGAAACAATAGTTGATAGTTATTTTAAAGGCTTATATTTAAATAATATTAATTACGATTCTTTCACGAATTATGAAAAAAAGAACTATTTGCAAGCACTAAGCATGTATGTTGAATTCTTATCAGAAATAAGATATCGAACTTTAGCTATTAAGGTAGCTAAAAAGATTGCACAACTTGAAGGTAAATATAATCATGATTTGTTGTTGAACCTCGCTTTTCTATATAGTGTCACTGAAAATGCAGATGAATTTTATGAATTGTATTTAAATGTAGAATTTGAAGATATTGTTCCATATTTGTTATTGATATGTGTTGAGCTTAAAAATGATGATGAAATAAAAGCTAAGGAAGTGTTATCAGAATTTCTAAACAAATATGAATATGGAACTTATATAGATCATATATGGGACTTAGAAAATGATTCAAGTATGGAAGCCGTTGAATTCAAAGATGCTGTTAATCTGTGTTTTGATGAATTGGTATCGGTACCTTATTTCTTTACTTGGTGTTCTAATAATAAAGAAAGGAATTATCAATCATGAAAAATAAAAAATTAATTAAAATTGCCTTATATGCCATAATCATTGCGGTATATGTTGCATTGTCTTTAGCTCTAGGAGCATTCTCGTTTGGACAGATTCAAATCAGAGTTGCCGAAGTTCTTGTTATCTTTTGCTTAGTTTCATTAGGCTATACAATACCATTAACTATTGCTTGTCTAATAACTAATGTATTAGGACTAACATTAGGCATGGACTTTTTACCACTTGATTTTATTTTTGGTACATTGGCAACCCTAATATCTTGTTTACTAGCTTATTATTTCCGTAAGAAATTATGGTTTGACCTTCCAATTTTATCTTTATTGATGCCTTGTATCGCAAACGGAATCATTGTTGGCCTTGAATTAATGATTACATTTGATATGGGGATGATTGGTTTTTTAACTAATTTCTTATTTGTTTTCCTTGGTGAATTTATTTCTTGTGTACTACTTGGTTCATTATTATATAAGCCGTTTTTAAGAGTGTATCAAAACTTCATCATTGAATAATTAATGTATAATTAAGGTATGAATATAGATATTGAAAAATTGAATGATTTAAGAGATAAATTAGAGGATCTTGAAGAAGATGATGTTTTATTTGTTGAAGAAAATGGTGAAAAGAAATTCGCTATTATGACAATGTCTCAATATGAAATGATTGAAGCGATTTTGAATCCTAATAAAATAACATCTGCTCCTAATGTGCGTGTAATTAATACTGGCGATATTGAACTAACATATGATGAATATGAAAAAGTGAAAGAACAATTAATTGAAGTAATTGATAAGACATTTAAACCAAAACCGGAGAAGTTAAATTAATGAATAAGGGATATTTTATCGTTCTTGAAGGTCCTGATGGTTCAGGAAAAAGCAGTGTTAGTGATATTGTTTGTGAAAAATTAACAGAAAAAGGTTATGAAGTTGTCCACACAAGAGAACCAGGTGGAATTGAAATAGCGGAAGAAATAAGAAATATCATTCTTGATCCAAAAAATACAAGCATGGATGCTAAAACTGAAGCACTTTTATATGCTGCAAGTCGTAGACAACATTTAGTTGAAAAAGTTGTTCCTGCTAAGTCACAAGGAAAGATCGTTATTTGCGAACGCTTTGTTTATTCATCGTTGGCTTATCAAGGATATGGCAGAGGACTTGGCTTTGATGAAATATTAAAGATAAATGATTTTGCGATTGGTAGCGATTATCCTGATATGACAATTTATTTAGATATTAATGAAGAAGTGGGACTAAAAAGAATTGAATCTAGAACTTTCAAAGATCGCTTAGACAAAGAATCATTATCTTTTCATCATTTAGTAAATGAAGGTTATAGAGAAGTGTTAAGACGATTTAAAGATACCAAAGTTGTTGATGCATCTAAAAGTATTGATTGTGTTGTAGATGATGTATTAGCTTTAATAATAGATTTAATAAATGATTAAAGAAATTCTAAAAGAAAAAGAAACTATTGCTTATTTGAGTCTACAAAATGATTTAAAAAATGACCATTTAGCACATAGTTATTTATTATATGGCGAATTAAATCCTTTAAAGAAAGATACAGCTTTTTTATTGGCACAAAGTATCATTGAAGGAAAAAAAGACTTTGCATGTGAAACATGTAATACATGCCAAAGAATCAAGAATAACGAGTATTACGATGTTTATTATATTGATGGCCATTCTTCAAGTATTAAAAAAGACCAAATTGAAGAGTTAATGAATGAATTATCAAAGACTCCTTTAGAGAAAGCGAATAAGAAAATATATATAATTGATAATATTAATAATTCTTCACCAAAGGTTTTAAATATGATATTAAAATTCATGGAAGAACCAAATGGCGATAACATCTATGGCATCTTCATATCTGATAATATTGATACATTATTAGAGACGGTTGTATCAAGGTGTCAAAAAATTCCTTTTGTCACAAGAGATTTTTCTTTTTTAATAAAGGAATATGAAAACAAGGGCTATGAATATATTGATGCTTACTTATTAAGTCATATAAAACATGAACTATTAGATATTGATAGTGATGCTTATAATCTTGCGAAAGAATTTGTCTATCGAACAATAGATAACTTAAATAATCCAGAATATTTGCCAATCTTATTCTCAAGAGAATTCTTTCCTTCAATAAACAAAGATAAGGCAAAAGAAACAACAGATTATTATCTAGATATTTTTTTAAAAATTATTGATGATGTCATTAATGATGTCCAAATAGATGATGAAGAATATTTGATGTATATTAATGATTTAAAAAGATATGATACAAATAAATTGTTAGAAATAATTTTAGAAGCTAAAAATAAGACCAAAAGTGCTGTAAACAGAAGTCTGTTGTTTGACCAAATTGCAGCTAAAATAATATTATAAAAACAGGAGTTTATTATGAGTGAGATTATTAAATATTTATCAGTAAGATTTCAAACTACCAATAAAACATATACCTTTTCAACTACTGATTTAAGTATAAAAAATGGTGATGCTGTTGTTGTAGAAACACAAAGAGGATTGGAGTATGCAAGAGTTATAGCAGAACCTTTTGATAAACCAAATGTCGAATTTGAGATTAAACAAATTGTAAGAAAAGCAACTGAAGAAGATTTAGAGCAATTTAAACAAAATCTTCGTGATAGTGTTTCCGCAAGAGATATATGTCAAGAAGAATCAGATAAATTACAGCTTGGAATGAATATTCTATCTGCTGAATATACATTAGATAGAACAAAAATTACTTTTATTTATTTAGCTGATAATCGTGTAGATTTTAGAGAACTATTAAAAGTTTTAGCTTCTATATTTAGATGTCGCATTGATTTAAGACAAGTTGGCACAAGAGATAAGGCGAAGATGGTTTCAGGAATTGGGCCTTGTGGCAGAGAACTTTGTTGTGCAAAATATATCAGTGAATTTGATCGTATATCAATCAATATGGCAAAAAATCAACTGTTGGCATTAAATATACAAAAATTATCAGGACAATGTGGCAATCTAATGTGTTGTCTAAAATATGAAGATGAAGCATATAAAGAGCTTAGAAACGGCCTACCAAAGATGAATGCTGTTGTCGAATATGAAGGTGAAAAATATCGTTTAACTTCAATGAATGTAATTGCGAGAACTTGTAAATTAGAAAACCATGAGCACGCAATTTATCTAACGCTTGATGATTTGAAGAATTATGGCAAATATCAAACAGTTAATAAAGAAGAAGATATTGAAGTAAAGGAAGAAGTCGATGAATAAAGGAAAACTATTCCTTGTCGCAACTCCAATTGGCAATTTAAATGAAATATCTAAGCGCGCCTTAGATGTTTTAAATATGGCTGATGTCATTGCGTGTGAAGATACACGTAATACATTAAAATTATTAAGTCATTTTGATATACATACTAAAATGATTAGTTATCATAATTTTAATGAAGATTATAAAAGTATCGAAATAATTGAATTATTAAATGAAGGTAAAAATGTAGCTTTAGTTTCTGATGCTGGCTATCCATTAATTAGTGACCCTGGCTATGAATTAGTGAATAAAGTAATTGAAGAAGGAATAAAAATCGAAACGATATCTGGTCCTAATGCTGCCCTAAATGCCTTAGTCGCAAGTGGATTAAGCAGCACACATTTTCTTTTTTATGGCTTCTTAAATCCTAAAAGTAGCCAGGCAAAAAAAGAATTAGAATCCTTAAAAGATTTTCCATATACAATTATTTTTTATGAAGCACCTCACCGTATAAACAAGACACTTGAATTGGCTTATGAAATACTTGGAGATCGTAAAGCTGTAATCGCTAGAGAGCTCACAAAGATTCATGAAGAATTTATTAGGGGAAACTTAAGCGAACTTGTAAAGGTTGGCGAATTAAAAGGCGAAATTGTCTTCTTGGTTGAAGGAAACAAAAAAGAAGATGAAGTTGATTATGAAATAATAAAGAAAGAGATTGATGACTTATTAAAAAAAGAAAACAAAATCAAAGATATAGTTAATGAAATTGCAGATAAATACTCTATTCCAAAAAATAAAATAAAAGATTTGATTTATAATCATAACTAAATTAATGTTAATGTCTTGGCATTTCTAGTTATGATTTTTTCTTTAATCAAAGATGATATTGTTCTAGACAATGTTTCTCTTTCAAGATTTAAATATGAAGCTAAAGAGGAAATAGATTGATATTCAAAAATACCATTGTTTTCTTCTAAGAAGAATATCAGTTTTTCTTTAGCACTATTTAAAGATAATAATTTAATTTTAGAATTTAATTCTTTTCCAAAATTTGATTGGATTCTTAAATAATCAATCAAAAACTTTTGATTATTACTTAATATTTTTAAGAGATTATTCTTTTCAATAAAGGCAATCTCGCATTCACTTAAGCTTATAACATTTCCTTTGTAGTAAGGTTTAGATGAAAAGATTAAATTATTACCAAATATTCCTCCTTCACTAATTGTGTTATATACAAGTTCATTTCCAAGTGCAGTAAAAGTAGAAATCTTAATGCTTCCTTTGGTGATAATGCCAATCTTATTACATAATTCATCTTCTAAAAAAATATAAGTGTTATTCTTATATTCTTTAAACTGTATGAAATTCATTTCTTTTTTAGTTAATAAATCTAATATATTCATATGTGACTTAAATCACATATTATTATATTTGATTTATATATAATTTAAAAGGAGGTCAAGGTATGAAAAAGATATTGATAATACTACTAATTGTCTTTTGTTTAGTGGGCTGTACTTCAAAAAATGAAGGCAGTAATCAAGAAGAAATAAGAGACATAAATTATAAAATAGTTACACCAAGTGGAGCGCCAAGTCTTTCTTTAATTGATTTTGTTGATGATGAAAGAATAAGTATTGATGTTGTTGATGGTGGAGATGTTTTACAAGCTGAATTTACAACGGCAAATGCTGATATTATCATCGCACCAATTAATTTAGGCGCTAAATTATCTAGTGTCACTGGTAATTATAAATTAGCTGCTGTATTAACATGGGGAAATTTACACTTAGTATCAACACTTGATAATATTGATGATTTAAATAAAGTTGCAGCTTTTGGACAAGCTGCTGTTCCAGGCAAAGTTTTAAATTATTTAAGTGATGAGTTGCCTTTTGAATTTGAATGGTTTGAAAATGTAAATGAAGCTAGCGCATCTTTATTGGCTGGAAAAAACAATGCCGCAGTATTAGCTGAGCCAATTCTGACAATGACAAAAGCGAAAAGTGAAAACGAAATACACGAACTTATAGATATTCAAGAGTTATATAAAGAAAAAACAGGTTTTGATTCATATCCTCAAGCTGCATTATTTGTGAATGTAAATATTGCTGAAAGTGAAGATTTAAAATATTTCTTAAACCAAATTGACATGGCAAACGACATCTATAACAAAGATAATGATGCCTTGGCAAAAAGAATTGATGAAATTGATTTAAGTGTATTAGGTTTTGGCAATCCTGATCTTATTAAAAAAGCTTATTCTAAAATGGCATTAGATTATAAAGAAGCTGGAAATGTAAAAGAAGAAATAAAAACATTCTTAGAATTATTTGATATTTCACTTGATGAAAAGATAATTAATTAATAATTAAATACTAGGCTCCTTAACTAAGGAGCCTCATTTTTTATGTATAGATGTGGTAAACTTTAATTATGGAAAAAGTATTGGTTATTGGTTGTGCTAGAAGTGGATATTGGGCCAGCAAATTGCTCAATAAAAAGGGTTATGATGTCACTATTACAGATGCAAAAATCATTAAAGAAAAAAATGAACTTGAAGGACTAGGAATCAAAGTTTTTGATAATGGACATCCAGATATCTTAAGAAACGAAGAATGGTCATTTGTGGTTAAAAATCCTGGAATTCCTTATTCAAATGATTTTGTGAAATATTTTGTTGAGAAGAAAATTGATATCTTTACAGAAATAGAAATTGCCTTAAGATATCCTATTTTCTATGACGTAGCAGCTGTGACAGGAACTAATGGCAAAACCACCATCACTACACTTTTATATAAAATACTAAAAGAAAATACTTTGGCATATCCATGTGGTAACATTGGAACAGCTTTATCAGAGGTTGTATATAATCATGAAAACGAAAGCGCAAATATTGCCTTAGAAATAAGTGCATTTCAATTACTTGGAGCTCCTTCGTTTCATCCAGAAGTCGCAGTAATAACAAATCTAACACCAGATCATTTAGATTATTTTGATAGTTTACAAGATTACTATGATGCTAAAAATCTGATCTATAAGAACATGAAAGGAAATGATGATTGGTTTTTAAGAAACATTGATGATGAAACAGTAATGGCCAATATGAAAGAAATCAATTGTCGTGTAGTTGATTATTCACTAGAAAAAGAAGCTGACTTAATGTTAAAGGGCGATGATGTGACATTGTTTGGTGAAGTTTTATTCAACAAAAACGATTTAAAAATAATTGGCAAGCACAATCTTCAAAATGCTATGGTAGCTGCAGCTATGGCTTATAAACTAGATGCAACAAAAGAGAGTATAAGAAGAGTAATTTCTAATTTCAAAGGTGTTGAACATCGAATTGAATTTGTTGAAACAATAGATGGTGTATCTTATTATAACGATTCAAAAGGAACAAATGTTGATAGTACAATAACAGCTTTAAAAGCATTTAACAAGCCGGTTATTTTACTTGCTGGTGGTCATGATAAACATACAGGTTTTAAAGAATTAGAAACATATAAAAATAAAATCAAAAAACTAATTACTTTTGGTGAAACAAAAAATGAATTAGCTAAGCTTAAAGATGATTCGATAATTTGTGAAACAATGGAAGAAGCTTTAAATATGGCGAAACAATTAGCAAAAAAAGATGATGTCGTTCTTTTATCGCCAGCATGTTCAAGCTATGATCAATTTAAGAATTTTGAAGAACGTGGTGAAATATTTAAAGAATTAGTTAGAAAGTTTAAATAAAATGATACTTGGAATATTTGATAGTGGTATTGGTGGACTCACTGTCTTAAAAGAAATATTAAAGAAGAATTCTTTTGATAAAATCATTTACTTTGGTGATACCGCAAGGCTTCCTTATGGTGAAAAAAGTAAGGAAGAGCTTTTAGATATCGCAAAAGAAAATGTTGGTTTTTTATTATCAAAAGGTGCAGAAAAAATTGTCATCGCTTGTGGCACTGTTAGCTCTAATGTTTTAGAAGAATTAAAGAAAGATTACAATATTGAAATAATCGGTATTGTTGATGCTTTAATTGAAGGCACGAAAGAAAAAACAATCAATAATAAGATTGGCATTATTGCGACAAGTGCAACAATTAAGACACATATTTTTAAAAATAAGCTAAATGGATACCATGTATATGAAATGTCATGTCCAAAATTTACTCCTTTAATTGAAAGTGGAAAGTTAGATAGTAAAGAAATGGACGATGCTATAAATGAATATTTGAAGCCATTAAAAGATGAAGGAGTTGATACATTAATACTTGGATGTACGCATTATCCCATCTTATCTAACAAGATAAAAAAATATTTTGATTATCCAATTAATTTAATAAATAGTGGAGTAATAATTGCTGATAATTTGTTCGATGGAAAAATTAAAAATCCAGAATTAGAAATTTATTGTTCTGGTAGTATTGAAGATTTTAAAAATAACAGTAAATATTTAGAAATTGAAAATATTAACGAAATTAAAAAATATTGAGTGTTGAAATCATTTATATAGTGAAATAACTACATTTAAATGTAAGATGATTTTAAATTAAGTAATCTTATTTAATGCAAATTATCATAATTAAATATAAAAAAAGAGGTTTTTCAACCTCTATTCTTTTACTTGGTGGAGCATAGGAGGATCGAACTCCTGACCTCCTGCGTGCAAAGCAGGCGCTCTCCCAGCTGAGCTAATGCCCCAAGTTTATTTTTGGTGGGCCTGAATGGACTTGAACCAACGACCTCACCCTTATCAGGGGTGCGCTCTAACCACCTGAGCTACAGGCCCAATACCTTAAACAGCTTATTGCTGTGCCTATTTATAATACCATATTTTTTATTAATTGCAAATATTTTATTATATTT
>JAFRCV010000009.1 GCA_017404205.1 Erysipelotrichaceae bacterium
ATGAAAGAAATAATATTAGACAAAGACAAGCTGAAGGAATAAGAATCGCTAAAGAAAAAGGTGTTAAATTTGGTAGGCCTAAAGTTATATTGCCTATTAATGCTAATGAAATATTTAATGATTATTTAAATCATAAAATTAAACATTATGAAGCATCTAAACTATTAAATATATCTAGAGGGACATTTTTCAGGCTAGTTAAAAAGTATAAGTAATAAATATTTATTTGAGTATTTTAAAGGATAAAAAGATCGTTTTATACAAAACTCGCTCTGAATTTAGTAAAAAATATGCTAAAACTCGCTTAGAATTTAATAAAAAAAGCATATTATCGGAAAAGTGTATTTTTTAAGCACTAAAAATATAGGAAAAGTGTATATTTTTATTGTCAAATTTATAGGAAAAGTGTAAAATATGATTGTCTAAAGGAGTAGTTATGGTGCTTTATAGAAAAATTCAAGAGAAAATTATAAATTATTTAAAATCTAATTCTAATAAAATCATGATTATTGATGGGGCTAGACAAATTGGCAAATCTTTTATTATAAGATATGTTTGTAATGAATTATTTAAAGATAAATATCCAAATTATATTGAAATTAATTTCGTTGAAGATTCACTAGGACCGAGAAATTTTGCCGAAGCTAAAAATAAAGATGATTTTTATTTTAAATTAAGCATGCTTGCTGGAGAAAAAATGCAAGATAAAAATAATACGATTGTTTTTATAGATGAAATTCAAGAATATCCTTGGTTTTTAACGATGCTTAAGTTTTTAAAACAAGATGATAGATTTACTTATATTTGTAGTGGTTCTCTTTTGGGGGTAACACTTTTAAAAACACCATCAATACCAATAGGAAGTATTGATGTTGTTCACATGTACCCGCTTGATTTTGAAGAATTTTTACTAGCGAATGGATTTAATAATTTTGTTATATCTGCTATGAAAGATAAATTCAAAAAATTAGAAAGCTTAGATGAAAGCACCCATAGAAAAGTGTTAGATTTATTTAAAAAATATTTACTTGTTGGCGGGCTTCCAGATGCAGTAAATAGTTTTTTAGAAAAAATAAATATTGTTCAAGTAAGAGAGATACAAACTATTATTCATGATTTTTATGGCGATGATGCGAGTAAGTATGACAAAGAACATAAACTTAAAATCAAAAGGATATATGATTTAATTCCTTCTACTCTTGAAAACAAGAAAAAAAGAATAGTTGTGCAAGATATTGAAAACAAAAAAGGAAAAAGATTTTCAAATTACCAAGATGAATTTGATTATTTGATTAATTCGGGAATAACTTTAGAAGTTAAAGCACTTTCTAATCCTGTTTTCCCACTTATAGAATCAAGTGGCAAAAATCTTTTGAAATTGTACTTAAATGATGTTGGAATATTAACAAATATTTTATATAAAAATAATATTAATGCTATTTTAAATGATGAAAAAAGTATAAATCTTGGCACTGTATATGAATCTGTGGTTGCCAGCGAACTTAAGGCACATGGATATAATTTGTTTTATTATGACAACAAAGCCAATGGCGAAGTTGACTTTTTGATTGATGATTATGATAATTTAACTGTTTTACCGCTTGAAATAAAATCAGGAAAAAATTATACAATTCATAGTGCTATCAATAAATTTTTGTCAAATAAAGATTATAATGTGCAAAAAGGATATGTTCTTTCAAATGAAAGAATAATCTTTCAAAAAGAAAATATTATTTATTTACCAATATACTATATTATGTTTTTTTAAAAATTATAAGATAAAGTAAAATAAAAATATGGAAAAATATCAAAGTAATTTAGATTATTCTTATATATTAGGCATATCTTTAACAATAGAAGCTATTAAGCATGTGCCTTTTTATATTGAAAAAGTATATTTATCTTCAAGAGCTATAAAGAATAATCAGTATGATAAATTATGTGCTTTATGTAAAGAAAATAATATTGAAATAATCGAAGATGATAAAGTAATTGATAATTTATCAGTTAAAGAGAATTGCTATGGAATAGGTGTATTTAAAAAATTCTATAAAGATTTAATAAGCGATAGTCATATTGTTTTATATGGTTTTAATGATTATGGTGAATTAGGAACTATCATGCGTTCAGCCGTATCGTTTAATTTTAAAGATATTGTTTTAGTAAATAGTTCAATTGATTATTTTGATCCTAGAGTTATAAGAGCTTCTATGGGATCTATTTTCCATTTAAATATCCAAGAATATAAAAATATTGATGAATATTTAGATGCCTATAATTATCATTTGTATCCATTTACTGCAAATGGCACAAAAGAATTAAAAACATTAAAACTAGAAAAACCTTACAGTTTATTAATACCGCAGAATTATAATGCTTTAGATGTTTTATATGATGATGGCTATTATTTAAAACACGTGAACGATGATGAAATATCTTTATCATCATTAAGCAGCATTGTCTTTAATTACTGTTATGAAAACGCAAACGATAAGAACATTTCTGACATAAAGGAAGGCTAAGCCTTCTTTTTTTAAGATCATTTAATGCATTTAAATATTTTTGGCTATTTAATATTTCTTTTAAATTATTTTCTTTTAAATTCCCAAAAGAATTAATGCCCATCGTGTCTAGACAACAAGATGTCACATCACCATTTACTAAAATAGCTATTTGATCTATTATGCCATGGCAATAACCACTATCAGTTATATATTCGTGATTGATATTTGGCCAAATAAATAAATCATTGAGATAGATAAAAGTGTTTTTATTTATTTGATAAGAGTTTTCTTTTTTACTTAATGAAAAATGATATTTATCTTTTAATAAATTATAATAGTTTTTTAAATTGTCATTTAGATTCTCTAAATCATAAAAACGTATTTCTAAATAAGCAGCTCTTTTTTCTTCAATTAAATTATTAATAGTATCAAAATAAGCATCACTAACTATTTGGTTGTTTATAGCTTGAATAGAAATAGATAATTTTCTTAAACATTTATGTTTTATTAAATCAGGATATTTATTTAATAATGTACCATTTGTGACTAATTGTAGTTTAAAATCTTTTTTATCTAAAATATCTAGAAAAGTATTTAAATCTTTATGTAATAAAGGTTCGCCTAATACATGAAGATATATATAATCACAGATTTCTTTTATTTGATCTGTATAATCATCAAAATCTTTGATGCTTATAAATGATTGTCCTTTTTCATTTGTACAAAAAGGACAATTTAAATTACAGGCATTAGTTATTTCTAAATAGATTCTTTTCATTCTCTAAATAAAATGTTTAATAAAAATATGTATTATCTAAATAATAGAAATTTCTTTAATTTCATCTTTATTAAATTCAATAGCAGGATTCTCTAAAGCAATACTTTCTTCTCCATTTTCATTCTCGTCCGAAGGAAAGTAATCAGAAACAAATCCCTTAAATATTAAATTATTTTTAGTTTTTATAATTACGTTTTGTCCTATATAATTTTTTAAGTTTATCATTTATTCTTTCCTCCTTTCGTTATTTTGCTTTAGGCTCAATATAAAGATTTACTTTTTCATGATTGTACAAAGACAATAAGAAGTTTTCTTTTGCGCCAGGATACTTATGATAAATAGAATGTAATAATTCTTTTACTTCTTGTCTTTTTGTATAGCCATCATTTGGACAACCAGATTTAATAATTGGGATATTCATTTCTTTACAAGCTTTTCTAATATCATTTTCAAAAGCTAAACTAAATGGCCTAATAAAAGTTGTGTCAGAATTTGTTAAATACATTTTTGGATCAAAAGTCGCAATTCTTCCACCATATATCATATTTAAAAACATTGTCTCTATTGCATCATCTGCGTGGTGGGCAAAAGCTACTTTATTACAGTTGAGCATCTTGGCGGCTTTAATAACCGATCCTTTTTTTAATGTTGAACATAATGAACAATCAATTTTATTTTTCTTCATATTTAGTTTTAAGATATCCGCAATCTTTGATTCCTCATAATAAAAATCAATATTATAAGATTCAAAAAAAGCTTTTAATTCACTGATGTCTTCTTCGCCAAAATTTAAATTGATATGTATACCAACAAGTTCAAAAGATTTATTTAAACTATTTTTAGCTAAATATTGGTATAGATGCATAATATATAAAAGTAAAGATGAATCTTTTCCTCCTGATATGCCAACAGCTATCTTGTCACCATCTTCAATTAAATTAAACATTTCATCAGCTTTTCTTGTTTGAGCTAGTATTTTTTTGATTGTCATAACCTTATTATACAGTATTCTAACTTTGATATAATTTAGACATGGGCAAAATTGTATTAGTAAATAAGCCAAAAGGAATAACATCATTTGATGTTTGTTTTAAAATGCGCAAGATATTTAACACTAAAAGAATTGGCCATACTGGAACACTTGATCCAAATGCTACTGGTTTGATGATGGTTTTAATTGATAAGGCGACAAAGATAAATCAATTTGTATTGAGTTTAAAGAAAGAATATATTGCCACCGTTAAAATTGGCATTAAAACTGATAGTGAAGATATTGATGGAAAACTTATCGAAGAAAGAAACGAAATAATGCCAAATAAAGAACTTATAGAAGATGTGCTGAAATCTTTTATAGGCAAATCTAAACAGATTCCACCAATGACCTCAGCTATTAAAGTTAATGGAAAAAAACTATATGAATACCAAAGAAATAACCAAGAAGTTGATGTCAAGCCAAGAGACATTGAAGTGTTTGACATTGAATTATTAGATATTAATAAAGATTCTTTTATCTTTAAGACAACAGTTAGTAGTGGAACATATATTCGTACATTGGCAAAGGATATTTTAAATAAAATGGGTATTATTGGTACACTATTAGATTTAAAGAGAACAAAAATTGATAATTTCAAATTAGAAGATGCATCTACAATTGAAGATATTGAAAATGGCCAATATCAAGAATTAAATGTTTATGATGTTTTAAGTATGTATTATCCTGTTTATCAAGTAGATAATAGAAATGATGTAATAAACGGTAAATCACTTAAACTAAATTTAGATTATGAACAAATTTTATGTGTAGATAATCAAGAAGTATTGGCAATATACTATAAAGATGGTGAATTATATCGTTGTAAAAGAGGACTATTATGATTCAAGTACATGAGTTTACAGAAAACATAAAAATTGAAAGAAATGTAGCTTGTATAGGTTATTTTGATGGCGTTCATAAAGGACATCAATTATTAATTAAAAAGACAGTCGAAATTGCGAATAAAAAAGGATTACAACCATATTTGATCACTTTTAAGCCTGATCCTTATGAAGTTATTCATAAAGAAAAGAATAAACAATTAAATAATTTCGATAGACGTTTAAAGCTATTTGAAAAATTTGGGATTAAGGGAGTTGTTGTATTACCCTTTGATGAAAAGATGATGTGCCTATCAAAAGAAGATTTTTATTTTAAGATATTAGCTAAATTAAATATTGATACATTAATATGTGGTGAAGATTTTACTTATGCCTATAAAGGTGAGGGCAAGGGAAAAGATTTAAAGAAATATATGAATGTTGAAGTTGTTAAACCTTTAAATTATTATGGTAAAAAAATATCTAGCACAAGAATAAAAAAAGCTATTAAAGAAGGTAATCTAAAGTTCGCTAATAAGATGTTAGGATATGAATACAAAAAATAAAGAATTATTTTTAAAGAACATAAACGATTATTTTGGTAAATATGCAGACAGATATATTGAGCTAATGAATGAATCAGTTAGATCTGCATTCTTTTTAAATGAAAAGAAAGCAAGTAGAGATGAAATATTTGAGCTGATTGATTTTAAATACGAAGGTTCATCTTTAACTAATAAAAGTTTTTATTATTTAGACAATTCAATCGGCAAATCTAAAGCCTATGAACTTGGCTTAATATATCCCCAAGATATTGAATCAAGCTTACCAACAACTTTTATTGATACAGATAATATTAGGATGGCTATTGATTTATGTGCAGCTCCTGGTGGCAAAAGTATAAATATCTTAAATCGATTAAATGATGATGTTTTATATATCGCTAATGATATTAATTACAAAAGAGCTTTAATATTAAAAAATAATTTAGAAAGACTTGGATTAGATGCCATAGTCACTTCAAATAAAATTGAATATTATAGAGATAATTTTAAAGGATTATTTGATCTAGTGATATTAGATGTTCCTTGTTCTGGAGAAGGAATGATAAGAAAATATCCTGAAATATTAGATGAATATAGTGATGAAAATATTGATGCCTTATCATATAAACAAGAAATCCTATTAGATGAGGCTTATGAATTGTTGAATGAAGGCGGCAAATTATTATATTCAACTTGTACATATGCTTATAAAGAAGATGAAGATCAAATAATTAAATTCTTAAATAAACATCAAGATATGAAATTAATTGAACTTCCTAAACTTGATAATATTAATAAATTAAACGGAACAATTAAATTGTCACCATTAAATGATACTGAAGGACAATTTATGGCACTGCTTATTAAAGATGGCCATCCTTCAATTAAAGAATATAAATATTACAAACAAATCAAAAACGATTTAGTAAAGAAGTTCATTAAAGATAATTTAATAATAGATGATTATTATTTATACAATATAAAAGATGATTATTATTTGTCATTAAAACCACTTATTAAAATTGATTATAATATTTTGAATTATGGCATTTATTTAGGACAAATAAAAAACAATCGTTTTGAGCCAGCGCATAATTTATATCGCAGTAATTCTTTAAAAGGTAAATATAAATATGTTTATGAATTGAATTTAAAAGAATATGATGATTTCATTTCGGGAAAAGAATTAAAAATAAGTGATGATGACAATTATTATTTATTAACATATAAAAATCATTCTTTAGGTTTTGGAAAATTAAGCAAAGGTATCCTTAAAAACAAATATCCTAAAGGATTAAGAAGGGTGGTATAATTACTTTATGAAAAATGTAAATGACTATGGAAATTTAGAAATATCGAAGGCGGCCTTTGATGATATGGCAAATATTGCAGCTGCTAAAATAAAAGGCATTTATCCAGCAAAGAAAAATGGTATTAGTGATTGTTCAGTTAAAGATGGTGATTTAATAATTAATCTTAATATTAAAGTAAAAAGCGGAAACGATATTAATAAAATATCTACAAAACTTCAAAATAAAGTACATGAAATAATTGAAGAAATGACAGGCATTGATTGTAAAAATATCAATGTAAATATCTTGGGATTTATACAATAAAAAATGCTCTTGAGAGCATTTTTATTATCTAACTTGATTTATTAATTCCTCTTTTGTGAATATATTCCAATGGCCACCAATGCAATATTCAACATCTAAACTTTCTATCGTTTCTCTAAACTGTCTTTTTAATTCATCATCTGCAATCCATGTAGGGAAGACACCACTTAAAGCATCGCCAAAGAATAATATTTTTTCTTTTGGAAGCAGAACCAATGTTGAATCATCAGTGTGTGGCGAAATAGCTTCAAATAGTTTTACTTCAATTCCACCAGGATTAAGTATTAATTCTTTTTCATAAATTATATCAGCATGAACAACAATTATTTCTTTATTATCTTTATATTCTAAAGCGATACTTGGATCTAAATTTAAAAACTTTAAATCATTTTCTTTTGAACGTTTATTTATAAAGTCTAATAAATATTCATTAGTTCTTTTATTGGCGATAGATAAACCATTTATGGCATGCATCGCAAAAGAATGATCCCAATGCCAATGAGTTATAACTGTAAGCATTGGCAAAGGCAAATTGTTTTCTTTTAATGCATCATAAAATTCATCTAAATGTTCTTTAGAATGACCAGCATCAATAGCGATAGAATAATTGTCGCCTTTAATATAGCCGATAGTTGGTCTGTCTCTTAAATCTTCATATTCAGAATAATAAACACGATCGTTTAGTTTAAATAATTTCATTAATTGCCCGCTTTAACATTAATTGTTACGCTTGTTGTAATATCTTTGCCACTTGTTGAATCGTAGTATTTTGCGTAAACAGTAATTACGCCATTACTTGTTTGCCCGCTTGTTGATAAATCAAGATGTCCATCATTTCTATCAAGAATAGTAACATTTAAATCATTAGAAGAAATTTGTTCCCCATAAGAATTATTACAAATAACATCCCAAAATGGATCTATTAATTCATTATTGGTGTTTCTTGCTTCGATAGTAATTGAATTATTTACGCCACTTTGTAGTGGAGAATTCGATGATTTTGTTAACACTAAACCATTTACATATTGAACAATTACAAATTGCTTATTATAAAAATCTGATTCTTTCTTTGAATATTCTACTCCAGGTATATAATCGGTATTTGTGCTTAAATCTTTAACAGTAAAAGTTCCTACAGAATGACTTTGATCAGATGATGCTTGCGAAATCGAAACGGTAGCACCTAAATTATCTAAATAATTATATGCTTGATTAACAGAAGATGAAGGTATATTTACTTTAATATCTTTATCTTCTACAGATATAGATACACATCTTTGTGATGAAGAAGTATTTACATTTTCATAGGCATAATATGCACAAGCTGTTATTTCCTGGCCACCTATTGCGTTAATCTCGAATGTTTCTTTATTATTTTCAGAAGATACTGATGCTGTATATATCTCAGTTTTATTCTCTTTAATTTTAATTTCAGCTTTATATCTTACTGGCCCATATACCCAAGAATAATCAAATAAACGCTTGCCGGTTGCTTCAGTTATAACAGAACCATCGCCTCTTTTTAAGGAAATGTCCATTGTATCTTCAGCAACTTTGAAAGCATCAGGATCTTTATATTCAGGCCATTCTATTGTTAATTCACCTGCATGATATTCTACTTTTGGATCAGCATCAATTGATTCTAATACTTTAGCTTCTTCTGGATTCACTAAATTAGCGAATTCTTTTTTTATAAAGCCTGTTGTGATATATTCTTCCTTCATTCCATCTATTGGTGAAGCATAAGGGTAAGTCGCTAAAATATGAGAAATAGATACAACACCATCTGGCTTAACCAAGGCTTTTGGACGTCCATATTCTCTTACTGTTTGATCAAGAATGGCATTTGTTGTTTTGCCTTGAATGTTGCTTAAATAAGAGCTAAGAGTTATGTAAGATTGTTTATCTTTTTGAGCTTTTTCATAGCCAATCCAAGTGGCAACTGTATATTCAGTAGTTGAACCAATCATCCAAGCATCTTTTATAGCTCCAATTGGAATGCCATAACTAACACCAGCATCTGCCCAATCGGTTGTACCAGTTTTAGCATATACTGGATAATTATCGATTAAAATTTGCATAAGATTTGCATAACCACCAGAAACATTTGATTCTAATAGTGTTGAAATCATATAAGCTGCTTCTTGTGATAAGTTTTGTTCACTAACATATGTTGGAGTAATTGGTGCTTTTCCATCTAAGAATTCAATACGATATACAGTATGTGGTGTTGTATATAATCCACCATTTATTAATGCACCTTGTGCCCCAGCCATTTGTAGACATGAAACTTGAAGTCTGTTACCACCAATACCACATTGAACATCAAAATCTTGTAAAGCTATATTGATACCCATGTTGTTTAAATAATTAACAACATAGCTAGCACCTTTGACATCTAATACAGCTTGTAATGTTTGAATAGCTGGTGTATTTAATGAATTACCTAAAGCATCTTTTAAAGTAACTTGGCCTTGATATGTACCATTAGAATTTGAAATAACAACATTAGTTCCAGGATAAACAATTGGCTTATCGACAAGGACATGGCTGGTTGACCAACCTAAGTTTTCAAAAGCTAACGCATAATCAAGAATTGGTTTAATTGAAGATCCTGGTTGTTTATATTGATCAACAGCGTGGTTTAATAATAACGAACCACCATCAGCATAATTTCTTCCACCTAATATGCCAACAATGGCACCTGTTTGATTATTTACAGCAATAGATGCTAATTCAAATTCATCATCTGGGAATACAATAGCATCATATGTGCCATTTTGAATAGAATCCATTAATGATTGAACTTCAGTATTCATATATGTATAAATACGCATACCAGTAGTATATGGATCTTTTCCAGTAAGTTCATATACTTCTGCTACCACTTGATCTATATATGCTTGATATGGGACAGCAACACCATTACTAGATGTATTTCTTGCGCTACCATCTACTAATAAATTTTCGATTTTAACCGTTTTTTCTAATTCATATTCTTCTTCACTAATATAACCGTGATAATACATTTGATATAAAACTTCATTTCTTCTATATGTTGCTTTTTCTAAAGAAACAAATGGATTATAAGCATTAGGGGCATTAATGACACCTGCTAATAATGCAGATTCTGAAAGATTTAATTGTGATACTTCTTTACCAAAATAATATTCACTTGCTTTTTCAACACCTCTGATGTTTCTACTTCCACCAAAATTTAATTTATTTAGGTATAATTCAAAAATTGTTTTCTTATTGACGATGTTGCTATTTTCAAGTTCCATTGCTAAAGCTATTTCTTGAACTTTTCTTCTTATACCATCAAGTCCACTTCTACTTGCTTGTTGCCCTGTTTCATCGTTTGAGAAATAGGTGTTTTTAATAAGCTGCATTGTAAAAGTTGAACCACCTTGTGAAAAAGACATAGTTCTAAGATTAGATAAAAATGCTTTAGCAAAACGTGGAACATCGAAGCCATTATGTTCAAAATAACGTGAGTCTTCAACAGCAACAAAGGCATTAATTAAACAATCTGGTAAATCTTCATATGAAACATTTTCTCTTATTGTTACACCAAGCTCGGCTATTTCCGCACCCTGATAATCATAAACAATTGATGATTCACTATTAGTAAAATCAGATACTAATAGTGTAGGCTTGTCCTTCAACATTGAAACAATAACCACAAGCCCAATCGCTACTGCTATAAGCGCTAGACAAGCAGCTATTGATACAATGAGGGCAAAAACATTTACTTTATTAATTTTTCTTTTTTTCTTCATAATTCATATATCCTATCTACGATTTTTAAATAATCGCATGGTCTTAGATAATCACGGCTTATCAGATGACCATTATTTTTTATCCATTCATAGCTCAATGATTTTCTTTTCTTTTCATTATAGAAAGCTATGAAGTCATTTGCATCGATTAAATAATCTTCATCATAAATTGACATTCTAATAATAATGAAGGCAATTGCTCCATGTTTAATCACTTTTTCAAGGTGGTCAATTTGATGAGGGTGAATACTACTGAAAGGAAAAGATGTTTTTGATGCACATTCTTTAGCTTCAAAATCAATATATTTTCCTTTATAAATGCCATTGTAGTCAGTAGTACTTGGCACTTTAAAATAAGCTTCAGATATCTTAGCAGCTTCTCTTTTTGGATAGTCGACTTTAACTATGGTGACAGGAGTTGGTTTCTTATGGATAACAGCTATATCAGATTTTAAATAGTTTTCATTAGAAACATTGATGTCATTTTCTAAGGACATTCCTCTTCGAGAGTAACTAGTTGTTTTATCGTGTTTAACAGTAGTTTTTTTGCCGTTTGGATAGTTCATAAAACTTACTTATTAATTATATAATATCGATATTTAAATATCTAATTTACGAACAATTAAAACTTGATAGAAGAAGTGTTTATGATAAAATATTAATGGAGACTTTTTATATGGAAAAATTAAATGTTACACCTGATGAAATAGCTGAGAAGAGCTTTAACGTTGAACTAAAAGGATATTCACCTGATGAAGTTGATGCATTTTTAGATTTAATAGTTGCTGACTATGATAAGATGGAAGGCAATGTACAAGAATTGCTTGATCTTATTTCTTCATTAAAAGGTGAAATTGAACGCTTAAAAGCAGAAAATGTTGAACTTAAAGGTAAAGCAAACTATTTTGATTTAGCTAATACAACTCAATATAGTTCTGTTGATATCCTAAAAAGAGTTTCACGTTTAGAAGAACACGTATTTAAAGATAACAAATAACATTAGACAATCGCTGCATTAGTAGAGGAAAGTCCATGCTCGCACTGCCTGAGATGGCGGTAGTGTTTGTGCTTTGCGAAAAAATAAGCAAAGGTGGCATTAGCCAACGGCTGGTCAGCGCCTAAGGGAAACTATGGTTAAGACCTATAAAAGTGTCAAAGAGACGAGCTTAATAGAAATATTAAGAGTGGAACGTGATAAACCCCGCAAGCGAGAAACCCAAAATTTGGTAGGGGAACTTAGTCAAGCAAATCAAAGTAAGACTAGGCTAGAAATAGAGATAAATGATTGTTTAATACAGAACATGGCTTATTGATGTTATTTGCATAAGAAGACCTAATTGGTCTTTTTTTAAATGTATATTACTTGAAAATTAATCAAGTTAAATTATAAAATAAATATGTTAAAATTATTTTATGAATTTACCAAATAAATTGACATTATTTAGAATTATATTAGTTCCTATTATGGTATTAGTATGGTTATTCCCATACCAATATTTTTCAATTTCATTTATATCTTTTGAATTTGGATCAATTAATATTTCTTTATTAAATCTAATTGTCTTATTTATTTTTGTACTAGCGAGTTTTACTGATTATTTAGATGGAAGAATAGCTAGAAAGAAAAACATGATAACGACTTTTGGAAAGTTTTTTGATCCAATTGCTGATAAATTATTAGTAAATTCAACATTGATAATTTTAGGTATAAAAGGAATGATACCAGCTGTTTGTGTAATCATCATGGTTTGTAGAGATTTAATTGTTGATGGTTGTCGCATGATTGCTTCACAAAAAGGTGTTGTGATAGCTGCTGGATTATTAGGAAAGACAAAAACAGTTTTACAAATGAGTGCTATTATTGTTGTGCTTTTGAATAATTTTCCTTTTGAAATGTGGTCGTTGCCAATTAATGAAATCTTAATTTGGTTTGCATCATTTGTTTCAATAGTTTCTGGTTATTCATATTTTCAACAAATAAAAGATTATATTTTTGAATCAATGTAGGATTTTTTAAAAAATCTGATAATAATAAAGTGGAGGATCTTATGGCTAAAGAAAAAGAAAACACATTAAACGAAGATAAAAAAGAACAATCTTTGGAAGAAGCTTTAAAGAAGATAGAAAAAGAATTTGGTAAAGGATCAATTATGAGACTGGGCGATAGAGCTAACCTTGATATTGATACAATTTCAACAGGTTCTATCGCTATTGATTATTGTTTGGGTGTTGGTGGTTTACCAAGAGGAAGAATAATTGAAATTTATGGTCCTGAATCAAGTGGAAAGACAACTCTAGCGTTGCAAGCTATCGCTGAATGCCAAAAAGATGGTGGCAAAGCGGCATTTATTGATGCTGAACATGCCATTGATCCTAGATATGCTAAAGCACTAGGCGTTGATGTTGATGAATTAATATTGTCTCAACCAGACTCTGGTGAACAGGCACTAGAAATCACAGAAGTATTGATTAGATCTGGTGCGATTGATTTAATTGTTGTTGACTCAGTTGCAGCACTTGTACCACAAGCTGAATTAGATGGCGAAATGGGTGATTCTAATATTGGCTTGCATGCAAGATTAATGTCAAAAGCGATGCGTAAATTAGCTGGTGCAATGAATGCCAACAATTGTACAACCATCTTCATTAACCAATTAAGAGAAAAGGTTGGTGTTATGTTTGGCAATCCTGAAACAACTACAGGTGGTCGCGCCTTGAAATTTTATGCTTCTATAAGATTAGAAGTAAGAAAATCAGAGGCTATTAAAAAAGGAACCGAAATTATTGGTAACAAAGTAAATGTTAAAGTTTCTAAGAACAAAGTTGCTCCTCCATTTAAAGGATGTCAAGTAGAAATATATTATGGAGAAGGTATCTCGCATGTTTCGGAAATCATTAATTTAGGTGTAGAACTTGGAATTATTGAAAAATCTGGATCTTGGTTTGCCTACAATGGAGAAAAAATCGGTCAAGGAAGTGAAGCAGTAAGAGCATACTTACTTGCCAATCCAGATATTGATAAGACAATAACTGAACAAATTAAAGAACAACTTTTTAAAAAAGAAGATTAAATAATATCGCTAAGCGATATTATTTTTTAAATCTTGATTGTTTAATGACAATAAAAATTGTAAAATAATAAAGGTTGTTTAGTTTATAGAACCTTAAATTAAGTAAACAATAGGAGGTAAGTTATGGGACCAATTGAATTTACTTCCGTTTTATTAGGATTAGTGATCGGAATATTATTAGGCATTATTTATAACTTTTCAAGTTTAAATACTACTAAAACGAAAGCTAAAAATGTCTTAGAAGAAGCTAATTCCCAAGCTAAGAATACCCTTAAACAGGCTGTTTTGGATGGGAAAACACAAGTTCATGAATTAAAACTTCAAGCTGAAAAAGAAATTAAAGAAAGAAAACAAGAACTACAGGATCAAGAAAACAAAATCCTTAGAAGAGAAGATTCTTTAAATTTTAGAGATGAGAATCTTAATGCTAAAGAACAGAAGTTAGATGAAAGACTAAAGAAAGCTGAAGATAAGGCTGCTCAACTAGATAAAATGGAAGCAGAATTGCAATCACGTATTGATGGACAGATTGCACTTTTAGAGCGTGTTTCTAATATGTCTCAACAAGAAGCACATGATGAATTAATGGAAGTTGTTGAGAAGAAGATGAAAGATGAAGTTGCTGCTTATATTCGTGAGCAAGAAGATGAAGCTAGAACAAAAGCCAGAGAAAAAGCTCGTGAAATTATTGCAACAGCAATTCAAAGATACTCTCAAGAAGAAACATTTGATCGAACAATTTCGGTAGTTCAATTACCAAACGAGGAAATGAAAGGCCGAATCATTGGTAGAGAAGGAAGAAACATTAGAGCTATTGAACAAGCTACAGGTGTCGATTTGATTATTGATGATACACCAGAAGCAATCACTATCTCATGTTTTGACCCTATTAGAAGAGAAACAGCTAGACTTGCTCTTGAATCTTTAATTAAAGATGGGCGTATCCAACCTGGAAGAATTGAAGAAGTTGTTAATAAGATTTCTAAAGAGATGGATGAAAACATCATGAAATATGGTGAAGAAGCTTGTTTCAAATTAAAGATTGGCAAGATGGATAAAGAATTAGTAAAACTTATTGGTCGTTTGAGATATCGTTATTCTTATGGTCAAAACGGTTTAGAACATTCAATGGAAGTTGCTTCTTTTGCAGGTATGATGGCTGCCGAACTTGGCTTAAATCAAAATTTAGCAAAGCGTGCAGGTTTATTACACGATATTGGTAAAGCTGTAGATTTTGAACAAGAAGGAACGCATGTTGAATTAGGTGCTAAGATAGCTAAGAAATATGGTGAAAATGAAGTAGTTATTAACGCTATTGAATCTCATCATGGTGATAAAGAAGCAACAAGTATTATCTCTAACTTGGTTGCTGCAGCTGATACATTAAGTGCTGCTAGACCTGGTGCAAGATATGAAGATATTGAAAATTATATCAATCGTCTTGAAAATCTTGAGAAGATTGCCAACGACTTTGATGGCGTTGAAAAAGCATTCGCAATTCAAGCTGGTAGAGAAGTTAGAGTAATGGTTGTTCCAGATAGAGTTAGTGATGATCAATGTACTATAATTGCTAGAGGCATTAAAGAAAGAATTGAAAATGAACTAACTTATCCTGGACAAATAAAAGTTACAGTCATTAGAGAAATGCGTGCTAATGAAATAGCTAAATAATGAAGATATTATTTTTAGGAGACATTGTTGGTAAAAAGGGTCGCGAAGTAATTCGCGATCTTTTAAGTAATTTAAAAGAAAAATATCATGCTGATTTTGTTATTGCCAATGGTGAAAATGCTGCTCATGGCAAAGGTATAACTAAAAAAATATATGATCAGTTAATAAGCTACGGTGTTGATTGTATAACACTTGGAAATCATGCTTTTTCTAAAAAAGAAATAATTAATTATTTACCTGAACTTGATAAACTTATTTGTCCTATTAATCATACAAGTAAATTAGGTAAAGGTTATCGTTATTTTAAAGTTAAAAACAAGACAGTGTGTGTTATTAATTGTCTGGGAACTTTTATGCAAGAAGACTATACATTAAATCCTTATGTAGAAATGGATAAAGTTTTTAAAGCGAAAAGAAAATGTGATTACTATATTGTTGATTTTCATGCTGAAGCAACTGCTGAAAAAAGAGTATTCTTTGAATACTATCGTCACAAGGTTTCAGCAGTAATTGGCACACATACACATGTTCAAACCGCTGATGAACAAATCATTGATGGAAGTGGCTTTATCAGTGATGTTGGAATGTGTGGACCATTTGATTCTATTATTGGTCGTGATAAAGAAGAGTGTATTAAAAAGATGGTCAAAGGCGAACATACAAAATATACTGTTTCAGAAAATCCACCAGTATTATGTGGTCTTTATTTAAATTTCGATGATAAGACTAATAAATGTATTGAAATTGAAAGAATTCAAATAAAACCAGAATAAAAGCCAACTAAGTTGGCTTTTATTTACACATCATTAGAATATCTTCAATAGCTTTTTGATCAAGTGGAACAAAACTATTTAATGTTTTTCCTTTACATGCATTTCTGGCTATTGTTTCAAAATCTTTTTCAAATATACCAACTTTACTTAAACTATCACTTAATCCTAAATCTTTATAGAAAAAGTCTTTTACTTTTTGAATTGTTTCATAGGCAATAGTTTTGGAATCTTTTGATGAATCAATATCAAAGACATTAACTCCCAGTTCTACATAAATTGGCAAAGTAGTATTATTTAAACAATATTCCATCCATTTAGGAGTAAGTATCGCAAGTCCAAGTCCATGAGTTAAATCGTTGATGGCTGATAATTCATGCTCAATTGGATGGCATGACCAATTAATCGCATCACCAGCTTTTAAAAAGCCATTTTGAGCCCAAGAAGATGACCACATTAAGTTAGCTCTTGCTTCATAGTTGTCAGGTTCATCTAAAGCTATTGGTCCATATTTAATAACCGTTTTTAATAATGCTTCGTTAATTCTTCTTAACATAAAGAAATCAGCTTTTAAATTAAAATAAACTTCAATTAAATGTGAGAATATATCAGCGGCACCACAGGCTGTTTGAAATTTAGAAACGGTATAAGTTAATGTTGGGTCAAGGAATGATGCCTTTGGTCTCAATATTGGATTTGAAGTATTTAATTTTAGTTTTAAATCTTCATTTGTTAATACACCACCAAAATTCATTTCTGATCCAGCAGCTGCAATTGTAAGAACTGTTATTAGTGGCAACGCTTTTGTGACTTTTGCTTTACCTATAAAATAATCCCATGGGTCTTCTACTTCATCTAAAGCATTGGCACAAATAAATTTAGAACAATCAATTGTTGAACCGCCACCAACCGCCAATACAACATCAATATTATTTTCTTTACAGATTTTGGCACCTTCTTTTACTGAACTAATTCGAGGATTTGGATCAATGCCTCCAAGTTCAAAAATGTTCAAATTAAAGGTCTGTGCTTGCGCATAGACCTTTTCATATAGACCGCTTCTTTTTATCGAACCACCACCATAAGTTAATAAGACATTTTTGCCATATTTACTAATTTCAGCACCTAGGTTTTGGATTTGATCCTTACCAAAAAATATTTTAGTAGGAATCTCATAGATAAAATTGTTCATTCTATTTTCCTTTGATTTTATTTAATACTTCCTCAAGATTATATTTATTTTCACTAAAAGTAAATCTTACAGTATCATCTTTACTATATCGAGGAATAATATGCACATGAGTATGATTTACACTCTGGCCTGCAACTTCATTAGTATTAATTAAGATGTTGCATCCTTTAGCATCTAAGCTACTAATTATCCTATTTCCTAATTCATTTACTAAGCCCATTAATTCTTGAGCTTCTTCTTTAGGCATTGAAAGATAATTATCATAATGTTTCTTTGGCATAACAAGTGTATGGCCATAAGTTGTTTGCGAAATATCTAAAATTGCTAGATGTGAATCATCTTCATAAATCTTTGCTGAAGGGATATTACCAGCTACTATTTCACAAAAGATGCACATTATTTTAATACCTCATATGTTGAAGTTAATAAGTCATAAGCTCTTTGATCATAAATATTGACTTCATATTTATTTAATAAATTAGTCAAGACTGTATTTTGATCAACATCTTCAAGTACACTTTCAATAAATTCATCTTTGAAATCAGCTACATCTTTAGAGATAATATTTACTAAATAATAACGAGGAGTACTTGTTTGTTCTTCACCAACAGTAGTTACATTTTCAGTTTCAATTACATAAGAAACACCAACACCATTATTTACAACATATTCAATTACTTGTGTAGGCAAATCATTTGCTGCATTGTGATAAAGAGTTGTTGTAATTTCTTCTGTATAACCATTTAAAGTAGCAGCTTCAATGAATTCTTTTCCATTTTCATTGATATCTTTTAAAGTATTTGTAGCGTTTTCCATTTCATCAAAATAAATGATTTGTGCTTGGAATGGAAGATAGTCTTCAACATATGTATTTAAATCAGCTTCGACATATTGTTTCTTTAATTCATTTAAAGCTAAATATGGAGTCATTTGCTTAATGTAATTATCTACGCTTCCATAATAATATGTAATGTAATATTCTTGTCCTGCTTCAATTGCTTCATTTGCATCATCTTGAGCTTCCTTTTTAATAGTTTCAAGATCAACGTTTTCTAATTTAGCAAGTTTTAAAATTAAATCGTTTGTTAGATATGAAGATGCAGAAGAACCTGTCATCATATCATCATATAAATCAGCTTTTGTATAATTCTTACCATCACTATCAACAAAGATTACTTCTTCGCCATTGGCGATTTTAGAATTATGAGAATTAGAGCATCCACAAAGTAATAATAGAGTAAATAATACAATTAATATCTTTTTCATTATTCTCCATCCTCACTTTCGTTTTCTTCACTAGTTTCTTCTACTGGAGTATCAACTTCTGCTGCAATCTCACTAGCTGCTTGTTCAATATATTGGTTAATTAAATCATTTAATTTTTCATCTTTGATTTCAAAGCCAAGTTCATCTGCTTTTTCTTTCAAAGCAACAATATTTGAATATGTATAATGATTGCTTACTTCTGACATAAATACATTATCTGCTTTTAATTCATCATCAGTTGGCATTTCAACTTTGATAATATGATAACCAAATTCTGATAATACTGGTTCACTTACTGTATCATAATCTAATGCAATTACAGCATCTGAAAATTCTTTAACCATTTGTTGAGCGATTGATGTATCATCATAAATTCCAAGATATCCACCTTTATCTTTAGTCGAATCTTCATCAGAATATTTAGCACATACATCAGCATAATCTTCGCCTTTTTCCAAAGCTTCAAGAATTGAATTTAATTTTGTTTGTTCTTCTTCACTCATATTAGCAACCAAACTAGTGTTGCCTTCTTCATCAGTTACTTCTTCAACGTTTTCAACTTTGACAAGAATATGATAAACACGTTTTGGATGCGTTTCATCAATTAGTGGCTTAACATAAGTATCAAAATTTCTTGAATAAAAATCTTTATATAATTCATCAGCTTTTACCATATCTAAACAATATTCAAGTAAATCATCAAAGCCATTAGCGTAGCCATATTGTTTAAGTGCTGAATCAATTGTAGCTTGATCATTATATGCTGCAATATAATTTGCGTAGTTGCTTGCATATGTGTTTAATTGTTCAGTTGTTTTAATAGCTTTGGAGATTACTTGTCTTGACCATTTTGTATAAGCTGTTGAAGCACCTAAATCTTCATATAGATTATCATAAAGATCATTAGCTAATAAGTTTTCTCCTTCAATAGAATAAACGATGTAATTTCCATCATTATCTGTTTTGGTATCTACATAAATAGGCCTATTTTGATAAGCTTGAACTGCATAAATAACTATAAATACTAATAATGCAATAGCTATAAGGCCTATGAACCAAAACTTTTTAATCATTTCTTTAATATCCATAAACTGCCTCCATAACTATTTAATTATATATTATTAAAGCGTTATTAACCAATTTAATGATATATTTAAGCCAAATTCTATATCGTTTTGAATAGTAATTTTCATTTGATTTTTTTAAAGGTGTTATAATACTCACGAGGTATTAGTTATACCTTACAAGTTTGTCAAGAAAGGAACAAAAACAAGTTTTTTGTTAAATAGCTTATGGAAAATATATTAGAAATAAAAGATTTGCATGTAAAAGCTGGTGAAAAAGAAATATTAAAAGGTATTGATCTTGTTGTAAAAAATGGTGAAATACATGCGATTATGGGCCCTAATGGCAATGGAAAATCAACTTTATTACAGACGATAATGGGCAATCCTAATTATAGTGTTACAAAAGGGTCAATTTTATATAATGGCGAAGATGTTTTAAAAATGAGTGTTGATGAGCGCAGTAAGAAGGGCTTGTTTTTAGCTTTACAATATCCTCAAGAAATTGCAGGAGTAACAAATTCCGATTTCTTAAGAGCCGCTATGAATGCACGCAATGAAAAACCTATTTCAATCTTTAAATTTATTAAAGAGATTGATGTTGGCATTAAGGCATTAAAAATGAAAGATGACTTGGCTCATCGTTTTGTAAATGATGGTTTCTCAGGTGGAGAAAAGAAACGTAATGAAATCTTACAAATGATGATGTTAAAACCAAGTATCGCAATGCTTGATGAAATAGATTCAGGTCTTGATGTTGATGCCATTAAGCTTGTATCTGATGCAATTTTGAAATTAAAAGAAGAAACAAACCTAGGCTTACTTGTTGTTTCACATTATGAAAGATTCTTTACTTCAATTAAACCAACACATTCTCATGTAATCGTTGATGGAAGAATTGTTGTTGAAGGTGATAGCGAACTTGTTTTGAAAATTGATAATGATGGTTATGATTGGCTTTATGAAGAATTAAAGATTCAACCATTAAAAGAAGAAAAACCAATGATTTATTCACTTGGCGTATGTGCAAGAAATAAAAGGGAATTAAATGGCTAGTTTATATAAAGATATTAAAGAAAAAGACTTAAATATTTGTTTAAAAACAAGTGATACGATTAGTATTATTTTAAATGATGATTTAAATATCAATTATGATTTAAATGATGGTGACTATTCGATATTGATTTTTAATAATGCTAATAAAAATATTGTTTTAAATGAAAATGGCACAATCAATAATAGTAATGTCACAATCAATATTCTTGAATTAAATGAATATGAATTTAAACAAGAAAGCAACATTAAGGTTAATAAGGGCAGTCATTTAAAAGTATTGACAACTTATCTAGGGGTTAATAAAAAAGATATTAATTATCATTTATTTAATAACGAAAGTGAATCAACAATTGAAATAGATAATAATGTTGTTTGTTTAAAAGATGCTGACTTAAGCTTAAATGTTGTAGGAAAGATTGTAAAAGGCGCAAAACGCTCTAAATGTTTTCAAAAATCACGTTGTTTAACATTTGAAAATCCCAAGAAAGCTAAAGTTTTGCCGGTATTAGAAATAGATGAAAATGATGTAGAAGCAAGTCACTCATTATCATCGGGGACAATTGATGAAGAAGTCCTTTTCTATATGAATTCACGAGGTTTGAATAAAAAACAAGCTTTATTATTATTAATTGTTAGTTATTTAATGCCAAATGAAGATTTTTACAAAGAATATGAAGATGGCTTACTTATTAAAGAAATTGCTGATGAAAGGGTGAGTAAAGCATGCTTGATTTAAGAATCAAAAATGATTTTCCAATATTTAAGAATAACCCTGATTTGGTTTATTTAGATAGTGGAGCAACATCATTAAAACCTCGTTGTGTAATTGATGCTGTTGTAAATTTTTATAGTTGCTACACAGCTAACATTCATCGTGGTGACTATGATAATTCCTTTATAGCTTCTAAAGAATATGATGACACAAGAAAACTTGTTTGTAAGTTATTGAATAACGATGATCCAGATGAAATAATCTTTACTAGTGGTACGACCGCCTCAATTAATAATTTGGCATATAGTTATGGTTTAAATATTTTAAATAAAGGTGATGTTATTTTGACTACATTAAGTGAACATGCGAGTGATATTTTGCCTTGGTTTAAAGTTAAAGAAAAAACAGAAGCCATTATCAAATATATTCCTTTAAATAATGATGGAACATTTAATATTGATAATTTTAAAAAAGTATTAAATGAAGGTAATGTTAAGATTGTTGCTTTACCGCTTATCTCTAATGTATTAGGCTATATAAATCCAATTAAAGAAATAAGTAAAGTAGCACATGAGAAAGGTGCAATAATATGTGTTGATGGTGCGCAAGGAGTGCCACACATCAAAGTAGATGTAAAAGATTTAGATATCGATTTTTTGTCTTTCTCAGCACATAAGATGTTAGGGCCAAGTGGCGTTGGCGTTTTATATGGAAAGAAAGAATTATTAGATAAGATGGATCCACTTTTTATGGGTGGTGGTGCAAATGCCAGATTCAATAAAGAAGGCGAAATAATATTGAAAGAGATACCAACAAGATTTGAAGCAGGAACACCAAATATTGAAGGTGTCATTGGCTTTAAGAAAGCTCTTGAGTATTTATTAGAAATAGGCATGGACAATATCGAAAAACATGAAAAAGAATTAGGAAGATATATTGTTGAAAGATTATCTTCACTGCCTAATATTGAAATTTACAATCCTAAAACTGATTGTTCAATAGTTTCCTTTAATGTAAAAGGTATATTTGCCCAAGATGTAGGATCATATTTAAATAGTTTTAACATCGCGGTGAGAACAGGCAATCATTGTGCAAAGATGTTGCATAACATAATTGGCGCAAGCGAAACTGTTAGAGTCAGTGCTTATTTATATAATGACAAAGAAGATATCGATAAGCTATATAATGCTTTAAAAGATATAACACTTGAAAAATGTATTGGAGCGATTATTTAATGTTTAGTGATGATATTAAAAGAACAATTTTATTAGAACATTATCAAAACCCTCATAATAAGGGGCTTGTAGAAGATGATAGATATCATCTTGTTCATAATGCCAGCGATTCTTGTATTGATGATATTAAAGTTCAAATGTTAATTGAAGATGGAATAATTAAGGATGTGCGTTTTGATGGTGTTGGCTGTACTATTTGTTTTGCTTCTACATCAATTATTTCTGATTTAATTAAAGGAAAGAGTAAAGAAGAAGCTTTACATATAATTGGCGAATATTTCAATATGATTGATGAAAAAGAATATGATGAAGATTTATTAGAAGAAGCCAATGCATTTAATACTTTATCTAAGCAAGCAAATAGAATTAAATGTGGAACAATTGGTATAAAAGCAATGAAAGAGTTGATAGATAATTATGACAAATAAAGATATTATAGATAGCCAAGAAGAATATGCGTATGATTTTAAAGATGAAGATGTCTCTGTTTTTAAAACACAAAAGGGTTTAAACGAAGATGTCATCAAAGCAATCTCAAAGGCAAAAAACGAACCTGATTGGATGTTGGAATATCGTTTGAAAGCTTTCCATAAATTTATGGAAATGCCTTTGCCTAATTTCGGGCCAGATTTAAGCGATATTGATTTTCAAGATTTTACTTATTATATTAAGCCAAGTGAGAAGGTTTCTAAAGATTGGGCAGAAGTACCAGAGACAATAAAAAATACTTTTGAAAAGCTAAAGATACCTGAGGCAGAACAAAAATTCTTGGCTGGTGTATCAACACAATATGAATCAGAAGTTGTATACCACAATATGTTAAAAGAAGTAGAAGAAAAAGGCGTTATCTTCTATGATACTGACACAGCATTAAAAAAACATCCCGCTTTATTTAAAGAGTATTTTGGAACAGTTGTATCTTATGCTGATAATAAATTCGCAGCCTTAAATGCTGCAGTTTGGTCAGGAGGATCATTTATCTATGTTCCAAAAGGTGTCAAATTAGAAAAACCATTACAATCATATTTCAGAATTAATTCTGAACTTATGGGACAATTTGAAAGAACATTAATCATATGCGATGAGGGTTCTGACTTACATTATGTTGAAGGTTGCACAGCACCTAAATATTCTAAAGATTCTTTGCATGCTGCAACAGTTGAAATTATTGTAAAGAAGAATGCTAAATGTCGTTATTCTACTGTTCAAAACTGGTCTAGTAATATTTTAAATTTAGTGACAAAAAGAACACTTGTTGAAGAAAATGGCATTATGGAATGGATTGATGGCAATGTTGGTTCGCATTTGAATATGAAATACCCTTGTTGCGTATTAGCAGGAAAGGGAGCGAAAGGAATATGCATCTCAGTTGCGGTTGCCTCACATCAACAATTTCAAGATGCTGGTGCAAAGATGATACATCTTGCGCCTAATACATCTAGCACAATCATTTCTAAATCTTTAAGTAGAGTAGGTGGCAAGGTTAATTATCGTGGTGTTGTAAACATTGCAGAAAAAGCCATTAATTCTAAAGCTAAAGTTGAATGTGACACATTAATACTTGATGATTTATCAAGCTCTGATACGATACCTACTAATATTGTTTCAAACAATTCTTCAACAATTGAACATGAAGCAACCGTATCAAAAATATCAGAAGATCAATTATTCTATTTAATGTCTCGTGGATTGTCTGAAGAAGAAGCAACACAAATGATTATTCTTGGTTTTATTGAACCATTTACTAAAGAATTGCCAATGGAATATGCTGTTGAATTAAATCAATTATTAAAAATTAATATGCAAGGATCTATAGGCTAATACAAGTAATATAATTTAAGTTAAAAAACTTCTATTAAACATAGAAGTTTTTTCATATTTAGGTAGGATTTTTCCTTTTTCTTGTCAATAAAGATATATGAGATTATTTTATGATATAGAGTAAAAATGAAAATAAACAATTGATTATCACCAGATATTATCGTAAAATGATAAAAAGAGGTGAAAATATGATAATTACTGGCAGTATTGCAAAGGAAAAGTATAGCAATTATTCTAACAAAGATACCAAGTTATCTAGAGAAGTAAAAGGTGGCAACTTATTTAGAATTATTAATGGTTTATATGAAACAGACCCTAATACTCCTGGATATTATTTGGCTGGAAGTATTTATGGACCATCATATATTTCTTTTGAATATGCCTTGTCTTTTTATGGATTAATTCCAGAAAGAGTTAGCACAATAACAAGTGCTACGTTTAATAAGAAAAAGAAGAAACAATATAATAATAGTTTTGGTGTATTTACATATAGAGATGTACCAACGCTCGCTTATCCAGAGGAAATACTCTTAAAACAAGAAAACGGTTATTATTATCAACTTGCAAGTCCCGAAAAAGCACTATGTGACAAATTATATACATTAAAACCACTAAATAATTATGCAAATTTAGAAAGAATGTTATTTAGCGATTTACGTATAGATTATGATGGATTTAATAAACTCAATGTTGAAAAAATTGAGAAATTAAGTAATTTATATCGTTCAACAAACATTTATCTATTAGCAAGATATATGAAAAGGAGGAACAATGAACAACATAATTGAACAAATGTTAGACAAATATGAAATAAATAACCTAACTGATGAAATAAACGCCTTAAAAGAAATTGTTCAAGAGATTATACTTTTAGGATTATCTAGGGGCGGTTTTTTTAATGAGGCAGCTTTTTATGGTGGAACGGCATTAAGAATCTTTTATAAGTTAGATAGATTTTCTGAAGATTTAGATTTTGCGTTAATATGCCCAAATCTTGATTTTGATTTAAGTAAGTATTTTGATTATATTGAAAACGAATTAAAGGCCTATGGTTTAAAGGATATTCAATAAAATGGATATCCTTTTTATAATTAATAATTTTTTAAAAAAGAGTAGGTTTTTTTAATTTTATTGTCAATAAAGATATAGGGGGAAAATTTGAACTCGCGAAGTTAGTCTAAATAAAAACTTAGATATTTAAAAATAATTTGAATTTTCCAGACGTGTCTGAAAAATTCAAGAAGGAGCAATAATGTTAGAAAAAACCAATGGAAAAATGATAGAAGACATAAAAGATGTAATTATAAGTAGCAGAAACAAAGTTACTTACGAGGTCAACAAAACTATGTTACTTGCATATTGGAATGTTGGTAGAATCATTGTTGAAAACGAACAAAATGGTAATATTAAAGCTGAATATGGAAAACAAGTTATGAAAGAACTATCAAAAGAGTTAAGAAAAACTCTGGGTTCTGGCTTTTCAGTATCAAATCTTCAATATATGCGTAGATTTTATCTTAAATATCAAAAACAACAGACACTGTCTGTTAAATTAAGTTGGTCACATTATTGTGAATTATTAAGCATTGAAAACGATGATGAAAGAAGTTTTTATGAAAAAGAATGTATTAGTTCAAATTGGAGTGTTAGAGAACTAAAAAGACAACTAGAGACTTCATTATTTGAAAGGTTATTACTTTCTGAAGGTAAAGACAATAGGAAAAAAGTTTATGAACTATCAAAAGAAGGACAAACATTAAATACACCAGAAGATATTTTAAAAGAACCTTATGTATTTGAATTTTTAGAAATTAAAGAGAAAAAACCTACTCTTGAAAAAGATTTAGAAAGAAAACTAGTAAAACATATGGAAGAGTTTCTTCTAGAACTAGGCAAGGGTTTTATGTTTGTTGGGACACAGCAAAGAATAACGCTTGGGAATACTCATTATTATGTAGACATGGTTTTTTACAATAAAATTTTGAAATGTTATGTTTTAATTGACTTAAAAATAGGCAAAATGAAGCCAGAATATGCTGGACAGATGAATATGTATTTGAACTATTATAATGAAGAAATTAATGATAAATATGATAATAAACCTATTGGTATTATACTTTGTAAAGGAAAGAAAGACGTAGCACTTGAATATGCCTTAGGTGGTTTATCTAATAATATATTTGCGTCTACATATACTTACTATATTCCTAATAGAGAACAATTAATTAGTGAGGTAAAGAAAGTACTAGAAAGTAGCAAATAACTCAAGATGAATCAATATTTTAATAAAAAAAGGGAGCGCTTATTTTTGCACTCCCTTGTTGTTTCTATTAAAGTATAGGCCAATACCCATGATTATTCCAAAGAATACTAGATAGTATAGTACTTGTATACCATAACTCTTATAGCTACAATAGACCATAAATAATGAAGCTATAGTAGATAAGATAGGGATAATAAAACGATATACAATACCAAAGTTCTTTTGTTTAAAGATGACATAAATAAACATTGGTATATATAAAGCATATTGCGTTACGATACAGATTTCATCTGCTTCCCATGCTAGTAACCAACTAGGATTACCTGTACCATTAAAGGCTAATGGACCTTGGAAGAATAAAGTAGAAGTTTGGAATAACCAGAATCCTAACCAAATTAATCCAATAATACAACTCTTTAGTGGCATACAAGTAGTACTATCTACTTCTTTTAATACTTCTGGTTTAGGTCCTTCATTTCTTATAGCTAAAGCATAGAAACTTCTCATAGTACATAAGATCATACCATTAGCTGTACCAAGACATGAAATAATAATAAATACTAATATAATAGAACCAACAAATCTACCAAATACATTAGAGAAAGCAATAACTGGTAAATTATCTCCAGCGCTAATAATACCATCTATCGATAATGTAGCTGACATAGATAATACATATAACATATATAAAACAGTACAGAAGATTCCACCAATTATTAAAGCTAATGGAAGATCTCTTTTAGGATTTTTAAGTTCTGCATTAATAGCAGTACAAGAAATCCATCCTTCATAAGCAAAAGCAAAGGCACATACACCACCAAATAATCCACCTACAGGATGAGTTTCAACGGCAGTATTTAATACTTCAATAGTATTACCATTAACAATACCAACTATTAAACCAATAACAGCCATTAATACTAGGGGAATTAATTTAATGATAGTCATTGATATTTGTAGCTTACCAGCTAAAGATGGACCTAACATATTAATAGCTACAAGTACTAACATAAAGAATACTGCGATACCAGTAGTAGCTTGACCATACATTTCTAGTCCAAACATCATTGATACATATGATGCAGCAATATAAGAAAGAGTAGCACCAATAATAGGATTATAGAAACATGCCATAAACCAGCCAATAATATAGCCATATTTCTTACCTAATGTTGCTTCAGCATAGTCAATTAAACCATTACAATGAACATATTCTTTACCCATTTTTGCAAAGAATAATGAACAAACTATACATATACAACCAACAATGCCAATAACAAGTAGCGACATCTTCATATTGCCACCAGTCAGTTTTAATACTTTAACAGCTTTAAAGAAGATACCAGACCCAATAACAATACCAATAACCATGGCAAGTGCCATAGGGAATCCATAACGTTTTTTCATCATATTCTCATCATTCATAAGTCTACCCCTATAAATAAAAATAAATATCACTATTCTACCATTAAATAGGGGAGAATGAATAGAAAGAGTAAAAATTAAAAAGTACTAAATAATTGAGATATTAGCACTTCTGGCAGGTTTTTTTGCCTAATTTAACATCTGTGTTGTTAGGCAAACATTCCATAATGGTATCTACCATAAATTTCTTCTAGTGATATTGGAAATTCTTTTTTGCATATATCCGTATTTCTTAACTCCTTTTCTTTATCTTTAATGAATCGATAA